>JAGXSU010000190.1 GCA_018333785.1 Methylomicrobium sp. | reverse complement strand
AAGCTTCCCATGTGGGTTATCAGGAGGTCGCGCATAATTTTGTTTTCTTGCAAAGGACATTGGCAGGGATTCAATCGGCCGCATTGCAAAAGGAATCCCTGATTTCCAGTGTTGCGCAAGAGGCTAATGCAGCTTATGAAGATGTTGCGCCTTATGTGGAGGAGAGAATGGAATCGGCTGTGAAAAAGCCTGTTTGAATGATGGTGCACGCCTAACCTACAATTATTTTATATATCCGCCAAGATCATTCAAGGTTTCTTGCTCTAAAAGATCTTCTGACCAGCAAGCTGTTTCAGCTAAATCCATAAGCGTCCGTCATGCCCGTCTGGAAACGGGCATCCAGTGCCATGGATGGTAAGCTTCGAGCTATCCATGGTGTCTGGAATTCGGTAATCCCTTCTAAAATCACGCGGTCGGCTAGGGAAAATGAGTTAGAGCTGAAGATCAGGTTTATTTTGCTCTGACCCCAGTTATTTGGTAGGGCGTTTTCGCGATAGCAAAACGCCAAGATTCTTCAAAGCTATGGCGGATTGCCTGATGGTGAATCCGCTTTACCGGGTTAGTCGGTGCATTTTGACACCGTTTAGGGGTGAGGAGGAGTCCATATCATCATTCTACATTACTCCCTTTTGACTCGAAAACCGTTTCGAAAAAGCGAAAAAGGGGTCAGGTTTAATTCATGCATGAAAAGTAACCTGCTTTTTTGGGCGCTGTCTTTCCGCCAGATATAACTGTCGTTGTTGAGGTAATGGCTTGGCTCTCTGAGAATCAAGCCTAGTCCGTGCGAGGTGAGACGTCCCAGTCGTGACTCGTAGATGCAGATACTTGCTAAAAAAGAAGGAATGCAGATATAGTGCAAACTGATGTGCGTGAAGGATATGGCTTCAATGAAATACGACTGGGATAAAAACAAAGCGGTAGCAAATTTGTCAAAGCATGGGGTTTCTTTTGAAGAGGCAAAAACAGTTTTTGATGATCCATTGTATGTAGATTTCTATGACCCTGACCATTCCTTCGGAGAACACCGTTTTATCCTGTTGGGTGAATCGGCCCAGGGGAGACTATTGTTTGTTTCATATATGGAGCGTAACAAAAGCATTCGATTAATCAGTGCCAGAGAAGCAACGCTATCGGAGCGGAAAGCCTATGAACAAGAGTGAAATAGAAGATGAATTACGGCCCGAGTATGATTTACAAAACTTACAAGTAAGGAAACTGGGACCGGGACGCAAAAGGTTTTGTGATACCGTTCGTTTAGAGCCTGACGTGATCGCAGCGTTTCCAAATGCCGAAGCCGTTAATGAAGCATTACGTTATCTCATTGAAGTAGCCAAGCATACAAACAGCCTAACCCAACGCTCAGACGAACTCCGCTAACGCTTCGCCGCTGAGCATTACATTAACGTCCGTTGTTGAGGCTAATCCAGACACCGGAACAGCAACTGCTGACAGTCAAAAAATTGGCCGATTGGGCGAGGTCGTCAATGGCTGCTTTCTGGCTATCCAGTCCGCAAAATTCCGATTAGGCTGACTGTCCTGTTTGAAGAACTGCGTCCGGATGGTTTCAGTCGATCACTGCTTGCGATCTTCTCGAAAATTGTCGGTTCGAATGTCGGTATACAGCATTTAAACATTCGATAAAGCCATGGCGGATTGCCTGTTGGCGAATCCGCCTTACCAGGTTGATTGATTGCAAGACTTGGTAATCATCTAGCCTGTCTCCCCCGTTTACTTTTAGGAGATGAAACAAGCCATGAGCACGTTAAGCACTTTTTCAGAAAAAGAACGTCAATACCACCAATACCAAGCCCGGCAAGAATATCTGCGGGAGCAGCGGGCTAGGCAATTAAGCAGGGAATAAAACACAATTAGGTTCTCTTCATTCCCATGCAATTGCCAAAATTCAGCGGGTGTAACAATTGGATAAAGCGCAGATAGCGCCAGTAAATCTTTGTCACCCGTAACAAGATAATTGGCGTTTGATGCCAGGAATGTCCCCAGAACAGGTTGGTCAGCCCCATCACGCAGGAGTGGTTCGGCGGCTTGAACAGGGTCAACCAAGTCAGCAAGAAAAGCTAAACTATCGACGAAATCCCGAGTTTCCAGGGTTGACCAGCCAAGACGATGATTAAGCTTTGGCAGAACGCGTTGTAGTTCATCCAGAATATATTGGGAAAGGATGACCTCTAAACTTCCACCCCGCTAGGCAGAAACAATTTTTCCAGGTATCTAGTGTTTAATTGCAGAAATAACATAGTCTATCAGCTATACTAGGCATTATGCCTAGAAAAGCGATAGAAATAACACTGACCACCGAACAAAAACACCAGCTTGAAAAAATAGTCCGCAGCCATAGTGCCGAGCGTCGACTGGTCGAGCGTGCTCAAATTATTTTAGAGTGCGCAACAGGCAAGCAAAATCAAGATGTTGCTGCGACATTAGCCTGTTCGATTCCTCGTGTCAGCAAATGGCGAAGGCGGTTTACGGAAAAAGGGCTTGCCGGACTCGATGATGAACCGCGCCCAGGTAAGCCTGAAACCTATGGAAAAGCCTTTAGGGATCGCTTGTTAGCGAAACTGGAAGAAAGACCACCGGAAAGTTTGGCGCGATGGGATTGTCCGACGTTGGCGGAAGCATTGAACGCCAGTCATCATGCTGTTTGGCGTGTTTTGAAAAAGGAAGGGATTTATTTGCATCGCTCGCGAAGTTGGTGCGTTAGCACGGATCCTGAATTCACCGAAAAATCGGCGAATATTATTGGTTTATACCTGAATCCGCCGTTGAACGCTTTGGTGATCAGTGTCGATGAAAAACCCAGCATTCAAATCTTGGAGCGCGCCACAAGGTTTGTTGAAACGCGAGATAAAACCATTGTTACCGCCTGTAAAAGCACCTATAAAAGGCATGGAACATTAAATTTATTTGCGGCTTTGAATGTGGCAACCGGACAAATCAAAGCACTGACCACGGCGACTAAAACGCGCGAGGACTTTCAAGGCTTTATGGATCTGGTCATGGCGGACGTGCCCGAAGACAAAGAAGTACATGTCATACTGGACAATTATTGCACGCATAAGAAAAACGACGCGTGGTTAGAAAAACATCAGGATCGGGTGAAGTTTCACTTTACGCCAACTTCAGCCAGTTGGTTAAATCAGATTGAAATAGGGTTTGGAATTTTATCCCGCAAAACACTCAAAGGAGCCAGCTTTAGGAGTGCTGAGGAGTTAAAGAGTGCGATTGAGGTCTTTATCGTAAGGCATAATCAGAAGGCTCAACCTTTTAAATGGCGCCGAAGAGAGGTACAGGGTAGTCAGATAAAAAATACAATAGCTAATTTACGCAATTAAACACTAGTTTGGATAGGCAGTTCCGGAAAGTAAAGCGTTGGTATCAAGGACAATGCAAATTTGTGGCTAGCTAGAATTGAGAATGCCTGGTATCTGAGACAATAGCATCAATTTCATTTAGCCCTTCTTCTTGAGGCACGTTTGCATAAGCATCGGCTATGTGTTGGCTGAGCGTATCAAACCGATCTTTGAAGCGGCGTATCCGGTCAAACAATTGCGCATCGACCAGGGCCGCCACTGGTTTGCCGTCTTTTTTGATTAAAATTGAATCGTGCCGGTATTGAACTTGATTCAGCATTTCCCCAAGGTTTTGCCGGAAAGCGACAGCATTTACTTCATTTATCATAATTTGTCACCGGCAATTTAAAAATGACCCACTAACGGTAATTTAAAATTGACCCATCTGAGACAAAATAGCCGCTGTTATTGATTAGCAGTGGTGCAACCTTATGTTGACTCAGGAGTTATTAGTGGACATCCATGTATTATCTCAACAAGGGCTAGGCATACGAGCCATAGCCAAAAAATTACAGTTATCACGCAATACGGTACGCCGTTATTTGCGCGATATGACCAAGACACCAACTTATCCGTCCAGGCCATCGCGCACTTCCAAGTTGGATCCTTTTAAAGCGTATCTGCGTGAACGCATCGAAGCGGCCAAGCCGGATTGGATACCTTCAACGGTCCTCTTGCGGGAGGTCCAAGCGCAAGGCTACCAAGGCAAAGACGGTATCTTAAAAATCTATATTCGTGCTTTTAAACAGCATTCTAAAGAGCCGGTGGTGCGTTTTGAAACGCCGCCCGGTCAGCAGTTGCAAGTGGACTTCACCACTATTAGTCGAGGTCGTCATAAGCTCAAAGCCTTGGTGGCGACCATGGGTTATAGCCGGGCCAGCTATGTGTGTTTTAGCGAGCGCGAACGCCAAGAAGACTGGCTGGCCGGTATTCAAGCGGCTTTGCACTACTTTGGTGGTGTACCCAACGAAATCCTGTTCGACAACGCCAAATGCATCATGATTGAACGCGATGCCTAGGGTGAGGGACAGCATCGCTGGAATGCGCAACTGTTGCAGTTGGCTAAGGATTACGGATTTAAGCCACGTGCTTGCCGGCCTTATCGGGCCAAGACTAAGGGTAAAGTAGAACGTTTCAATGGTTACCTGAAACGCAGTTTCATCACACCTTTAGCCGCTTCGTTGAAACAAGTTGGCTTAGAGCTGGATGTGGCTACCGCGAATGGTCAGATAGGCGCTTGGTTGGCGGATGTTGCTAATCAACGGGTTCACGGCACCACAGGCGCCAAGCCGCAGGATTTATTGATCGAAGAGCGCGGTAGTTTGCTGGCATTACCCTACCGGCCTAGTGTTGAAGCCAAACCCGCTTTAGGCCGCATCGCTCAGAGTATGCCTAGAGAAAGCCTACAGCATCCTTTAGCGCTCTATGATCAGCTGTTAGGAGGGATGGCATGAACCTGATCGGACAGGGCATTCAAGACGCCTGTGATTTGTTAAAACTGCATGCAGTGGCCAGCGAATGGCCGGCCATTGCCGATAAGGCCGTGGCTCAACAGAGCACGCTGGCAGATTTTCTCCACGCGCTCTTACAAGTGGAGCTGAGCGCCAGGCAGCAACGTACCCAATCCACCTTATTGAAACTGGCTGGTTTGCCGGCTGTTAAGCACTTTAGCGATTATGATTTCGCCTTTGCTTCCGGGGCACCTCGCAAACAATTACAGGAATTAACCAGCTTAGCTTTCATTGAGCGTGCAGAAAATATTGTCTTGCTTGGCCCCAGCGGGGTTGGGAAAAGCCATTTGGCCATCAGTCTGGCTTACTTGGCTATTCAACGGGTTATCAAGGTCAGATTTTTGACCGCTGCCGATTTAATGTTGCAACTGGGGGCTGCCAATCATCAAGACCCCTTGCAAACCTACTTGAAACGCAGCGTGCTATCACCCAAGTTATTGATCATTGATGAGATTGGCTACTTGCCGTTTGGCCGTGCCGAAGCCAATCTATTCTTCAATGTCATTGCCAAACGTTATGAACTGGGCAGCGTCATCGTCACCAGTAACCTGCCGTTCTCCCAATGGGCTACGGCGTTTGCTGATGACCAGACCTTAACCGCAGCGCTATTAGACCGGTTACTGCATCATGCTCATATTGTGCAGATTAGCGGTAATAGTTATCGATTAAAAGGCAAGAAAACCGCAGGCATTTTTCCCGTGATCCCGCCAGAGCAAACCAGAAGCACTGAATTAGAAGCAGTTAAGGATGGGTCAATTTTAAATTACCGTTTTAAAGGTTAAATGGGTCAAAATTTAATTGCCGTTGACAAATTTGCACCCTATTTTAAAATTAAGATCATATTGATTTGTTGAGCCAATGACAAGCTGCTAATTATTTTTAGCCTGTCCGGTTAAGAGCAGGAATTTGACGTTCGACAGGGTTATCAATTGATCAATTGACGGTCTCTTTTTGGCCGATTGGGTGTGGTCGCCAATGGCTGCTTTCTGGCTATCCAGTCCGCAAAATCCCGATATTGCTGACTGTCCGGTTTGAAGAACTGCGTCCGGCTGGTTTGAGTCGATCACTGCTTGCGATCTTCTCGAAAATTGTCGGTTCGAATGTCGGTATACAGCATTTAAAGATTCTTCAAAACCATGGCGGATTGCCTGTTGGCGAATCCGCCTTACCGGGTTGGAAACCGACCTGGACGAATTGAGCTAGAGCCATCAAGCAACGACCAAACCCTATCCTTTATTGACCAAAACAAGAGCTGAAGCCAGATATGGCATCAAAAACTTTGGGCACCCAAAAAAAGCTTAAGCAAGTGCCATTCTGCTCTGGCCCCAACTATTTCGAACGCCCAATTATTCTATATCAGTAATAAATATTTCCAGTTATGCTCTTATCCGGTAATATTAATTTCTGGATTGGCAGGTTTACCTTGTCAGCTCCATCTAAATGAGGATTAGCGACCGCAGCTCGATAAGAGGCAAAATGATCGATACATTGAAGGAAATAATCCTGGATTTTCAGGAGATTGATTTAAACACAGGAACTCCACGACTCATTGAAGTGACGCCCGTCACAGAGAAGGCCACTGTTTGCATAGGTGTTCGACGCGGCGGTAAATCAACCTTTCTATTCCAGCTGATGAAGCGCTTACTCGACAGCGGGGTAGACAGGCAGAATATCCTTTACCTTAATTTTTTTGATGACCGTTTACACCGTCTTCAACATGAAGGCTTAGCCGCAATACTCGAAGCTTACTTCTCACTGTTCCCGGAAAAAAAGAACAAAGAAAAAATCTACTGTTTTTTTGATGAGATACAGATGATCCTCGGCTGGGAGCCTTTTGTGGACCGCCTGATGAGAACAGAAAAATGTGAAGTTTACATTACCGGCTCATCGGCGCAAATGTTGTCGAAAGAGATTGCGACGCAGATGCGGGGGCGGGCCTTGTCATGGGAAATTTTTCCTTTCTCTTTTCAGGAGTTCCTTGATTGCCGTGGCATTGAAAATCGGGGGCCGCTTTCGACGCGGAAACGACTTCTTATACAGAAAGGGTTTGAAGATTTCTGGACGGTTGGAGGTTTCCCGGAAGTTGTAAACCTTGATAAATCGCTACGGATAAAAATTCACCAGGAATATTTTAGTGCGATATTATTCCGTGATCTCGTCGAACGGCATGATATTTCTCACCCGAGAGCGGTTGTGGATCTTGCTCACTGGCTGATCGACAACACCGCGTCGTTGTATTCAATCAACAACCTCACCGGCTATCTCAAGTTGCTTGGACATAAGGTGCCAAAATCTGCCGTATCCGACTATCTTGAATGGTTTGAAGACGCCTACGTCATGTTCACGGTGCGTATTTTTGATGCGTCTTTGGCTCGATCGAATACAAATCCAAAGAAGATATACTGCATCGATCACTCCATGGTTACTTCCTTAAGCTCAGGAATCCTCATTAACTCAGGACATTTATTGGAAAACTTAGTGTTCACTGCTTTGCGCCGATTAACTCCCGATATTTTTTATTTTAAAACCAAAGGGGGTAAGGAGGTGGATTTCATTGCCAAGGAAAGCGATGGGTCCCGGATGCTTGTTCAGGTCTGCGAGTCAATTGCTAACTCCAAAACAAAGAACAGAGAAGTAGCCGCGCTTAACGAGGCAATGTCCGAGTTGCAATTATCTTCAGGCATCATTGTCACCCGCAATGAAGAAGACAGAATTGTTGTAGACTCGGGTCAAATCAACGTTGTTCCTGCTTGGCGTTTCATTTTAAACGTCACCGAGCAGAGAACACTTAAGATCATTAACTAGAGTGAGTGTGAATATGGCAGAGAAACCAAGACCGGAATCAATCATCTCCATCGTTAACGCAAAATCTGCTGACATCGAGCAAACAGATCAGACAATCATCCATGAATCCGTTGGCGTGGTCATGGCTCTGGATCAATTAAGGGAGTCTTTGAATTTGGTGGAGACCCACCTGAATAACCGTGAGTTCGCATAAGCTTCCCATGTGGGTTATCAGGAGGTCGCGCATAATTTTGTTTTCTTGCAAAGGACATTGGCAGGGATTCAATCGGCCGCATTGCAAAAGGAATCCCTGATTTCCAGTGTTGCGCAAGAGGCTAATGCAGCTTATGAAGATGTTGCGCCTTATGTGGAGGAGAGAATGGAATCGGCTGTGAAAAAGCCTGTTTGAATGATGGCGCACGCCTAACCTACAATTATTTTATATATCCGCCAAGATCATTCAAGGTTTCTTGTTCTAAAAGATCTCCTGACTAGCAAGCTGTTTCAGCTAAATCCATAAGCGTCCGTCATGCCCGTCTGGAAACGGGCATCCAGTGCTATGGATGGTAAGCTTCGAGCTATCCATGGTGTCTGGAATTCGGTAATCACTACTAAAATCACGCGGTCGGCTAGGGAAAATGAGTTAGAGCTGAAGATCAGGTTTATTTTGCTCTGACCCCAGTTATTTGGTAGGGCGTTTTCGCGATAGCAAAACGCCAATATTCTTCAAAGCCATGGCGGATTGCCTGATGGTGAATCCGCCTTACCGAGTTTCGGGCCGAGCGCCTAGTCGATGCGCCGACGCTTTCAGTTATCTTTGATGATCACTAAAGAGATACATGGAAGAAGTATTATTTTAATGTCTGTGCGCCTTGTAATGGATGATGCAAAAATCAAGACCTGACACCGATCTTCTTTTTACCTTGCAGAAGTGTTGCATAACATAGGTAGTTATTGACAAGTGCCTATGTTATGTAACACTGTGGATAATATGGTTGCTACTACAGATAAACTAATCGAACTAGCGAGATTGAGAGGGCTAATTCGTCCCAGCGATCTTAAATCGCTGGAAATACCCCGAGTTTCGCTGACTCGGGCCGTTCGTCGTGGGCAACTGGAAAGAATCGGTAGAGGACTCTACGGACTACCTGGACGTGAGATATCCGCCTACGGATCACTGGCAGAGGTAGCCTCAGGGTACCCAAGGGCCTCATCTGTCTGCTATCTGCGTTACGTTTTCATGGACTAACAACCCAAGCGCCATTCGAAGTATGGCTGGCCATCGAAAACAAGGCTCTAGCCCCCAAGCTTGAGTACCCGCCGCTACGCACTGTTCGTTTTTCCGGTGCTGCACTCACTGAAGGTGTCGAGGAGCACATCGTGGATGGCGTAACCATCCGCATCACCGGCGTCGCAAAGACCGTTGCCGACTGCTTCAAATACCGCAACAAAATCGGGCTTGATGTCGCCCTGGAAGCACTGCGCGATGCCTGGCACGAGAAACGCATGAACAGCGACGAAATTTGGCGTTATGCCAAGGTATGCCGTGTCGCCAATGTGATGCGCCCCTATCTGGATAGTCTGACATAAGCGGTCGAAATAATGGAGCATCGATTCGGGATCGCCTGCTCAACAAGGCCCGGGCAGAAAAGCTGGATTATAACCTGTTGCTGACCCGGTACGCATTGGAACGCCTGCTCTACCGTCTGAGTGTCTCAGAACAGCGCGACCAATTTCTGCTTAAAGGCGCACTGCTTGTCAAACGGCTTTGAAAACTTTCCACAAAATACCCAGAAAGATCGTCGAAAAGTTTCCAGTTGATGCGTAGGGTTATCAGGTTTCTACTGCCTTTTTTCTCTGTTTAAATCGATAAGAATCGTTACCTGTTTCCAAAATATCGCAGTGATGTGTAATGCGATCCAATAGTGCTGTAGTCATTTTTGCATCGCCAAAGACCTGCACCCATTCACCG
Source organism: Methylomicrobium sp. (assembly GCA_018333785.1). Taxonomy (GTDB): domain Bacteria; phylum Pseudomonadota; class Gammaproteobacteria; order Methylococcales; family Methylomonadaceae; genus Methylicorpusculum. Next base: position 17,358 of record JAGXSU010000190.1, on the reverse strand, counting down.
AAATTAAGATTTGTGGTGATAATCAACGACGTCTTCTCATAAAGCTGGCTGATCAGATGGAACAGTAATGCCCCACCGGATGCGGGAAACGGCAGATAACCCAGCTCATCAATAATAACGGCATCCATAACAGACAGTTGCTTGGCCAGGTTGCCCGCTTTGCCCAGTTGTTTTTCTTTGTCCAGAAGGTTGACGAGATCGACAGCATTATAAAAACGCAACCGTTTACCTTGGTGTATAGCGGCAACGCCCAAGCCGGTAGCTAAATGGGTTTTTCCGGTACCGGTTCCACCGACTAAAATGAGATTGTAGGCTTGATCCATGTAACCCGCAGTCGATAGTTGATCGAGTCGGGCTTGCTGCAAGGGTGTTTCATGCCAGTCAAAGCTCATCAAATCACGATGAATCGGAAAGCGTGCAGCCTTCAGCTGGTAATTCAAGCTGCGTGCTTGTCGATCTGCTTGTTCCGCCGCTATCAAGCGATCCAGCCAGACTTCCGGCATCACCGGCTTTTGCTGGAAACCGTATTCAGTTTGCCATTCTTGCCAAGCGGCAGGCATGCCGAACAAGTGCATCGTTTTCAGTTGTGCAGGACGATCAATGGACATGGCGCAAGCTCCGTAAACTATCGTAACGGCTGCAATCGGCCAGCGGTTCCAGCGATAATGTTGGGGTTGAGGTTGGCGTATCTTTGAGGGTTTTTGGTTGGGATTTTTCGGTTAAACGGCGCATTTCGTTAAGCACGATGGCTGCGCTTATGATACCGGTTTGCAAGGTCAGGTCGCAGGCCACCTCTAAGGTATCCAGGCCCGTTGCACCTAAATCACGCGCCATCAGCAACAGATCGACAAATGCTCGATCTCCCTTCTCTTGTTTCAGAATACGGTCACGAACCACTTTGATAGGCACAGGTAAATCCCAATCGACAAACGGTGCCCCATGCCGGAGAGCGCCTGGCTTTTTCTCCAACACCGGTAGATAGTGCCAAGGATCACAAATCAACTGATCACGACCAAATTGCCGGCTATGTTCAGCAATGACCTGTCCGTCCGCAACCCTACGAATATGATCGCTCGTTAAACGCACCGACACTACACGATTAGCCCATTGGGCAGGTGCGCTGTAGCGGTTACGATCAATACGGATCAGGCATAATGAGGTCACGCGTCGCATTGATTTCACATAACCCTCGAAAACCGCCTTGATAGGCATTAATAGCGGCTGTTCCTCGGCAAAGCAGTCAGAACAACTCCGAGAGGTTTGTTCTGTGCGGGCGTCCAGCCAGCTCCAGACAACGCTTCGCTAACCAAATGTTAAGCGAAGTAAAGTCGGCACAGCGCGGTAGCGGTGTAAATAACCATTCGCGCATGTTACCCACCTGATTTTCCACCTGGCCTTTTTCCCAACCCGACTCCGGTGTGCAGGCTACTGGCTCAAACAGATAGTGATTGGCAAGTGTTAAAAAGCGCCGGTTAAAGCGACGCTCCTTGCCGACAAAGACCGCATCCACCACTGATTTCAGGTTGTCGTAAACCATCCGTTTCGGTACACCACCAAAAAAAGCAAAGGCCTGATTATGCGCATCTAACACCATTTCCTGGGATTCTCTTGGATAGGCGATAACGAACATTTGACGACTATAGCTGAGGCGGAAATGGGCAACTTTGACGAGTTGTTCTACTCCGCCAATCACCGCCGTTTCATAACTCCAGTCGAACTGACAAGTGTCTCCGGGGGGGAAGGCTAGCGGCACGAACGCCTGTTTGATAGTGGGGCTTTTAGTTCGAGTCCGTTTCCAATCTCGCACATGGCGCTGCACTGCGGTATAACCGCCACAATAACCCTCAATCTGCAAGCACTCAAATAGCCGTTGGGCAGTGCGTCTTTGTTTACGAGGTAATCCTGCGTCTTTTTCCAGCCAGTCATTTAACTGGTTGAGATAGTCACCCAGTTTGGGATGGGGTTGTTCTTTGCGGCTTGAATAAACGGGCGTTTCGATCGTCTTTAGATGTTTACGAATAGTCGGGCGGGAAAGTTTAAACCTTTTTGCCAGCTCGCTGATTTTTATATTTTCAACAAAATGCAGTCGCCTGATTTCGGCAATTGTATCCATTTTTATCACTCCAGGGTTCTCCGGCAAAAAGCCGGTCATTAAACAACCTGGGGTGGAAACTTTTCAACGCTCTTTTCCCCAGGATCCTGGAAAGTTTTGCACGCCGTTTTGCAAACGCCAATATTCTTCAAAACTATGGCGGATTGCCTGTCGGCGAATCTGCCTTACTGGGTTAACAATAAACTTTAATTTACCAAGAATGCCGAAGTGCCAGACTTCTAACAATTAGGCTGCACGCAAAGACCCCCGGATAACATCATAGAGATAGATTTCAGAGTTACCTTCGTTCACACTTAATCTGAATACATACCAGGCGATTAAGCTTACTACGATCATTTCGCCTCCATCTTCAATGAATGCTAGTGAAAAATTAACGGCACGGCCAAGCTTAATGGCAGAGTGGGCCATATCGACAAAAACAGCAAAAAATATCAACAACAACACCAAAATCCCGATGTCTCGTGATGTTTTTTTGAAGGACTCTGAACCTTTGACGTAGGCGATAAACAGAAAAGGAAATATAAAAGAACCAGCCGTTGCGGATACCATGAGTTCGCAAATGTCTTGTAACCTTAATCCGAAAGGTGGTGCGAAATTAAGAAAGGGTACTATTTGGCGACCGATTCCCTCATGGAACTGGAGTGTGTCATCCAGTAAAAAATAAATAAAGAGAATACTCCAAGCCAGATAATGAAAAGTTTGTTTTAAGTAACCTAAATAAATAAACAAAACGCTTACCCAGAAAAATTTAATATATTGGTAAATTTCTGCGTAACTCTTATCTGCATCCATCAAAAGTAAAGGTTTTTTAGCTGTGCCTGTTAATTCGGCGGTAAGCGTATTTGTAAAATGGATAAAAAAGAATGTGATGTCAATGAAAACAAGTAAAAACAGGAAAGCGTTTGAGTAACCATCCTTAAATAAGGCAGTAAAAGGTTTTGTCGGCGTAATTGGATCCATATATACCAGAATATTAATGCAGTTATTGACAAATTTAATTCTTTGAAATGCAGAATAACACGCAATTAAAATATGCAAATAAAGCCGTCGGTATCAAATGCTAAACCAGGAAAAATTCCTAATCTTTGCGTTGTTAAATCTCTTAAAAATAACGCCAAAAAACCGGATTGGTCATCATAACGCTTAATCAACCGGTGATCCTGAAACATGCGATAGACTCATTTCAAGCCCATTTTTGCCTCCAGACAGGCGCACGATTGACATGGCCCGAATGAAAATCGAAAGCTGCACCCACACCTGCCTCTACTGGGACGTTGACACGGGGAAGATGCGCAGCAATCCATATTTTGTTCTTGGGTGCGCCTAACCCGACCCATAAAAATCCGGCTGCAGACTATTGATCATCTCAACCAAATCGTCATCTTCCTGTTCGGACAATGTCCTTAAAGGGGGAGAATGCCAGCCCACAATTTCAACATCGGGAAAGCGCTCCCGCATCTTGGCAATCAAATCAATCAATACAGCGTCTTTACCACCTAGATAAATATGCCGTCAGACTTTGCTTCGGCTTTGATCCAGACAGCGCAGCATCAACTAGGGCTGCATCAAGCACAGTATGTACCCCAGATGAATTAAACTGGGAACCGGGCGGTATAACTTTCCTAGGCCTGTTTTGCGATGGTTGCGCGATTTAAGTGACGTGGTCACACAACCAATCGCAAGACTGCAAGACTTGCTCCCGGTTGCACTTAAAAATGCAGTAGCTGTAACGCCATATCTTGGTTTTTGACAGTTCGCGCATGACTTAAAACTCCACAGTAGCGCAAATTTACCCTGGTCGGTCATAGTCATAACCTTGACAGAAAAATAAAAAAGACGTAACGTTGATCAATAATGGAAAAGGCAGCTCTTTATGTGCTTTCGCATGTAAATAACTACATTTGTTTGAACCTTCGGGTAAATTTCACCCTCTAGGCCCTGAGTTTGATAGCTAGTCCTTGCAAAGGAGATAATGTCAGTGAACAAAAGTAAATATGTGCAATACGGGTGTGGATGGTCTGCACCTAACGGGTGGCAAAATTTTGACGCCTCGCCTACTCTGCGCTTTGAAAGACTGCCTTTCATAGGTCGTCTACATACCAAGAATAAGTCCAGATTCCCAAATAATATAGAGTGGGGTGATATCATCAAAGGATTGCCACTTCCACAAAACTCATGTAAAGGAGTTTATTGTTCCCACATTCTTGAGCACCTTTCTCTCAATGATTTTCGAATAGCATTGCGTAATACAATTAAAATCTTGGAGCCCGGTGGCATATTTCGTTTAGTATTGCCTGACTTGGAGCTATCAGTAAGAAACTATATCGAAAACCCGTCAAATGACGCATCTCTTGAGTTCATGAATGAAACCTCCCTTGGTCACGAAACACGTGCAAGAGGGTTTAAGGGCCTCCTTAAGGTATGGCTTGGAAATAACCTGCATCTGTGGATGTGGGATTACAAGTCGATAAAACTAGAACTTGAACATGCTGGATTTATTGAAGTTAGAAGAGCAACTATCGGTGATTCCTATGATAGCTACTTCGGTACTGTAGAAGAGCTTGGGCGCTGGGAAAATTGCCTTGGGGTCGAATGCAGAAAACTAGGCTAACTTTAGCCCCTCCGGCCCCCACGGCAATCCGCTACAGGGATTACAGAGAACGGTATACAGTGGAACCCATTAGAATGTCGACCAGCCCATATCTACAGTAAGTTGTTCCCAACCAAACTTTCCTTCAATGCTGTATGGTAAGGGTAACAAGTCATGAAAAAATATCGGTCAAATCAAAACCCTGCTACATCCAGCGCAAGACTCTTTCGTGCTCGTCAACAGTAGCTTCTTTACATTAAATCGATTCATACCTGTCTCCTCTCTTTTTTTGATCAGGGCCCTTTTATTACAAAGGGACTGATCGGGGAGAAAGGTCAGTACGTTGTTCGTGGACACGTGTTTCAATATTTGCATGACATTGTCTAGTACTCAAAACTGGAGAAATATATTGTGCTTGATTTTTCAGGATTTCTATTCTTGGAAATGCTGCCAGATGATTATTAAGTCTAATTGCATGGCACAGAGACTTCACCCCTGCTCCTTGTAATTTTTGCTATGATGAAATCTTTTAAAAACAAGGCGAAAAAACTCAATTAGCGTTTAATCAACCGGAGTACTGGAGCACGCGATAGACCCATTCCATGCTCATCTTTTGCATACAGACAGGCGCACGATTGACATGGCCCAAATGAAAATCAAAAGCGGTTCCCACGTCGACTTGTAATGGGATGTTGACACGGGCAAGATGCGCAGCAACCCATTTTTCTTGCTCAGATGAGCCCAATCTGGCCCATAAAATTCGGTTGAAGGCTATTTTTGTTCATCTTAGCCAAATCGATAACTTCTTGTTTATACTGTGCTCTGAAAGATGGTGAATTCCAGCCTACGATTTCAACATCGGGTAAGAGCTCCCCCAATTTGGAAAAATCAGATCAATTAGGGCGACGTCTTTACCCCCCATGAAAAATGCCGTCAGCTTTTTCTCCGGCCTTAATCCAGACTGCGCAGCATTAATTCGGAATCATAGTTAGGTTTTAAAATCTGCCAGATAAATAAGGATGTTTTTTTCAAGCCGGCATTCAATTGTATCGTTATGTTTCTTGGGGTGGCTATCCTTAAGCTGATCAGATTAAAATAAATAAAAGGTGATAGTAATTTACACAGTGGTCACGGTCGAGGTCGCCTTTTTACTGGTGATTGATGAATCAATAGCAAGAAGCTCATCAATTGCGAACTTTAATACTAAATGGGAGAAAGATTTGTCTATCCGGAACTTTATGGATAAGAGCTTGTTTAGCTTGTTTTTATTCTTTCTTTGTTTAGATGTTTACGGCCAAAATAATCAGCCGATAGGTGCTAAGGTTGCTGGTTTGTCAAACATTATCTTTCAAGAAGAGTTCAAGGATGAGAGTAAAATTGACTTGGAGAATACAAAAAAAGTCGGATTTAATTTTTATTTAAGTAGACCATTCGGGTGGCCCACTACGAGAGCCGATTCCTTGTCGGTTAAAAATGGTGTGCTGACGATCAAAAATCCAATAAATAAGGCGCAATTCGATATAGTAAGTGCTACTTCCAAAAATAAGGGGGAATGGGTAGGCTTTGCACATAGGGGCTCAGCTTACTTTGAGGCATCGATAGCCTTTGATCCGGATGATTTCGATAAAATACCAAAAAAATCGGGATTTCCTGCGTTCTGGACCATGTCTGCTGAGCACCTTTTTGAAACTTTGAGTTCTAAAAATAAACGATGGTACGAATATTTGGAGATAGATTTTATGGAATGGAACCCCGAGTGGCATTCCCGCTCAGCGTTTATTCAGTCCATTCATTATTGGGTAAAAGACAGAGGTAAAAACAAACGCGTTTCTATGCCAGCATGTTATGACTGTCCAATGGAAGGGAAAGTAATTGACCTAGGTGGGACGATTAATTTTATGCAATTTAATACATTTGGAATATTGTGGATACCAGGAGAAAGAATTGACACTTACGTCAACGATGTACTTGTGAGGTCGGTGCGTGTGTCGGATTACCCTGCAATTGAGTCAGGTAATGATCATCATTTTCCAGTCATACTGGGTTCTGGGAAATTCCCAATGCGAGTTGATTGGGTGCGGGTATGGGGTCGTTAGTCAGATTAAACAATCTTGACACGTTTTCTTGGAATAAACCGATATGATATTTCTGCCATCATTACACTAAGTAAAAGAATGCCAGTCAAGTTGATATTAAATGATCTAGGGAAAGTCATTAATGCCAGAGAATAACTCAACAAATACCCCATGTTACTCCAACGTTTACCCTTGATTGCTGATCTTATGGAAGTAACAAAAAGGTAGGTCATGCCTATAAATGCAAAAATTCCACTTTCTGCCAAGGTTAATAAAAATCCATTGTGAACAAAAGAATAATCTTTAAATCCATTGCCAAAAACAGGAGATTCAAGAAAACCCTTCCATGCCATCTGATAACCTTCGGTACGACCAGTCAATCCAGTATTCAGTCCGCGATTTGGGTCATTCATGCGCATTACATCGTTTATTAGAAAATCTGTAATTTTATTTAACAAACTTACTTCGGAATAAATGCCCCATGTTAAGGCCAAGAGGAACCCCAAAAATAGGCATACAAATAGATTCAGCATATTCTTTTTTGATAATGGATAAAACCATCCGCTAGCAAAAAAAATAACGGGCAAGAATGCTGCTATTGACCCTCTGGACTGAACAGAAACCATAAAATACAAACATAAACCCAACGTAACAAATCGAACCCAAAGGTTTTTCCATGTGAAACAGCACCACGCCAGACCCAGTGACATCATCCCCCACCAATTAGGTTGTATGCCAAAAGGTGTCCAACGACCCCAGATATAGGCGTGTTGTTGCGTTATGAGAACATAAATAAATAACGGGATTAACAAAAATGTAAGTTGGCGCATTACAAGATGCGGAAGATCGTGTTCTGGACGGCTTCCAAATAGAGATGCCAGAAAAAAGGCTAGAAATAGATTCATTAACATCACTAGATCACGAAAAAGATCTGTATTCTCGTCAATACTAAAAATGAATGAGAAAAACAATGGGATAAGATAGAAAAGAGCAAGCCTATAACTTTTAAGTGCAATATTGATATTTGCAAATCCACAAGAAATATAATACAAGGCGGGTATAATAAGTGCCAAAAAACATAATTCAATAGCAACTTCTGACCGAAATTTCATATATGAAAAAAAAGCCCCAGCAAGACATAAAGATATTAAAAATGCAATGCGGAATAAATTTGGTTGCTTTTTTATGGTTCCTGAATTGTTTTGTGTTATTTCAGGGGGTAGTCTTTTTATATCGGAAGGGATATTGAGGTGTTTTTTTGGATTAGTGACTAACATTCTTTAAGCCTGATGTTTAACTTGATTGAAACAAGTCAAGTATTTCCGATTTAAAATTATTGTAACTGAAGAGCTTTGATCGCTCATAAGCAGAAACCTTTAGATCATGAAGTTTTTCTCTATCGTTATTGAGTTCAATTAATGCATTATACAAACTCTCAACAGAACTTTTTTTAACAAAGTATGCTGCGGCGCCGACTGTTTCGGGTATGCCATTATGTTCTGTAGTTATAATGGCGCATCCATTTGACATGGCCTCTAAGATGGTTAAAGGTACACCCTCCGTGAGATATTGAGTCTGCAAAACGAATATGTCAGCTTCCTCTAAAACTTTTTTTTTCTCCTCGCCACTAACTAAACCATGAAATATCAAATTGTTGGTTGCACTAAGAATTTCAATTCTGTTTGTTATCTCATTATTTCCTGCCCCACAGATATTAAAGTTAAAATCATTAGTTTTTGTAATTATATCTAAAAGAATCTCAATGCCTTTTTCTTGCATCAATCCCCCAAGATACAGTACATTCAACTTTTTGTCCGAAGAAAAAGAAACTTCTTTTTCGGGCACCACTTGACAAAAATTTGCAACATTAAACGTTTTAGATGTATTAATTCCTATATCTTTTAGTTTCAACTTTAGGTCTTTTGTGAGCACTATATTAGTAAAACAATTATTGAAATAAAGTTTAGATAGTATTTTGTTAGTTCTAAAAAGGTCAAGAATACCATATCCATGCCAATGTAAAATTACTTTTTTATGCAGTAATCTGGCGCTTATTATAATTGGTAAAAATCTATACAAACCAAATAATGTTTGTCCTGGAGTCGCGTATAAAATGTCTGTATTGAACAGTTTTAAAATAGATATAAATGACAATTTTAAAGATTTAAAAATTTTATTTATACTAAATTTACCTACGTCGTTAACGTCTTTTATAATGCAACTATTAACTTTTGAAACAACATAATCGTTATGACTTAATAAATTTTCCATGATCAAGTTCATCTGTCCTTCGCCAGTAATAGGCATTGGGAACTGACCTATCATTAGTACATTATTCGGCATCGTTACTTATCCTTTCTAATAAATCTAAATAGCCCTTAGCCATTGATTCATAGGTGTAGTTATTTTTTACTTGATTAGCAATTGATTCTGATTTTTCAGCCCAAAATGCTCTGGATACATAAAAAGACTGCAGTTTTATTGCTAAGTCACGAGTAGAATCCGTAATAAAATATTGTCCATTTAGATTTGGTTCAAAAGCCTCTATTTCTGGAGCATGAGGTTCGTCTTTTGAAATGAGCATGGGTTTTCCAAACGAAAAAGATTGAGTAATCGATAAGCCAACGTAACCAGGTGAGATTGAGCAGACACATTTACTGTATAAGTCTTTTAAAAACAAATAATTGTTGTTGTGACCATAAAGTATTATTCTGTCTGAATAATCACTACCAATGATCATCTCTTTGATTTTTTTAAGTTGATCGCCCGTCCCTACAATATGTAACTTAGACTCATTAAGTCCTTCTTTACAGGCGAGCAGAAATCCTTCGATGAGTTTTATTGGTTTTTTTTCCGCTACTAAACGCCCTACATAGATAAAGTCAGTGCCAATTTGTTTGAAGTGAATAACTTGCTCCGCTGATACTACAGAATTAGGCGCATAACCGCTTAAAACACGGCCGCTTAATTTTGTTTTTAAAAATGCGTCTTGTTGGCTTTTTGTATAAAACAAAGCTCCGTTTGCAAGCCAAAGCATAGCATTACGAGCACTGAATTTTTTTTGTTCGCTGGCCCTATTAAGTAAATGTCCCCATACAACGGTTTTTCCTTGTTTAAATACGCGTGAGCTTATAAGAAACATCCAGCTAGTTATACAGCGCGGATTAAGTTCTACAACTCTTAATGAATTGCTAAATATGTATTTAAACATTCCAGGCCAGATTTGTAGCATTGCTCTGCGTTTAAATAGATAAATATTTTTAGTTTCGATATAGCTTAACTCTTTCTTTAAATCGGGCTTTGTTACTACAGATTTACTAAAGTATTCATCACCAAAACAAAAAACAAAAGGATGTAATCTTGAAAGGCACTGAAAAAGTCCAACTCTATAGTCTGGTGATACTGCTTGCACTATAACTAATTGGGACATAAAAATAAAAACCTCAGCTTAATTTAAAGTAGAAAACACCACTATTATGGACTTGAAAAGTTTTTTTTAATTCTACATTATTTGTTTCTTCAAATATCATTTCTTTTGTGCATAAGAAATTTTAAATAAGTGCATGCACATAATCATTGGAACTAAAGCATTTGACAGTACATATGCTATTGCTAGTCCATTTATCTTGTATATTTCAATCAAATATAATGAGGCAATTAGAAGGCTTATCCACCGTATAGAGTTTGCAAATATGGGTAGTTTAAAGCTTCCTTTAGCGTATAGCGTATTTTTAATAACACGACTTATACTGAAAAATGGTAAAACAAAAACCATTATTTGCAATAATGAAGAGGTTCGGATGGCGTCTTCATGACTAAAGTTACCTCTTACAAAGAGTAATTCAATTACCATGGGAGATAAATAATACATAATAACTGCGGCTATAAATCCAAAAAAACCTAAGACATAACTAATTTTTAGAACATATTTTAGTGCTAAATCAGCATTTTCACGATACTTTCTTGTTATTATTGGAAATACAATTGTCGAGACGGGTTGAAAAATTAATGTAGAAAATACCATCAAGATTGAAACAGCATAAAAAAAAGCTGAAATTGAGCCCTCGCCGAACTTTGATGCGATTGATCTTTCTGTTACATAACCACATTGAAAAATTACTTCTGATAACAATATCCATATGCCTGAATACCATAAATTGAAAAATTTACCAAGTCTAATGTCAGAAAAAATAATTCCTTTATAAACTTGCTTTAGGCATATTACATATACAATTATAGTTATAAAATTACCTAGTGCATAACCAAAAGGTAAAGAATAAATGCCTAGTTTATCTTGGAGTAAAAATATTGATGCAATTACAGATAAAGAATTAATTATGCCATAAAAGAATCCCGGTGAATAAATCCCTTTAATATTTAATACAGCTCTTAACAAACCGACTAAAGAGCCAAATATCATAGAGGGTATAAAATACTTAACAATATTAACAGATAACGTTATTAACTTATCATCAAAATCAAATACTAGTGAAATAATATTTTCGGCTTGAATAAATAACAAAAAACATAATAACGAGATCATAATTAAAACTCCAATCTGATCTGTTAAGAGTTTTTCAATTAATTCGTGGTTATCTAAATGAGAGTATTTTGAAATGAAAGCGGATTCTAATGTATTTGCAATTTGGTTTCCCAAAAACACGTAAAATCCTAACACAGCTGCATAGGCATCGAGTTGCGAGCTCAAGCCATAATGACTGGCTACAATCATTTCGCGTGCCATACCACTTGCCAAAACCATACTGGTTATGAAAAGATATTTTATCTTCCCTAATAATTTATTTAATTTCATGACATATAATTAAATGTAATTCGACTTATAAAATAAGAAGATAATGAAGCTTTAGTGAATATTTAAGATAATAAAAAAGAAGACACTAGGAAGTATAATTTGTAATTTGTTTAAGTAATTCATTCATAAAACGATTGAGAATTTTCTGTTTATCTAAAAATAATTTAGCATAACTAATTGCGATTTTATTTTTTCCAGAGTAGCTTAAAGCGTTTTCTATACCTTCAATTAATGCAGAGATTGATTCAGGTTCTACTCGTACCGCTATACCAGGATGTTCTTTGCATAGAATTCCTAAGCTGGTATCTTGATCGGCTGTAATTACAGCATAGCCTCCTACCGCAAAAATGTTAGTAAGCTTTGAAGGAAGCACGGCATCTGCCGCTCCTCGTTTTTGAATGACCAGATGACAGTCAGCAGAGGCAAGAAGTGTAGGTAGTTTTTCATAAGGCACGAGAGGCGCAAAGATAATATTACTTAGATTTGCATCCTTCACTTGTTTGACAAGTCTTGCCTTGTCTGCGCCTTCTCCCACAATTAAAAAAATCCTATCATCATTATTTTTCATGACTTTAGCTGCATTAATAACAATTTCTAACCCCTGCTTTTCCCCAATATTACCCGAGTAAAGTATGATTTTTTTACCAATTGGTATCTTTAAACTTTCCAAAAGCTCATTAGAATGAGTTGCATTTTGAAAATGTTCGATTTCTGACCAATTTGGTAAAAAAATTAATTTTTCTTTAGAAATACCTTTTGCTTCAGCGCGTTTAAGCATTCCGGGTGAGATGGTTGAAACTTTTTCAAATGAGTTAAGTATCGAGCTTTCTATGTAAAAGGCCAAACTTTGAAACATATTGTTTCTAGCCAAGCCAAGGCCAAACATTGCGTCCACCTCAAAGTCTTGTATATGAATAACAGTATGTGCTTGTGTTAATTTGCCGAGTAATAATGCACTGAGTGAACAAAAAAGTGTTGGAGCAACCAATATAACAACATCAGGTTTCCAGCTTAATTGACTAAGTAGTGGGAACGACGAACTGAGTGCAAAACTTCCAAGATGGAGTAGCCTTTTTATTGTCGTGGGTTGTTTGGGTACGAAAAGTGGGCATCTAGTTACTGATACGCCATTTTCAATTACAGTAGAGTATGTGCTTTTTTTATAGCCCGCTTTTATTTGCCATTCAGGATAGTAGGGTGGCGCTGTTATAACTTTTACAATATTACCTTGTTGAGCTAGCCATACTGCCATTTCACCTGTGTATTTTCCTATGCCAGTTAATTCTGGGCTGTAATTAATGCCATATAGTAGGATCTTCATTTATAAGCCCTTAAACTTTTTTGAATCTGTCCAATGTAGTTGTTTTTAAATTGATTAGCCATTTATACGTTATTAAAATTAAGAGGATTAAGCTCTAAACGGCTTTTAATGGGGCATAATGGGCTAAGTAGCATTGGGTAATTATTAGTGGTTTACGCATTTATTTTTGGAGATAACGGATTTTTAATTCGGGGAGTTGCTATTTTTGCGAAAGCTAGTTTAGGGCATTCAATCCCGATCAAGCAGCAAAAATTACGTGACCACTGATGCCCCCGGCGACCCCGATTCGTCCGCGTCGCCTCCTTTAGACCCAACAAGGGGTCGAAACATTGGCTCTCGCATGACTTAACGCCGTTTCGCGATGCCTTGCAGGTTTTCTCTGCAAGCTTCGAAAACCCGCCCGGCGCTTCGGCTTCGGGGACTAAAAATCTTCACTTCGCTAAAGCTCCGTTTCCAAGATTTTCAGCGTTTGAGAAGGGAATATAGATCAATGTCAGAAAGTTGATTTTTAAATTTGTCATACAAATTTTAATTATCTGTTCGTCAACTCTAGCTGGTTAAGCATACTAATCTTTTCGTATTACAATTTGCTTAAGAAATAGTTAAATTAGTTTAAATGATCGGGAAATCATTACCGGTGCTCTGCTTTTAATAAGTTCTGCAAGCATAGCTTTTACTTTATCAAACTTCTGAAATTTAGGAATGGATTCTGATTTAAATTTAACTTTGGACGGACGATGAGCCAGACAAAAAAAGCATAGGGCGCGCTGAACGCTTCCGTTTTTTCATCGGTAGCCGAGAGATAATGCCACCCGTAAATCGGGATTGGGGGGCTCTACGACTTGATTTGAATGGTAATTGCGCAGAGCTTGGAAGTAATTCCCTGTCACTAGACCAACAGCAAGTCCAGGCTTTCGGCGGTTAAAATACGTTCAGCCCAGTTTTCGAGTTGTTCAATGTTGGCCTGCTCCATTTTTTGCAATGCCCAGTCGGGTAATTCGCCGTATTTTAAAGAAGTCAATTTAATCAATAAGCGCAGAGCTTCTTTTTTCTGGCCTCTTTCTTCACCTTCTTTTTTCCATTGTAGTGTCCAATCGGTTAAGCGTTCGGCTAACATGGCATTGACCTCTGTAAGTTCGTGGTATTCGGAAATCGATTCTGCTTTAAATTTTACGCGCAATAAGCGGCTGAGCCAAATAGCAAAAGAGCGCCGGATCGGTTGATAGTCTGCTGCTTTGAGTTGCTGCTGCAGCAGTTGAATATGAGTTTGCAAGTCGTCCGACGTCGCACACTGTTCAAGTGCGATCAAATGGCCAACTAAATTATTAGGGTGTGTTTGGCTGTAGTCTTTTGGTGTGGTTCTTTCTTGCAGTAAAAAATAACTCAGCTGCGGTGTATAGGCTTGCAGTGCCGGATGAGACGGGTTGATTAAGGAGGCTATTTCAACGGGCCCACTCCAGTTAGAGGCGCCATTGTAGATGACTATTGGCAGAACCGGCGGTAATAGGTCGCCTTTTTTTAGTAGTTGGGAACGAATAATATCCTGATACAAAAGGCCGAGGTAAGTCATGACTCGATTGGCCATGAAATAATCGTCACTGGATTGAAATTCCAATAACAGATACAGGTAGAGCCAAGTGTCTTTGAATTTCATGCGCCAGATACAATCATCATGGCGTTGGCGGAGGTCATCGGTCGCAAAGCTGGCTTTGACCGGTTCCAAGGTTTTAAAGTCGATACTGTCCAGCCATTGCGGTTGCACAAATCCGGTGATCAGGTCTTGCACCAGTCGCGGATGGCTAAACAAAAGCTTATAGAGTGAAAGTGATTACCTGATTAGCAAGTTGTTACAGCTAAATCCATAAGTTCGTCATGCCCGTGAAAACGGGCATTCCGTGCCATGTAGGGTAAGCTTCGAGCTATCCCTGGTCTCTGGATTCCGGCAATCCACCGGAAATCCCTGACCGGAGCAGGCTCTTCCGGAATGACGTGTACCCTTAAGAATTTGAAGTGGCTGGACTAAGCGAACCATGAATAAGGTTGAATTTAATCTCATTTTCTTAAAGTAATGGCTAACTTTTGTGAAATAGGGACCAAAAAGCAAAGTCATCTTCCATGGTTCATTATTCGATAAGTTTTACCTGCTAGTCTTTTATCATGCTCATTGAGTCAAGCTTTAGCAGGTATAGAACCATGATTTATCTTCCCCAAAATAAAATTACATTAAATTTTTTCATCACTGGTTTACTTTTTCTTTTCTTAACATTACCGGGTTTTGCATTCGCGGTTGATAATCAGTTGCTCAATGTAACTGTAACCGATGGCATTAGTAATTCAGCATTGGGTAGTCAGGATGTGACCGTCTATCGCCGAGAAGCGGACGGCAGTCTAAAATGGTTTCGTCGAACACCTACCGATGCTAACGGCAAATTAACCTTGGATTTGCCGGGCTTGGGTACCGATAGGATCTATGTGCTTAGAACCGCAATGAAACACGGCAATCGGGCCACCGATTCCAATGATATTAGGCAGCCCGGCAACTTTGCATTTAAAGCGGGTAATGTTCGGGTTAAAGCGGTCAATGGTCAAACCAGCAGCGTTTTGGCAGGATATCAAATTAGTGCTGTGAAAGTGATGGCTGATGGAACAGAAGTAAATGTCAGCAGCACCAACACCGATCAAAACGGCTTAGTCGATTTTGCTCTGCCGGATTTAAGCAATACTCAGGCTTATATCTTTAAAGCTAAAAGCAGTTTTGATAACAGCTGGAAAACCAGTGTCCCTATCAATCAAGGCGGCTTGACGACCTTTGTGGTGGGTAACCAGTTGCTCAATGTGACGGTGACTGACGGTATCAGCAATACGGCTTTGGTGAATCAGGCTGTCACTGTTTTGCGGCGCGAAGCAGACGGCAGTGTTAAAGGTATAAGAGCCGTAACTACGGATGCCGAAGGCAAGCTCAGTTTAGATTTGCCGGGCTTGGGCGCCGATACCGTTTATGTGCTGCGTACAGTGATGAAACACGGCAATCGGACCGTCGATTCAAGTGAAATTAAGCAGCCCGGCAACTTTGCATTTAAAGCGGGTAATATTCGGGTTAAAGCAGTCAATGGTCAAACTGGCAGTGTTTTGGCAGGATATCAAATTAGTGCTGTTAAAGTGATGGCTGATGGAGCAGAAGTAAATGTCAGCAGCACCAACACCGATCAAAACGGCTTAGTCGATTTTGCTCTGCCGGATTTAGGCAATACTCAGACTTATATCTTTAAAGCTAAAAACAGCTTTGATAACAGCTGGAAATCCAGCGCTCCGATCAATCAAGGTGGTTTGACGACTTTTGTGATTGGCAATCAGTTGCTTAACGTGAAGGTGACTGAGGGTATCAACAATATAGCGTTGGGTAATCAAGCCGTCACTGTTTTACGGCGCGAAGCAGACGGCAGTGTTAAAGGAATAAGAAACGTAACTACGGATAGCGGAGGCCATCTGAGTTTAGATTTACCGGGTTTGGGCGCCGATACCGTTTATGTGCTGCGTACAGTGATGAAACACGGCAATCGGACCGTCGATTCAAGTGATATTAAGCAGCCCGGCAACTTTGCATTTAAAGCGGGGAACGTTCGGGTTAAAGCGGTCAATGGTCAAACCGGCAGTGTTTTGGCAGGATATCAAATTAGTGCTGTGAAAGTGATGGCTGATGGAACAGAAGTAAATGTCAGCAGCACCAACACCGATCAAAACGGCCTAGTCGATTTTGCTCTGCCGGATTTAGGCAATGCACAGGCTTATGTCTTTAAAGCTAAAAACAGCTTTGATAACAGCTGGAAATCCAGCGCTCCGATCAATCAAGGTGGTTTGACGACTTTTGTGATTGGCAATCAGTTGCTTAATGTAACGGTGACTGACGGTATCAGCAATAAGGCATTGGGTAATCAGGACGTGACCGTCTATCGCCGCGAAGCTGACGCCAGTCTGAAATGGTTTCGTAGACAGGCTACCGAGGCTAACGGGAATTTAACCTTGGACTTACCGGGCTTGGGCACTGATAAAGTTTATGTGCTGCGTACCGCGATGAAACACGGTAACCGGTTCGTCGATTCCAGTGATATTAAGCAGCCAGGCAACTTTGTGTTTAGAGCCGGTAATGTCCGGATTAAAGCGGTCAACGGTCAAAACGGTAGTGTTTTAACTGCATCTCAAATTAATGCGCACAAAGTGATGGCTGACGGAACTGATGTTTTTGTCAGCAGTACCAACACTGATCAAAATGGTTTGGCTGACTTTGCTCTGCCCGATTTAGGCAATGCACAGGCTTATGTCTTTAAAGCTAAAAACAGTTTTGATAACAGCTGGAAAACCAGTGCCCCTGTCAATCAAGGCGGCTTGACGACCTTTGTGATTGGCAATCAGTTGCTTAATGTGAAGGTGACTGAGGGTATCAACAAT
>JAGXSU010000189.1 GCA_018333785.1 Methylomicrobium sp. | reverse complement strand
CAACACTGTCGCAAGATTGCCGCGTTCTTCAGGGAGCTTCGGTCAACTGCGGAGCAGTTGACCGCGATCCAGCGCTGGTACCGAATCTTGAGTTTAGCGCTGGTTAAGTACCTCAAGGGGCGTCAATTGCAGCCGCCGGAATGCCTGCCAGCGCCTGCTTAGTGGATTCAACCGCTCTTTTTAGGTTAATACGTTCATGCCAACGTGCATAATGATCTCCACAATCTCGGAATCCTTATAACCAACCTTGCGCACAGCATCGAACTCCGCACTGGTAATTTCGCCGGTGCTTTTAACCAAGGTGCAAGCAAAAGCGACTGCGGCCGATGATTTTGCGTCGTGGGAACTGCCTTGCCTATTGGCTGCAATTTCATCACCGGTTAGCCCGACTTTGCGCCCCATATAGCTGTGCGTCGACAAACAATATTCGGAGCAATTTTGTTGAGCTAGAGCGATAGCAATGCGCTCACGGGTTCTGATGTCCAACTCGCCATGTCCGGCAATTTTATGCAGACCTATAAAGGATTCTAAGGCGGCGGGTGAATGAGCCAGCACTCGAAAAATATTCGGCACCATACCTAGCTGCACTTGAATAGCATCCAGCAAAGATTTTTGTGCCGAGTTTGCAGCCTCATTTGTAACAGCATCAATACGGCTCATACTTTGGTTCCTCTGGCGTTAGATTCAGATAAGCGACTTTAATCACTACATCAATATGACGTTTTGTAAGTAGGTGCATTTTTTCATCTTTCATTAGTTAAAAGAATATGAAAAAATTACAATAAACAATTCCAATAAATGGAATTAATGAGGCTAACTATGGATCGTTTACACTTGATGTCTGTTTTTGTTGCCGTGGCGGAAGAGGAAGGATTTTCCGGCGGATCAAGGCGTTTAGGGATGTCTCCCCCTGCTGTTACGCGAGCAATAGCGGCGCTTGAGGATCATCTAAGAGTTAAGCTATTTAATAGGACAACACGCTATGTTCGTATGACCGAAGCGGGCTATCGTTACTTGGAAGATGCTCGCCGCGTCATCGCTGCTGCGGATGAAGCGGACGAAGCCGCAGCGGGTATCAATGCGGAGCCACATGGACAGATTGTGGTCACGGCGTCCGTGCTATTCGGCCGCTTGTACGTCATACCTGGGATTGTTGATTACATGAAACGGCATCCCGCGATGGACGTGTCCACGTTGTTTGTTGACCGCGTGGTGAATATGTTGGAAGAAGGGGTTGATGTGGCTATTCGTATTGGTCATTTACCTGACTCTAGCTACAGAGCACAAAGAGTAGCTAGTGTGCGCAGGGTGGTTTGCGCATCTCCCGAATATTTGGCTGCGCATGGCATCCCTCAATCTCCGGAAGAATTATCTGCGCATCAGATCATACTTGCTCGAGGGCTTAACCCAACAGGTGAAATTAGGTTTATCAAAGACGATAGCCCGCTCACTGTGAAGGTAAAACCTAGGTTGGTGACTGACATCGATTCCGCTATCACAGCCGCGGTGAATGGGCTCGGCATTACGAATCTTATTTCCTACCAAATTGTAAATCAGCTTGCCGAAGGGTCGCTAAAACTTATCCTGAGTGAATTCGAGCCGCCGTCAACGCCAGTACATATCATGCACTGCGAAGGTCGCTACACTTCCGCAAAGATAAGAACCTTTATTGACCTGATGGCAGAGAGATTACGCGCGGAAGCGTCATTGAATTAAAAAATAAACCAGAGATTGTGCCGTTATTCGGAATAGCCGGTTGTGGGCTGTCTTTCCAAGGTAAGATTAGATTCCGATTCTCATCGGATGCTTGACGCCCGAATTCATCTTTGTAAATTAGAGACGCTTTAACAATGACAGTGTTATCTATTTAGATATTGGGAATCAGCCGGTGGCCAATGAGACGATCAATCTCAACCGCAATTGCCAACAAACTGGCATCGTTACCGACAGCGCTAAATACGGTAATGCCGAATGGAACGCCAATACTATCAATGCCCACAGGAATAGACGCTACCGGTGCGCCTGCCTTACCAGTGCACTTTGCAGCAGCCCCCATCGGGGCAATCAGTATGTCAGCATCGTGTATTGCCAATGCTGCATCGATACCTTGATTGCGCGACAAAAAGATGTCCTTATCGCGATCTGCGCGATAGCCCGGATCATCCAGTCCGCGAGTTGCTTCTGCGGCAATGAGAAGAGACTGGCCGTAGGGAATGGAATCGGGGTGATCCTCATTCCACGCTATGAGCTCGGCTAACGACCCGATGGAACAAGGCGCATCATTGTCCTCAAGGAAAGCGTTGAGTGCCGCCTTGAATTCCGTGCGAAACACGCATGAACGTATTTCCTGTAACTGCTCTGCGCTGGGTAGCTCACACGGGTCTATGATCGTCGCGCCGGCCCTAGACAGGCGGGACAAACAATTTTCAAACAGGGGCATTACATTTTCAAATTCCGGGCGACTCGCAATATGACTACGAGGGACACCAATGCGCACACCTGTAAGGTTTGAGTGGCGAAGATTGCTAAATGAGGTAGGTCGCACTGTGAGCAATGACAAAGTATCTCTACAATCTGCACCAACTAGAATAGAAGCAACCAGTGCAGCATCTTCAACACTCCGAGTCATCGGTCCTGGCGAATCCTGGCTGGGCACCAGTGGAAAAATACCGGCACGACTCACCATTCCGACGCTCGGTTTATATCCGACTATTGACGAATATGCGGCAGGTGTCTGGATTGAATTTTGAGTTTCGGTACCGATAGCAAACATAGCAAGACATGCGGAAACTGCCGCTGCCGAGCCCACGCTCGAACCTTGCCCCCTACCGTAATCAATGTCATGCGGGTTTCGCACAACGCCACCCGCGCCGCTGAAACCGGATGGCATAACATCGGATACATAGTCCGCGAATTCAGTTAGGTTGGTCTTGCCCATGATAATCGCGCCGGCTTGGCGTAGTCTGCACACTATAGTTGCCTCGCGTTGCGACTTAAAATTAGCTAAGGCGGCGGCTCCGGCACTCGATGACATGCCGTCGGCGGTGAGAATATTATCCTTGAGCAGCATCGGGATGCCGTGTAATGGGCCGCACACTCGGCCTTTAGCCAGTAATCTATCGGCGTTTTTAGCATCGTCAATTGCACGTGTTGACACCTCACGTACTGCGTTAATGGCCATCCCAGATTGATTGAGCGAGTCAATGCGCGATAAAAACCATTTGACCGCTTCTTCAATTGACAGATCTCTATTC
Source organism: Methylomicrobium sp. (assembly GCA_018333785.1). Lineage (GTDB taxonomy): Bacteria > Pseudomonadota > Gammaproteobacteria > Methylococcales > Methylomonadaceae > Methylicorpusculum. Next base: position 6,346 of record JAGXSU010000189.1, on the reverse strand, counting down.
AGGAAACTAGAGCGTAATTCGGTGATGGATCCTTCCGTGAGCACCTGATCAATATTGGATTCGCTCATAAAAATAATACCGATATTTAAGGGGGTCCCGTCTAATAGAACACGTTGACTGTAAAGTAGTCCGACTAATGCCCCATAACGTCAGAAGGACTGACTCGTTAAATTTACCATCCGACTGGGATAGATGTTATCGCGTTTTGGTTAGCACGACTTTATGAAACGAATGGACCTCATTCCAAAATACTCAGCAGCATAGCCCCCGAGCAAGCGCCAATTGCAGAGGCGTTACTTTGGTATTCAAGCGTTTGGCTATGTTGTAACCATTCGGTAACAGGACCTAACTGCATTCCTGCCTCCCGTTTTTTGAATTGTGATACATAACAATTTGGGATGGCTGCTAATCGAATTACTGCACACATAGCGTGCAACTATGGCTGAATGTCGATTTTTTTCGGGGTTGAATTGCAGGTCTTCAAGCCGTGTTCCTCTCTTTAATTTGAACCCAATCCTTTTTCAATCTTGGGTCATTCTTCACGAGTTACGGTTAAAGTAAGTTCGCCCTTGTTATTACCAAAAAAGCCCCTTGCATCATTGGGGGCACACAATAATTCTCTACTGTCAGGCGCTGTCAAAACTTTATCGGTACCTATCTCAAATACGGAATCCCCAATTTTCCCTAATAACTGGAACCATCGTCCTTTTGTATTCAAAAGCTTAAGGGGGTTTGTCGCCCAAAATAATGGCCATTTATATTTTGGTAACGCCTGTTGTACTTCATAGCCGTTGGGGTCACATTTAATAGTTGCATCGTACCATGTGCCGTATCCACTTAAATGGTATTGAACACCACGCTCAAGAACTATGCCAGTGTGGCTCCATAGCCTATCAACAGGCACCACTACCTGGGCTAAGAAATGATTAGTTTTGTGCTCGCTAGCGATTAAGGGTAAAACCGTTTAATTATCAAGCCGGTATTAAAAAGCATCGCTTTATTGGTTGTGTAGACGCCGTGGCCAAATACTTTTCCGATGCTGTAGGTCGGGAGCGGAATGGGTAGCGGGCCTTGGTAATTGTCGTGATAATCGACCAAAACATTTTCATGTACCGGGCTTCCGTCCCAATACTTGGGTTGCCTCCTTCCTTTTTCGTTCAGGTTGCCAATTAATGCACCGGGGTTTAGCCCGTCGTCTAAAATGCTGTCCAACAGTTTATTGTCGGCAAGTGTGTCCGAAGGCAAATCTGTCCCTTCCACGCCCCATTGCTGGACGTAGTCACCATCTTTTACGGCAGGAATACCCAATAGTGTTGAGTTTGCACGATGGTTGATTACTGGTAACAGCCGCCATTTGTCATTCCTCCCCCATTGATAACGTACCGGTGTGCCAAAGGTGACAAAATCCAAAAAAACGCCCTTGATGATGTCAAGATCACCTTGAAACCTTTTTTTTCTATCTTCAGGCACCTTATTGCTCTTTATTATGGCTTTTTTAATCTGCTTTCCTTTTTCTCCATCTTCCAATAGCGTAGTCAACAATGCAAAGACTTGGCCTGCATGGCTATGCCCCAACAGCAACACCCTGTCGTCATTGGAAATCTGTTTTTCGGTAATCTTTTCGGCAATTCGCTGGGCAAGTTTCAAAGCGCCGTCCAATCGGGCAAAATGATAGTCCCCACTCCCCCAATCAAAATTGTCTTTTACATCACAAATGTCATTGCCCAAGGTGCTACAAAGTTTTTGGGCATACTCATTTGTGTAATTACCGCCATCCCGAGCAATGATGTCGGTCAATTTTTTTTGGCCTTGCTTAAGGCCTTGGATAATCCCAGGCAATATTGGCAGTTTATGGTGAGGGTCTACACTGCCTAGAAAGTTAATCAACCCTGATGGATCATCTCCGACAAATGTCCCATGCACTAAAAACATTTGCCTTACTTTGTGCTGTTTCAAGTTGTCGCCGTTTGCCCTCATTCTTTGGCCCCAAGCGTCGCTGCTTATTTCTGGTCCTTGGTAGAATTCGATTGACTTGGCGTTGGTGCCGAAACTGTAACCCGGCATGAATAATAACGATAATGCTGTAAAGTAGGGAAGAAAGTTACATTTCATTTTTTCTCCTTATGTTTCGCATGAGAAAATGAAAACCTTTAAATTGCCGGTGATCCGAAAGTTATTACAGCTATTTAGTTGGAGCTATTTATATAGTACTTTTACGGCACTTAGTTAGGTAATGCCAATTCAAGTTATTTTTGTCAGGATTCCGTAAGGTCTTTAATATTAGACAGCTTCCTTAATTTATCTTGGTGATGCATGCTTAGGTTAGCATTCTGAATAAAAAAATCTGTTAAAAATTACCTGGGTAAGTCTTTCAGGGATGCTAAACCTCGATATTGAATAATATTCTGTTAATTCATAAGCTTACTTTCACATACACATAGCTGACATTGGCTCATATCAACCCTTTTTGGAAGATCGGCCAAAACCCGACCGTCGGGGTCGCTATCCAATTTCAATAGACAAGGCAACCTTTGACACAGTTGATTGTCCGGTACTCGGCAAGCAAATTGACATAAGCACAGGCTCATCCGACCAATTTCGGAGCTGGCCCTAGGCATCGACCATCTCGATTTGGCGACGAACCGTAAGAATTTTGCGGTCTTGTGTCGGGCCACCGAGCGGGTTATCGAAGCCAAAGAATAGGAACTGCGTGCGGCAAGGACCCTCGCCAACGAGAGGTGATGCGGGCAAAAAGCCCGATACACGCGAACGTCACTGCACGCCGAGTGTGCCCGGTTACACATGAGCAATGGGGCCAAATTGTTTTGGATTTTAACGATCGCTGTCGAACAGGAATTCTGTAAGGTTGTCCGGATAGGCTAGGAACACCAGAATGCTCGCAACAATAGACAATCATGATCACACCTTTTCGTTGGTGAGCACCTTGTTTACCAGCTCAGGGTAAAAGTCAACTGGCAGTCAACAGCTGTGTTGATCATGGGCATGTCGATCTATAAAGCCGGCAATATCGCTGAGTACCGATGAGCTGTTTTGGAACGGTAAAGCCAGTGCTCCGACGAGGCCCGCATGATCCAACCCATCATAATAATGCGTTTCAACACACCCGCCCGCCTGCTTGACTTTTTTCGTCAGGCTTTCGATATTGAAAGACCTCACAGTGTCATCATCGTTGCCATAAAGTAAAAGCAAGGGCGGTTCATTGCCGCTGACAAAGTTGACCGGTTGCGATGCCGGATAATTTTCTTCGGGACCGAATAGCACTCGCTGGTACTCATCGGTAAAAGGCAGAAAGTCATAAGGGCCAGCCAACCCGACAAAGCCATGCAAACTGCTCCAAGTGTCCGCTAAGAGATACTGTTCATTTAAAGTTAATAGGGCTGCAAGGTGGGCGCCGGCTGAATGACCCATTAAATAAATACGACTGGAATCACCGCCGTATTGGCCTATATTCTTTTTAATCCACTCTACCGTTTGCGTAGCATCATCGATTATCTGAGGAAATTTAACTTCGGGATAGCGTCTATAATCGGGAATAACAACCAGGTAACCCCTGGCAGTCAAAGCCTGTGCGACAAAAACATAGTGTTCTTTGGTTAACGTTTTACAACCACCCCAACATCCACCATAAAAAAAAACGACGACCGGCGGCCTTTCTGGCTGGCCTGACATCTTTTCGGTTTCAGGCACATAAACATCCATAACGTTCTGCTTTTCAGCGCCGTAGGATAAATTTTCGTAAACATGATAATTATCTAAACCGGCTAGCAGATTGACTAGCAACAAGCCGGCACTGTTGCAACCCTGCAAAAGTGACAGCATGAATATTATTCCGCATGATCTGATCGTCATTTTTATTGAATGAATGAGAAACGTTATTTATGTTTCACTTTAATTGATCCTATCTAATTTATAAAATTAGGTTTTATTATTCGCAAAACTAGCAATCTTTGATTTTGGGGAAATTCCGCGGATGATTTTATCTGAAGCGTACACTCAAAAAATTCGAATTTCGTTGGACTTTGAACTGGAAATTTCGGCCAAAACCGGCCACCGAAGATGCTGGCGGAGTTTTCCATTCCTAAGTTCGGCGAATGGCCGCTTTTCGGCAAGCAAATCGACTTTATGACTGCGTCACTAGGGCCAAAAGCAGCCCTCGATAAATGTCTGCTTGCAGATACCTAATTAAATAAGACTCATACGCTTAGAAAGTTGTCAGTCATTTTGGGCTCCAGAAACATAAAGTATAATTGGTTATGGACGAGATAAAACGAAAAAAGACTGCTGCTTCCTTGTTGAAAGATATGGAAAAGACCGCAGCTCGAATGCGCGAGCTGATCGTCGCCATGCCCCCGCATGATCTGCTTGGCTACATCTACGTCCAGCACATGATGAAATCGATGGCAGACCAAAGCGCCGATCAGGAGCAACACGAAGCGGAAGGACAAAGTGACCTGATCAACGAAAACCAGTTCTTACTGGAGTACGTACACGCGGTCCTCGCGTCAGATGCCGCTCCTGCGGAAATGACCTTCGACGAAGGTCGGTGCGCCGAGCTGTTTGAACTTGGCAGCAAACTGCGAGAGCAGGCCATGTTTTTTGCCATGGCCACGTCCGCCGGCACCAAGGACGGCGTCTTCGGCCCCGACACGGCCGACATTGAATTCCGCGCGAAATCCACCTGGGTCATGATACGCGGCAACCGCTACCAAGTTTTGGAAGAAGAGTTCTACCGCTACGTGCTCACGCCTCACAATGATGTCCTGAAAGAAGTGTACAGCGTCGGTGCCGCCGATATCGCGGAAGGCTTCCAGGCCATGGCTGACGCCACGCGTTCTGGACATGCCGACGCTATCACGGAAATGATGAAGCAGTTTGAGGCAGCACAGGCCTTCGCTGCGGCACAGAACAAGCCTCTGGGAGACGTTATGGAGGCGTGGGTTGCGGCCGATGCGGAACAATCGAAAACCCTTGGGCGGGCGATGGATGACGTTTTTCGGGGCGGCATCGCCAACGTAAGCCGTCACACAAAGTTGCCGCCGATGTTGCTGGCGGACTTGGCGTACCGGCGCGGAGAAGAAGTCGAGTTCTTCGCTGCGGGCGATTTTGCTGGGACACCCTACCGTACACTTCCTGCCCGGAAGAAACCCCTAATCCAGCTTGAATCAGACTACTACGCCGTCGATCCGTGCTTCACCCGCGACGCGGGGTATCGTGCGCTTCTCTTCAACCTCCTTCAGCGAAAGCCAGATTATAAGAAGACCTTTGAAGATCGGCAAAAGACGATGAGCGAAGCTGCCTACACCGATATTCTCGCGGCCCAGCTTCCCAGCGCCACGGTTCTCCAGGAGGTCTACTACAAGGACCCAACCAGCAAGCAGTGGTCCGAAAACGACACACTCATCCTGATCGATGACGTACTGTTTCTGGTTGAAGCCAAGGCAGGAGCGGCGGCCACGATTGCGTCGCCGGCGCTTGATTTCGGTCGTCACGCCCAGTCCGTGCAGGATTTGGTTCTCAAGGCGTATAAGCAGTGCGAGCGCTTCTTCAACTACCTGAATTCTGCGGACGAAGTGCCTCTATATCACCTCATTGACGGCAAGCATGAAGAGTGCGGCAGTGTCCGCCGCTCCGACTACCGCGTGATGGTGCCGATTGGGCTAACGGTCGAGTCATTCTCGCCCTTTTCGGCGTACTGCAAGAAACTGCCGCAGGTTGAGCCGCTACTTGGGAAGCATGCCTTCGTTTCCTTGTCCATTGATGACCTGTTCGTGCTAAAGCGATTCCTGCCCACACCCGGCTCGTTCGCCCATTACATGGAGGTTCGACAAGCAGTGGCGGGAATACGCCGCGCTCATCTCTTTGACGAGCTCGACCACTTGGGTGCGTACCTGAAAAGGAACCGCTTCGATCAGGACATCGCTGACCAACTGAAGGGCGGCCAGGCCAACATGATCATATGGGATGGCATGAGCGAGAGCGTCGACAGAAGCTTCGAGGGCGAGGACTGGGAAACCCGACCGCTTCCGACTCAGAAATTCCCGGAGGAAGTGCTGAAGCTGCTAGAAGCACTTGGCGACACACGAGCACGCGGATGGCTTTCTGCAGACAGCCATATCCGTGACCTAGGAGAGAAAGGCCGGAATAATCTGGGCAAGATGCTGTCCGACCTTCGCCAAACCCTGAACCAGCATCCCTCCCGTTACTTTATTCTGTCCGGGTGTCAATGGCCAACAGAATTGAGCCATTTTCGGCCATTAATTTTGAGCCACTTTTCCAGATAAAAATTAATTATTCAGTTTTGATTTCAGTCGATAGCTTTCCCCTC
>JAGXSU010000188.1 GCA_018333785.1 Methylomicrobium sp. | reverse complement strand
ATGTACCAGCTCCAAATGTTACAATTTCAACATATCCACCGACAATTTTGTCAGCAATGAAGCTCTTGCCAGTTGCTGGTGTTCCTTCTGTAGTAGGATCCAAATCCCAATCAACGGTGAAGTCTTCCAAAGCCATTGCGCTTGTGCTAGCCATACCCATTGCAGCAGTTAAAGTGACTGCCGCTAAGTTCTTAGTGTTTAAAAGTTTCATTGTTTTCTCCAAACGTATAAAAATGAAAAAGTGTTTTATCTAAAGCCATCGTGCTCGCAATTATTAATACACCATTCATGCCATAACAAATAACTACATATATATCAGCAGGTTGAACAATATCAACATTTTCCTTTAACCCAAAGTTGTAAATTTTATCTAGAATTCATTGATTTCAAACCCATACGCAAGAGGCTTAAGCTTTATTTAAACGCGGATTTATCTTGCAGCAGTAAAAGTGACCTGCTTGACACCCGTCAATTCGCTCTGAATTGATACATAAGGACTCTTGTAAAAAGACTTGGCAGTAACAATCGCCTTTTTGGACACCCCACTGCGTAATAAAACCCTTTTAGCTCGCAGACCTCCCTATAACTGGAACTAGTAACTCACTAAAAAGAAAAGGGAGGTTCAACAACTGTAAAACTAAAGGATAAATAATAAACAACCGGCCTTTGATTTATCCAAATCAGACAAAAGTGGCGCCTAAAAACAGGCTCAACAATGCGTTTTATTTGATCAAGCATCAAGTGTAAATTTTTCTGACAACAGGGCATCGGAATATAAAAATCCCGCTTAAATCCTCTGTCTTCGCTGATTGAATACGGTGATCAATCATCTGCTTCCCTTTCTCCTATATACCCAACATTTTTCTGGCCAAATTAAATTTGAGTCTCTGGACCGGATTACGATTGCCCATCCATAAATAGCCCTTTTTTAACTTATTGAGGCGTGCGTCGTAACAGGTGTAATGCGGAATGGGTTTTAGTTCTTTCGGATTCAAAAGCGCCATTAATGCTTGAGTAATGACCATGCCGGTCGCAAGCTTGCAACCACTGGCAATACTTGGGGCTTTTCTTTGTTGAAGATCCACGGAACCTGGATCGACATATTTAAGATGAAACCCTGCTGGCGCACATGCCAGTGACATTTTTAATACCTGCTGTTCTAAAGGGGCGGCATAATCCAAGTCAAAATAATCATCAAAACCCATCCCCTCTGAGGTATAAACAAGCATGCCAACCCCATAGCCCAAAGGCACGCCAAAAACGACCGGTATTCCTCTAGCCATGCAAGCATTCACCAAAACACGGTGAGCATTAATTTCAAAAAACTCGATCGCATCGATCACGACATCGACGTTATCAAGAAATTCATCAATATTACTGCTGTCTATTCCTGAGCCAAATGTTTGTATCTTTGCCTCCGGGTTAATATCCAAAGCCAGTTCGTGCATTACGTCCATTTTTGGCCGGCCTATGGTCGTCATTGTTGCACCGTATTGCCGGTTAAAGTTGCCCTGTTCAAACTCATCAAAATCTGAAATTTTAAACTGCCCTATCCCGGCCCTCGCTAAAGTAATCAGGTAATCGCCCCCCACGCCTCCCAATCCTGCAATGCCAACAGTCGCCATTTTTAAACGACGCTGTTCTTCGAAGCTGGTAATACCGTGATTTCTTGAAAAGGCAAGATCATAATCAAATATTGTCATAAAAGGTTCCATAAATAGGGCTGATTAGGTGTGTTTCATTTTTTATAAGATTATCGATGGCTAAAATCTGCTAGATTTAGTCAGATACAGAACATCACACAATAAATCTTACGGTAATTGCTATGCAAAAAAACTCTCCAACACTTAGTTTAGCAAGGTTTGTCACTCATTATCCCCGGCTGATCTGTTTAGTTAGTTTAATTGCAGTGTGCCTATTTACAGCGGGCGTTACCAAACTGGATTTTAAATCTGATTACCGCGTTTTTTTCGGTCCTGACAACCCGCAATTAATTGCGTTTAATGCCATTCAAGACACTTACAATAAAAGCGACAACATTATGTTTGTCTTAGAGCCCGCAAATGGCAATATTTTTACCCCTGAGAATCTTCAGGTCATTGCTGACTTAACTCAAAAAGCCTGGAAAATTCCTCATACCAGCCGCGTCGACTCCATCACCAACTTTCAGCATACTGTCTCAATTGATGACGATCTGGTCGTTTCAGATTTAGTTGAAAAACCCGATCAACTTGGTCTCAACGAAATTGAATCCATCAAAAAAACCGCACTCAACGAGCCGCTGCTGGCAAATCGACTTATTTCGCTGAGCGGTCACGTTTCAGGCATTAATGTCACTGTTCAATTACCTGAAAACAATGCATTTGCTGCGATGCAGGTAACTGATAAAGCAAGAGAAATCAAAGCATTAATAACCCAACTACACCCCGATCTAAAAATCCACCTGACTGGCATAGTGATGATGAATAGCGCTTTCATCGAAGCGGCAATGCACGATAACATGACATTGGCACCTTTAATGTTTGGCGTTGTAATAATGGTCTTGTGGTTTTGCTTTAGATCAATTTCAGCGACCCTTGCCGTTGTTATGTTGATTTTACTTTCTATAGCGCCGGCATTGGGTTTATTCGGCTGGTTGGGTAACTCATTGACCTTAGCATCAGCACCGGCTCCCATTATTATCTTGACAATGGCAGTGGCTGATTGCGTTCATTTTTTAGCATCCATGTTGCATCACTTACGAAATGGTCTTGATAAAAAAGCCGCCATTCAGGATAGCTTGCGTATAAATTTTCAACCTATGCTGTTAACCAGCGTAACTACGGCAATCGGCTTTCTCAGTTTAAATTTTAGCGACGCGCCACCATACAGGGATTTAGGCAATGTCGTTGCCATAGGCGTTACATTTGCCTTCATACTAACAGTAACATTTTTACCTGCTCTAGTTACGCTTTTGCCTTTACGAACAAAATCCGCTGATGATTTGGACCATTCCAATTTTAAAAAACTGGCCACGTTCGTTATTCATCGAAGAAAGATGCTGCTAATAATCAATGCGCTGATTACAGTGACACTGACCGGATTCGCAAGTCGAAATGAGCTTAACGACGAACTTGTAAAATATTTCGACAAGACCATTGAATTCCGCACTGCAACAGATTTTCTTAATCAAAATATGGGAGGAATTTATACCATTGAACTTGCTGTCAATTCGGGTGAAACAGGCGGCATCAATGAACCAAAGTTTTTAAATCAAATAGAATCCCTGTCTAAATGGTTAAGACACCAACCGGAAGTCGTTCATGTCAATACGCTGACAGATACATTTAATCGTTTGAATAAAAATATGCACGGTGATGACAGTAACTTTTACAAACTGCCTGAAGAAAGAAACATGGCTGCTCAATATTTACTGACCTATGAAATGTCACTGCCTTACGGGCTTGATTTGAATGATCAAGTCAATCTGGACAAATCATCAACTCGAATAATCGCAACATTGCGCGAATTGAGCTCAATTGAAATGCTGGCATTAGAAGACCGCATCAGGCATCATCTGAGCGTGAATTATCAAAAGCTTGATGTTGCAATTGCCAGTCCTGCATTAATGTTCTCTCATATTGGAAAACGCAATATTATCAGCTTAATCGGAGGGGCGTTTCTAGCTTTGGCTGTCATTTCATTAATTTTGATAGCCGCATTCCGTTCCGTCAAACTGGGTTTAATAAGTCTGATACCAAATTTAGCGCCGGCTGGCATTGCCTTTGGCATATGGGGCCTTATTAACGGACAAATTAATTTGGGACTGTCAATAGTCGCTGGTATGACGTTGGGGATTGTCGTCGACGACACCGTTCACTTCATCAGCAAATACGACCGGGCGCGTAAAGAAGGTCAATTAAGCAGTGAAGAGGCTGTCCGTTATGCATTTTCCACCGTAGGGAATGCCATGTGGATAACCTCGGCTGTACTGGTGTGCGGCTTTATTGTCTTAAGCTTTTCTCACTTTAGTTTAAATGCGGGTATGGGGCAGTTAACTGCTATTACAATCACTGTTGCATTGCTTATGGATCTGTTATTTTTACCACCGTTATTGATGCTTTTTTCCAATAGAAAAGTAAATATGCATATTACAGAAAAGTCTTAGCGTGTTCCGGTTATCAAAGATCGGCTATTTGCTGGCAGTTTCTGTAAAACTCACTAGACAGACTGCTTCGGCTGATAAAATTGCTGCATAGATATCACGGTAATTGCTTTTGGCAGGACTGGGCTTGAACCCCACTCTAAACGTTTCGAGCTCGGCAAAGCAATCAGATACATTTAGGGTGGACGCTAGTTCTACTTTGTAAGATTTCAAGTTTCACATGACCGAAGGTCGTCATTCCTGCATAGATCGCGGGAGCCGTTAGACCGCGCAGCGAATCCAGGCTCCATGGAGGGTTCGAAACTCGCCATCCATGACACTGGATACCCGCTTCCCGGCGGGTATGACGGTCTTTCTTATAATCTGACAAAGTAGGTTTATTTATCCCGTCCAGCCGCGGGTTTGCTAAGCAGATCTTCGGGTACGTTGTTTTTATCGGGTTGATGATCTTTAGTCAAAAAGGTACGAACCTGTCTTGGATTGCGTCTGCAATCAAGAATGCGAAAAACGACGGCTCTGTAATCAACAATTCTGTAATAAATGGCGTAAGGGAAACGCTTTGCCAACAAACGATAAACCCAAAATGTATTGAATGAATTCCTCCGTATATGGTCAGCGAATCTATTTCGCTAAAAAGATAATCGAAAAAATAGTCTCCTATACCTGTTTCTTGGCGGTCATAAAGTTTTCGCCCTACCGGGAGGTCCTCCATGGCTGAACAAAGTATTTGAATTCTCATTCAAATTGGGAGCGCAACTCTTTCTTGGCTTGTTGCCAATCTAAAATTTCGAGTTTGCCAGCTATAAACTTTTCTTCGGTTTTTTTGAGTTCTGTTTCATGCCAAGACAGCTGTGGAAGATTGCTTTCATCATTTGCCAAATCGTTCCAAAGTGCTTCAATGATCTTAAGTTTCTCAATAGCGGGTAACTTATGTAGTTCGGTTATGCTCATCATGGAGAACTGCCTGCGTAGGAAAGTTGACATTGTGTTTGCTTAAGCAATAGGGTCTTGATCGATAAACATAATTCAACCAGCGCGGGTAGTCATTTAATAAAAGGGATTGTCGAAACCTAAAAGCCTAGGATGGCAAAGGCTGTCTCATGTCCTTGTATTCTGGATCCCGGAAATCCTCCGGCATTGCCTGACCGGGGCAGGCACTGCCAGGAGGCGCTTCCGCCTAAGGCAAACAGTGCACTATTAGATGGGTTTGCAACCGATTACGCAGACCCTATCGATAATTCCTGCAGTTGCGCCGACAAAGTCGGCAAAGCTAACGAATAGCCATATCACTCACACCAACCAACCGCCCTTCCTCTGCCGATTTGATAGCTGCCTGGATAACACGGCAATTCCTTTTGGCATCACTCAATGAAAGTAAGGGCGGTTTGCCTTCGAGAATACGTTGGCTGACGCCTTCTATCTCTAGCCGAAAATGATTATGCGCGGGGAGTCGTTCTTCGGTTTGCAAGCCGGATTCTGTCCAGTATGAAATCACCGGGACATCGCCCGGTAATTGCCAGACATTGTGGCATTTGATGCCGCCCAAGGTACCTATGATTTCATATTCGGCACGTCTGGCGCGTTCAAAACTGAAATCAAAATGAGCATAACGCCCTTCGCCATAATCGATCACGCCGCTCATTGCAGTGTCGGCTCCGCTTTGCACATAGTTGGCGAGAGCGGTTACGGCCACTGGATCATTTTCAAACCACATCCTGGCAGTATGAATGGCATAACATCCGATATCCCACATGGCTCCGCCGCCTTGATTGACATCCAGCGCCAGCCTGTACATTCGAGCCGGTTTCATTATAAAAGAGAAACAGGTGCGTACTGTTTTGACATCACCGATCAGCCCGGAATTGATGATTTCCCTAACCCGCGCATGCTGAGGGTGAAAACGGTACATAAAGCCTTCTGTGACAAAGACATTATGCATTTTTGCAGCCGCTTCAATGGCCTCGATATCGGCCACTTTTAAAGCCATCGGCTTTTCACATAAGACGTGCTTACCCGCTTCTATCGCTTTTACTACCCATTCGGCGTGTTCATGATTGGCAAGCGGCAGATAGACGGCTTGAACCTGATCATTGGCAAGCAAGGCGTCCAATTGATCATAGCAGGTCACGTTGCTTTGACCGGGAGCGTATTTGGCAAGGGTTTCGGCTGCCGCTCCGGGACGCCTGCTGGCAATCGCCACCAAGCGGCCATTGGCCGCTTCCACAATAGCCGGTAACAGACGCTCATTAACCCGCGCCGCGCCTAATATCCCCCAATTTAACTTGGAATTTTCATTCATGATTGGTGGTTCCCTTCACTCATCCGGACTTGTTTCTTTATTTTTTATGATGTCCAATACCGCTTGCGCGTGGCCTTCATGCGCGACGTTATACATTGCCTCGACGATATTTCCATTCTTGTCGATGATAAAGGTGGAGCGAACGATCTTCCATTTTTTTACCCCTTCTTTTTCAACTTCTTGCCAAACACCGTATTTCTCACAGATCTCACCCGACTCATCCGCCAATAACTCAATGTTGAGATCATATTTTTTGATGAATACGCGATGACTCTCACAAGAGTCTTTACTGACGCCGATCACAACGGTGTCGAGCAGCGCAAAATCGGCTGCCATAGCCGTAAAGTCATTAGCTTCAATGGTACAACCGGGGGTATCGTCTTTAGGGTAGAAATAAAGCACCACATTTTTTAATGACGCGTAGTCGTCCAGTGACACCAGTTTATTATCTTGTTGCAAGGATCTGAAATAAGGTGCTGGTTGATTTTTTTCTAACATGTTTATCTCCTCAAGGATTGATACGATGCTTATTGTTGTCTTTTAGTCTACGCCCCGCTCAGGACACTCACTTTTCCTTCGTCCACTATTAATACGTCACTGGCCAACTTGTAAAAAACGCCATGCTCTACTACACCCGGAATAGCGTTAAGCTTATCATTCAACTCTTTAGTTCCTGGTGAGTCTTGAAAACGCGTATCCAGAACCAAACTGCCATGCGAGGTAATGACGAGCCCGTCTTTTGAGGCTGTCTGCCGCAGTTCGCTGTCGCCGCCTATTTGCCTTAAGCTCTCTTTTACCATCTGCCAGGCAAAAGGGATGACTTCAACCGGAACAGGAAATTTCTCGCCAATGGTTTCGACCTGCTTGCTTTGATCAACCAGAACCAAAAAGCGCTTGCACGCTTTTGCCAACAATTTCTCTTTGACTAAATCATAACCTCTGCCTTTTAACAAGGTTAAATCAGGAGTGACTTCATCCGCTCCGTCCACATACAAATCGAGCTGACTCAACTGATCCAGTCCCACCATCTGCAAACCGTATTCCTGGGCTTTGATTAAACTGACCGTAGAACTGGAAACGACTTTTATTGACCATTGATTTTCTTTGACGCAAAGGGCCAAGGCTTCAATAAAATAATTGGCTGTAGAGCCGGTACCCAAACCAACAACCATGCCGTCTTTAATATACTCGATGGCAGCTTGTGCTACTTTTTGTTTATCGTTCATCTTATCTTACCTGCCTTAGCAAAAGCGGCAATGTTTAAAAAAGCCAATAGTACAGCGGCGCGATTAAAAAGGCTATGTTCGCATTAGTAATTGATGTCAACCCGGCCCGGATGGCGTTGGACTTTCACATCGGTTTGACCTGGATTCGCTTAAGTGGTCTAACGTCTCCAGCAAGCCATGCCGGATCCAGTGCCATGGATGGTTCGAAGCTCGCCATCCATGGCACTGGATACCCGCATCCCGGCTGGTATGACGGTCTTTCTTCTAATCTGACAAAGTAGAACTACCAGGATGACAACATTTTCAAACGTCCAACGCGACCATAGCTCTTCAGTTGGCCTACCTCCCATTGCACAAATCACCTCCGCTAATTCCTTGATTCCAAGCACGATTGCAGTCTGCTTTTATAAACAATTCAGCCCACATGCAAGTTAAGGTATACTCAAAACTTGTTTAACACCTGCTATAACGATGATGGAAAAAAACAATATCAGCTTGCACCATGTCAGTCTGGTGGTCTCAAACACTGAAAAAGCCCTGCAGTTTTATTCCGAGGTATTGGGATTAAAATCAGTAGCGCGCCCTGATCTTGGTTTTCCCGGCGCCTGGTTTCAATTGGGACCTCAACAAATCCACCTTTTAGAACTGCCCAATCCTGATCCGGCAACCGGCCGGCCGGAACATGGCGGACGCGATCGGCATGTGGCATTTAATGTCGACGACCTGGATCTGGTTAAAGCCGAATTGGATCAAAAAAATATTATTTATACCTTAAGTAAATCGGGGCGCCGGGCTTTATTCTTTAGAGATCTTGACGGCAATGCTTTGGAAATTATCGAGCGAAGCTGAGTTATCGCCATACAATAAGTAAAAGTAACTCCTGATCAGCAAGATGTTTCAGCTAAATCCATAAGCGCCCGGCATTCCCTGACCGGGGCAGGCTCTGCAGGGATGACGCCCCAGCCTTGCGCGACAGTGTTTTATTAAAAAGGTTTGCCACCTTTATCGCAGACCCTATCGATAAGGCTATATTCGCGTTAATAGTAGGCGTTGCCCCGGCAGGGAATGCCGGGGTCCAGAAGCCATGGATGGCGTTGGACTTTCACATCCTTGTGACCTGGATTCGCTTACGCGGTCTGACGGCTCCGGCAATCCATGCCGGAATGACGGTGTTGATTTACTTTCAACTACTAACGCGAACATAGCCATCGATAATGCCTGCGGCCCAAACCTAATGGCAGTCTGTTTTTGAAATTATTGGAAAACTTCAGTTCCAAAACATTAAACCTAACTACACAAACATCAAATTTACCGGTTTATCATTTACTTATGGAAAAACTAATCACTAAAATCAGAGATATTCCGGACTTTCCAAAACCCGGCATTATTTTCAAAGACATTACCCCCCTGGTTAAAGATCCGGCGAGCTTAAGGTTGGCTGTGCATTTGCTGATGCAGCCTTTTTTGGAACGCCCGATTACTGCGGTAGCAGGCATGGAAGCCAGAGGCTTTATTTTCGGGTCGCTGGTGGCCTGGGAATTGGGCGTTAGTTTTATCCCATTGAGAAAGCCGGGCAAATTGCCTTACGATGTTCAAAGCGTTTCTTACGATTTGGAATACGGCTCCGCTTCGCTGGAAGCACATATCGATGCTTTCGAGCCAAACGACAGGGTTTTGCTTATTGATGATTTGCTGGCAACAGGCGGAACGGCAAAAGCCAGCTGCGAATTGGTTGAAAAACTGGGTGCCACTGTCGAAGCGTGCGCTTTTGTAGTAGAACTGGATTTTCTTAACGGAAGAGAAAAACTAGAAGACTATGAAGTGTTTTCTTTACTGCATTTTTAATACATCTTGGCAGAGGGGAAGTGAGTGTATATTCTCACCTTCCTAAGCCTGCAGCTGATTATTTTGGTTCTGCCGTCGCCTTGTCTGGTGAGATAGCAGCATCACTGGAACCGCTGATCACGGGTGTCAGCCCTGGTTGAGTGGGCTCAACAGAAGACGGCTTTTCCTTTCCTGCATTAGGTTTGGCGTCGTCACCGGAAAGATCTTCATCCAGCAAATCATCGTCTTCACCCAGCAGATCATCATCGGCAACCCCGGAAGCGCCATCTGTCGCCATGAATTTACGCCATTGCAAAAAAGATTCACGCGTAAACACATAGGAATCGAGCGAGGCTTCATCGACAAACTTTAATGCGCCATCAGCGTTCGCACGAGAGTTTATCACCGATAACAGCTGAACCGGATAACCGACATAAGTAGCAGGATTAGCCGCTGCGTCGAATACGGCACCGGGAATACCCCGAGTGGTAGATGGCCCCATCAATGGCAATACCAGATAGGCACCCTCAGGCACACCCCACACCGCTAGCGTTTGTTCAAAATCCTCTTCGTTGTGCTCCAAACCGGCGTCCTTTGCAACATCGAACAATCCCCCAATACCTACCGTAGTATTGAGCAGAAAACGGCCTGTATCCTGTGCGCCTTGCTCAAACTTAGCCTGCAATAAATCGTTGACAACCGTATTGATGCCTTTCAAATTATCGAAAAAATTAGTAATGCCTGTCTGAACTATTCCGGGAGTTATATATTTGTAGCCATCCGATATGGGCGCAGCAACATATTTATCGACCTGGCTGTTAAAGCCGTACATGGAGCGGTTGAAATCCTCATAAGGATCGATTTCAGCTGACGAATCCGCCTGATTTTCTGATGGAGTGGAGGCACAACCCTGAATAAAAAGACCTGCTCCTATCAATAGCAATGCAGCAAACTGTTTAACTACTCGCTGATTTTTGCTGTGCCCAAACTTTTTCATCAAAAAACCTATTGCTTTGAATAATTATCAATTTTTTCGTTTATCTTGGCTATTAACGGATCAAAACCTTCTCTCTTTAGAATACTGGTGTACTCGGACCGTTTTAAAGCCAAATCACTTACGCCGTTAGCGATTATATTGATTATCTTCCAGCTATTTCCCTTTTTTTTCAACATATAATCGAATTTGACGTTTTTGTCATTCGGAATGATTAATGTTGTGTGGATGATGACCCCGCCTCTAGCGGTTTCCTCTTCGGAATCAAATACAAATGATTCCCCATCATAATCTTTAAAATTATGGGCATAAGATGAAATACTTAACTTACTGAATACGTCAACTAACTGCGTCTGCTGCTCAGCTGTTAAATTTTCCCACTCACGTCCCACCACAATTCGGGCTATTTTGGTCAGATCATGACTCAATCTGACCGGTTCTGCCAACTTGTTAAAGCGGCCTTCATAACCTAACGCTTTGCCTTGTTTCATTGTCTCTATCAGCGCTACCTGAAAAGTTTCGACGATGACTCGCGCACTTTCAGCTTCGGAAGCCAAAACCGGAAAGGACTGAAAGCTTAATAAACAAATTATTATTGCGGAAGATATTCGCTTATAAAATTGTTGCATTGAAATCTCCATTTGTGGTTGCATGCAGACACATGCCTTAAACCAGTGTAATTTCTCAGCGTGACTTACTCGCGTCCCTGCGAATATGCCGGACTTGAAAAAACTACAAAATAGAATCAGGCGGAGGCAGTTTAGTGACCTGCCGACTCAGCTTAAACTTCTGTTCTGACGGGAATCCCTGCAATATTGGGCAATGATCTGTCACCATCAACATAAACCGGCGCTTTTTCAGGAGCCATTTCACCCTCTGTTTTAGGCCCTCTAACAGAAGTCAACAAGGCTTTTATAGGGTGTTTCAGCATGTCTTCGACAGCCGTGGCTTCGTAGCCGCAATGCGCCATACAATTGGCACATTTAGGATTATTGACTGTACCGTATTTTTCCCAAGGCGTTTCTTCAAGAAGGTCTTTGAAACTATCGGCATAGCCTTCGTCAGAAAGCAAATAACAAGGCTTCTGCCAGCCAAAGACGTTACGCGTAGGGTTACCCCATGGCGTACAGTCGTAGCTCTGGTTGCCCGCCAAAAAGTCCAGATAAAGCGAAGAATGATTCAATTTCCATTTACGGTTTTTACCAATCTTGAATATACCGCGAAACAGCTCTTTAACATCCTTGCCTTTGATAAACACATCCTGTCTGGGAGCCCTTTCGTAACTAAAGCCGGGGGCGATCGTAATGCCTTCAACCCCTAGCTCCATTGCATAATCAAGGAATTCGGCCACTTCAGGCGCGTTCTCTCCCTGAAATAGCGTGCAGTTAACAGTAACTCTAAAGCCTTTATCAAGCGCCAACTTGATGGCTTCAACGGCTCTTTCAAAGACCCCGTCCTGACAAACAGAAGCATCGTGCCTTTCCTGATTACCGTCCAAATGAACGGAAAAAGTGAGATAAGGTGAAGGCGTATAATCACCGATGCGCTTTTTGAGAAGTAATGCGTTAGTGCAAAGATAGACAAATTTCTTTCTTGCAACGATACCTTCCACAATTTTCGGCATATCTTTGTGCAGCAAAGGCTCTCCACCGGGTATCGAAACCATCGGCGCCCCGCACTCGTCCACTGCTTGCAAACACTCTTCGACCGTCAATCGCTTGTCGAGAATGTCATCCGGATAATCAATTTTTCCGCAGCCGGAGCATGCCAGATTGCATCGAAAAAGTGGCTCCAACATAAGAACCAAAGGATATTTTTTTACTCCTTTAATTTTTTGCTTTAATAAATAACTGCCTACTGCCAATTGCTGACGTAAAGGAACACCCACGAGAACACCCTCCATAATGCGGTAAAAATAAATCCGGATAACCTTCGCAAAAGTTACCCCAAAAAAAGCGGTCTTACTCCAAAATGTTGCAAAACAACAACACTCTAATCTCTGTATTCATATGCAATAAATTTCGACTGAAAAGCTGTCAAAATTCGTTTTAAAAACAGCTTAACCTTGTATTACTTGAGCTTAACTATTACCCACTAGAATACTATCTTTTTTGTAAAGACTCCAGTTTTAGCACAAATTTATGCGGATCCAACAACAAAGAATCGCATTTGTTGCCATTTCACAAAAATACAACGCTTTGTTAAAAACTACCCCACCTTTACCAGGGCATAAGGGCTTAACCGCCCGAAAATACTCACTCTTG
>JAGXSU010000187.1 GCA_018333785.1 Methylomicrobium sp. | reverse complement strand
AAGCCACTGACGTGCAGGTAGTCGATAAAAAACGGCAACTGTCCCAACGGCGTTACGGCCGCTTGCGGATTCCATTCGACATGAATCCGCCCGCCAAATGTGTCGACCGTTACGGGTTCGGCTAAGGGTAACAATGCTTTTGATTGGCCTTCACCCAATGGGTGAGTCATGATCTCTTGCATAAGCGCCTCATTCTCAATTGATATCAATTACTTAAGATAGTTTAGCAAGTTTTAACTGCTCTTTTTAGGATGAAACATGTTCGCCAGTTTTGGTTGGAAAATATGAAATATAATCTTTCTATAACTCAGCTTCCCGCTAAAATCGGAAACAGTTCGGTCATACCTCCGGCGATGAATTCGACGGCAGTCGAGCTCAACAACAAACCGATGACGCGCGTTACAACGTTCATGCCGGTTTGGCCCATGACGGCGACGATGCGTGGTGCCAGCAGCAGCATGGTCAGCACGATCAAACTGACGGACACGATAACGGAGCTGAACAAAAGGTAATGCGATAGGGATAAGTCGCGATGGGCATAAACGATGGTCGTGCTGATCGCGCCGGGTCCCGCCAGCAAAGGGATGGCGAGCGGTACCACGGCCACCGAAGATTTGTCTTGCGATTCGGCATCTTCTTCAGGCGTGTGGCGGGAGCGGTCATCACTGACTCTCAACATCGATATCCCCATCAGCAGCAGCAACAGGCCGCCGGCGACGCGGAAAGACGGCAGTCCGATTCCAAAGAACAGCAGGATGGGTTCGCCAGCTAACAGCGATACAAACAGCACCATCGCTACGGCAAATGCGCAGATCAATGCGGTTTGTCGACGTTCAGTAGGACTTTTACTGGCAGTCAACGACAGATAAATCGGCATCGCACTGATCGGGTTCACCACCGAAATCAAGCCGACCAAAAGTAGTACGTATTCGTTCCAGTTCATGCGGTTCCTGTTTCTAGGCCTTAGATGATTAAATGATCACACCGGCCGCGACCGTATGAAACGACACTGGATCGATAACAATGAAGCTGCCGGTGGTGCGATTGTCGGCGTAACTGTCAACGAATAACGGCTGTTGCAGTTTCAGTCTGACCCGAAGGATATCGTTCATGACCGTCTTTTCATGCACTGCCTCATGTGCCAGCGTGTTCACATCAACCCGGTAACTCAAGTCGTCGAACAGGGCATTGACGGTTCGAGTTGTGTGTTTGATCAGGTACCTGCCCTGCGCTTGCAAAGGCTGCTCCGACAGCCAACACACATCCGCCGTTATTACCTTGATGGCACATGGGGGATGGATCGGGTCGGACAGCATATCGCCGCGCGATATATCGATTTCCCTGTCCAGGGACACCACCACCGATCGGTCCGCACTGACTTTTTGTAATGCGCGATCTGCAATGTTCAAGTGTGTCACTCGGGCCCGCTGTCCTGACGGCATCACCTCTACTTCATCACCAACGTGTAAGTGACCTGAAGCCAGTGTCCCTTGATAACCGCGAAATTCCACGTCGGTTGCGTCGTTGGCGCCATTTCCCATCATTACGCGCACTACGCGCTGGACCGGGAGCCTCAGCGGCGCTTGATCGGCGTCGCGCCGGGATGGTATGGTTTCCAGATGCTCGAGCAAGCTTGGGCCGTCATACCACGGTATGGCTTCCGCGTGGGTGGCCACATTGGTGCCGTTCAGCGCCGACAAGGGAATCGCTTGGACATGATGCCGACCCAACTGGCCGACGAAAGCGTTGAATTCGTCGACAATGGCTTGGTATATCGATGGTTGCCAGTCGACGAGGTCCATTTTGTTGACCGCAAGCACGAGCTCGCGGATGCCGAGCAAATGCGCAAGATAGGCATGGCGCCGGGTTTGGGTAATGACACCTTTTCGAGCATCGACCAGTATAATGGCCAGATCGGCGCTGGACGCGGCGGTGACCATGTTGCGGGTATATTGTTCATGGCCGGGCGCATCTCCGATTATGAATTTGCGCCGTGCCGTCGAGAAATAGCGGTAAGCAACATCGATAGTGATCCCTTGTTCCCGTTCGGCAATAAGGCCGTCTGTCAGCAATGACCAATCGATTGCCGCAAGCCCGCGTTTTTGTGAGGTCGCCTGAATTGATGCCAATTGATCAGCGGCAACGTTGCCTGTGTCGTACAACAGTCGGCCAATCAACGTGCTTTTACCGTCATCGACGCTGCCGGCGGTGATAAAGCGCAGTAGGCCGGACGGGCTATGATTGGGTGCCAGTTCAATCGTTTCGGTGTCTAGCGATGGGTGAGCTAACACGTTCATCAGAAATACCCCTCTTTTTTGCGTTGTTCCATGGCCCCGTCCGAAGCTCGGTCATCCAGGCGCGTGGCGCCGCGTTCGGTGAGCAGGCATTGTGTCGTTTCGGCGATAATGTCGGCAACGGTGGTGGCTGTCGATGCCACAGGCGCCGTGCAGGAAATGTCGCCAACCGTTCGAAAGCGGCAACTGATCGTTTCCACGGTTTCGCCATGGTTTGCAGGCGTCAGATGCGTGACCGGTACCAGAATGTCGCCGCGCCGAACGATGTCGCGCAGATGTGAGAAATAAAGCCCCGGAAGCTCTATGTCTTCTCTTTGGATGTACTGCCAGACGTCGAGCTCGGTCCAGTTAGAAATCGGGAATACCCGAACATGATTGCCCGGAACAACACGCGTGTTGTACAGCGACCAAAGTTCAGGGCGCTGGTTTTTGGGTTCCCATTGGCCGAACTCGTCCCGCACACTGACAATGCGTTCTTTGGCCCGCGCCTTTTCCTCGTCGCGCCTTGCACCGCCTAAACAGGCGTCGAAACCGAATTCGGCGATCGCTTCCATCAATGTCACAGATTGATGGGCATTACGCGATTCCAGTTGATGCCGCAAACGTACTGAGCCTTTCCGGATCGAATCTTCGACGTTACGAACGTGCAGTTGGCAATCGTAGCGTTCAGCCATGCGGTCGCGGTAGGCAATTACTTCGTCGTAATTATGGCCGGTGTCAATGTGCAGCAGAGCAAAGCCGATACGTTCCGGATGAAAAGCTTTGTAGGCCAGATGGAGTAACACCGCCGAGTCTTTTCCGCCGGAATACAGTAAGACAGGAAGTCGGCATTCGGCCGCCACTTCCCGCAGGATGAACAGCGCCTCGGCTTCCAGCAAGTCCAGGTGATCGGCCGATGGATGCGGAAGGTTCGATAAGTCCTTTGATTGTAAGGTCATATCATGGCTCCCATGAATAATCGGAAACGGCTTGCCAGCAGGTCGACAGCGGGCTGTGTGTGAGCAGGACGTCGTTGCTATCGGAATTGGAAGTCCGGGAACAGCCCAAGTCGCTTTTGGATTTAACGGTTTGCCAAAGCTTGGCCGCTGCCGAGTCCGGGTAGTGAAGCTGCAGCAACAGAAAGTTTATGTTCATGACGATCTCTGGAATTGATGGAGGGTTGAGGTCATGGTCATAGTAGCAAGCTGGTTTTAATTCATCCAATATATGTACTCAATAAAAACGTTCTTTTCTATTAATGAATAGTGGTTGTTTTGAATTACCGCTGCCGAAAATAATTTGAAGCGCGCTAAAGAACGCTTGACCGTCTCGTCGTTGGCGCTGGGACAAAACGATTAGCCGGATGTTTCAGCTGAATCCATAAGCGCCCGTCATGCCCGCCGGGACACGGGCATCCAGTGCCATGGATGGTAAGCTGCTAGCTATCCATGTGACCTGGATTCGCTTTCGCTGTCTAACGGCGCCTGCAATCCAGGCCGGAATGACGTGTCCGAATCTATAGCTGAAACATCTTTATAATCAGGAAGCTATTTGAGCGTAAAGGTGAACATTTGCGATTGACCGAAGCCGAGGACGTTTGGCACCCATAAGCTCAACCAAGGGTGGCCATTGGCAGGTATTGGAATGAGCATCCAAAGGAAATCCTGTCTATCGATACTCTGCCGCAATCCCAACCCTCCGAGAAGCGGCCTGAGATGTCGACCCTGTGCCTATTCAAATTTTCTTTCATAACTTGCGCAGCAAACCGGTGGTTGATCTGGAGGTCGCCAAGACCCATAGTCGGCCTTATGTCTTGGATGCCTTAAAGATGCCCGCAGCCAGTGCCATTGCCACTCGGGCATCGGTTACATGACCCTGCCATACGGTATTACCAAGCCCGCGCCAAACCCAAGAGACTGCTTTCCATGCCAATCCTAAGCAATTCTGAGGGCAGTGCCCTTTGCCGCCCAAGTTGCCCAACGCCGTTTGGATCAATCCGCCTATAAACACAAAGGAGAAACTTGACCCATAAATACACAACAGTTAGACACTAAATAAAACAACTGGGTGTCTCAAAGTTATTGACACATTCCTAACGTGCTATAACTTGTCCAAATCCGATAAAACCGTTTCGGCACGCCGCACTATGGCGTCGCGTTCGGAAGCCGCGAAGCGGTCGAGATTGCGATAGACCATGCTGAGTCGCGGATTCTGGTTGAGCTTTTCGCGATGACGGATAAAAAATTGCCAGTACAACCCGTTGAACGGACAGGCATTGTCGCCGGTGCGGGCTTTTTTGTCGTAGCGGCATCCTTTGCAATAATCGCTCATGCGGTCGATGTAGGCCGCGCTGGACACATAGGGTTTGGTGGCGAGTAGCCCGCCGTCGGCGAACTGGCTCATGCCCAAGGTGTTGGGCAGTTCCACCCATTCGAAGGCGTCGATATACACGCCGAGATACCAGCGATGCACTGCGTCGGGTGCAAGGCCTGCCAACAGCGAGAAATTGCCAATCACCATCAAGCGCTGGATATGATGAGCATAGGCGTATTGCAATGATTGACCGATGGCCGCCGCCAGACAGTTCATACTGGTTTCGCCGGACCAAAACCAGGGCGGCAGAGGCCGATCGTGGCCGAAATGGTTTTGCATCGCGTAATCCGGCATCTTCGCCCAATACACACCCCGCACGTACTCGCGCCAGCCCAGAATTTGGCGAATAAAGCCCTCGACGGCCGCCAGCGGCGCATGACCTTGGCAATACGCGATTTCGGTGCGCTCAACAACCTCGCGCGGATTGAGCATTTTGGTATTGAGCGAGAACGATAGCAGTGAATGAAACAGCCGCCAACTGCGCCGGTTCATCGCGTCCTGAAAGTCGCCAAAATACGGCAGGCCTTGAGTCATGAACGTGTCGAGTTGCATTAAGGCTTCAGTGCGATCGAGCGGCCAGCGGAAATCGTCGGCATCGGCTTCGCCAAAACTGTGTACGCCTGTCGAAACGATGGTGTGCCAAAGCGCCGAATGATCGTGATGTGGTCGCTTGTCGTCTGGCACAACCGGCGTGCCGGGCCAAGTCTTGCGATTATCGTGGTCGAAATTCCATTGGCCGCCGATCGGCCGTCGATTGTCTTGCATCAATACGTTGTGTTTGACGCGCATGCGGCGGTAGAACATTTCCATCAGCCAATGGGGCCGCGCACCGAAGAGTTCAATCGCTTCATCGCGTCGGGTGTAGAAATGTTCGCTGTCGCAGGCCTGGCTTGGAATCGCCAGATTTCGGCAATAAGTCTGCAACTGTTGGTCCAACCGCCATTCGTCAGGCAACTGGTACTCGAAGCGCTTAATTGGGTAGCGTTCGATCAGGTCATCCAGATTTGTGGGCAGCGATTGCGAGTTATCGGGGGCGTCGATTTTTAAGTAATGTACTCGATGGCCTTGGGTAGCCAGATGCCGAGCAAATTCGCGCATCGCCGCAAAAATGGCGATGACTTTTTGAGCATGGTGCAGGACATAATCGGTTTCCTGGCGAATTTCCATCAGCGTGTAGATCACACTTTCGTCGGTTCGCGTAAACCAGCTATGTAGCGGGTTTATTTGGTCGCCAAGAATCAGACGTAGCGTAGTCATGATGCCGCTACCGTTGATCGCTGACGGCGGCAGCGCTCGGAGCAAAATTTTACCGAGTCCCACTGTTTCGCCCATTTTTTGCGCCAGAAATACGGGCGGCCGCAGACGATGCACAATTTCGACGGTAGCAAGGCTTTACGGTGCATCAATACTCCAGTTCAATTTATACAGTCGCTACGGCGCCCGTTTGTGCAAACCCTATTTTTTGACAATAGTGATCTTGCGTCGCCGCATGGCGAAAGTTCCTGTTGCCGCTGGCATTATTGCCCCCCTCGCTTGGCAGGCTGAATGGCAGTGTCCACGGCTTAGTAAATTCATTGCGCCAACATGGACAGCATTAGTGCTTTAGCTACATCCAACACAAAGAAACGCAGCTTGTGTAGATTGATTTTCTTTGATGACATGTAGGTGTCAATTCAAGTCGCGGATTCAACAAACAAGAGCAATTCATTTTGAGTGATAAAGAAGGGAGTCAACTGTTATAGCGACACCCCTTTTCAATCCGACCAAAGATGCATAAGCGATGACAGACTACAAAAAGTTGACCGAAGCACAACGATAGCAGATTGCCGCCTTATTGAAAGCGGTACAGACGAATAAAAAGATCGCCGAGATCATTGGCGTCTCTGAGGGCACGATCAGTCGTGAGTTAACCCGTAATCGCGGGTTACGCGGATATAGTCCTAAACAGGCCCAGATCAAATCGGACAGACGCAAACAGCAAGCCTTTAAGGCAGTTAAAATGACTACGCAATTGATTGGCTTTATCGAAGGCCAAGTGTGCCTGGTTTTGCTTTCCTGTTATTGACCGATGCTGTCCTTATAAAGTTGTTTTGCCTCATTATCCTTACGCGCTGCGTCTATCTCGCGCATAACGCCCCCCACATCTGGAGTTTTGGTGTCTTCATCGAAATGTCCGGTTAGCTGAGTTTCAAGTTGAAGTTCGCCGCTTTGGTAAAGCTTCCACATTTCCTTTCCATAGGCGGTTATCAATAATTCGGGTGCGAAGCGGCCGAAATAGTTGGCCATGTTGGCGACATCCCGCTCCAGCATCATGCGGGCATTATTGTTGCCGGCTGCATTGACGGCTTGGGGCAGATCTATGATGACGGGCCCATCGCTGCCAACCAGTACGTTGTACTCTGATAAGTCCCCGTGGATAAGGCCGTCGCAGAGCATACGGACGATTTGGGAAATGAGGAAGCTATGATACGTTCTGGCGAGTTCCGGCTCCAATTCTAGGTCATTGAGCCTGGGTGCAGGGTTGCCTTCACTATCCGTCACCAATTCCATGAGCAGCACACCGTCGATGAAGTCATAGGGGCGAGGTACCCTGACACCCGCCTCGGAGAGACGGTACAAAGCGGTTACTTCCGCGCTTTGCCATGTCGACTCCTGCTCTTTGCGGCCATAACTGCTCCCTTTCGCCATGGCACGGGCGCGGCGGCTGTTCCTTACTTTGCGGCCTTCCTGATAAAGCACGCTTTGGCGGAAGCTGCGCTGGTCTGCTTCTTTATAAACCTTGGCGCAACAGATTTCAGTTCCACAGCGTACCACATAGACAGCGGCTTCCTTGCCGCTTTTCAGGGAATGTATGACTTCGTCGATAAGGCCATTGTCGATTAAAGGTTCAAGTCTTTTAGGTGTTTTCATGAGGATATTATGCGGCTTTAGTAGGTATTTATTCCAGAACAATGAGTATTTGATCGGGTTCACACTCAGTGTTTGACGGACTTATGCCCGATTATTGCGCCAATAGTGCCAATTATTAAAGCCGGGATCAATACCCAAAACAGTTCGGAAGCAATAACTTGAAACTACACTGAAGGGCCAAACAAGGCCATACCAAGATTAACATTATGCTTGGGCTGCAGACATTACGATAGGTTCTGCCTAAACGATGGCAAACCCATTAAATAAAGCACTGTTTCGGCGGGTCTTTTACCCGCAGGGCACAAGACAAACAAAGACGGCAGCATCGGTTTGTTGGATCGGGTATGCAGCGATTTGGCGTGCGACGGCGGGGAAGACTCAACCCTCTTCCAAAAACGGTGAAAGGTCGTGGCGTTCGATAAATCATTAAAAACAAAAACTGGGCTGGCAACGTCACCACCCAAAACAACCACCTATTCATGGCCATCTATGCCGTGTTCAAGCTGGAATATTTGAAGATCAAACATAAAACCATCCATTTCGCCATGCGCGCTAAGCTTTTCATAAAAGCTAACCAGATAGCTTATTCAGAGTTGCAGAAATTAAAGACTACGTAACATCAGTCAAGAATACCGGCCAACGAGTCTGAATTGAGTTATCCTGAGCAACCCGGTAAAACATCGCCCCGAGGCCTGTGAATGATTTTTACGTCAACGGCTAACTTTTATGTTTAGGCTCATCGTTTGATGATAAGAAATTATCTTGTTTTCGATGCCGGGTAACTGCATATTAAGCCATCAAGGCCAAACCAAAATTAGTTGACTTTTCTTATCATGACTCATTTAGCCAAGACTATTATCTGGATTTTAATTGCTGTGTTGGGCGCTTCTGCAGTTGGAGGCATCGCATTGAACCGGGGTGAGAGCATCAATGCCTTATGGTTTATTACTGCTGCGGTCTGTGTATACAGTCTGGCGTATCGCTTTTATGCGGCCTGGATTGCCGCTAGAGTTTTGGTCGTTGATGAGACGCGGGCGACACCGGCCGAACGACTTAATAATGGGCATGACTTTTTACCTACCAACAAATGGATAGTCTTTGGACATCACTTTGCGGCGATCGCCGGTCCCGGGCCATTGGTTGGCCCCACATTGGCGGCACAGTTCGGTTATTTGCCGGGCACGTTATGGCTATTGTTCGGTGCGGTGCTGGGCGGTTGTGTGCAGGACATGGTGACCTTGTTTTTATCGACGCGCCGTGATGCGAAAAGTTTGGGGCAAATGGCTAGAGATGAACTGGGTGCGCTGGGCGGTTCGGCAGCCTTGCTGGCTACATTCGCTATCATGGTGATCTTGATTGCAGTGTTGGGCTTAGTGGTGGTCAACGCCATGAAGCACAGCCCTTGGGCGACATTTACCGTTGCCGCTACGATACCGATTGCGATGATCGTCGGAGTCTACATGCGCCATTTACGCCCTGGCCAAGTATTGGAAGCTTCGGCTTTGGGGGTGGCTTTACTGTTGCTGTCCGTTGCGGGGGGCGGGTGGCTGGATGATCAGCCGTCTTTACGTGGCGGGTTTGATCATGAAGGCCTGACGCTGGCATGGTGGGTGATGGCGTACGGTTTTGCCGCAGCTATTCTGCCCGTATGGCTGTTGTTGGCACCGCGTGATTATTTGTCGACGTATATGAAGCTGGGTACGATTACCCTGCTGGCTGTTGCGATTTTATTTTTGATGCCGGAAGTGAAAATGCCGGCCTTGACTCAATTCATAGACGGCACTGGACCCATTTTTGGCGGAAAGTTGTTTCCCTTTGTATTCATTACCATCGCTTGTGGCGCGATTTCCGGGTTTCATGCCTTGATTTCTTCCGGCACCACGCCGAAATTGCTGAGCAACGAAAGAGATATTCGAATGATAGGTTACGGCGGCATGCTGCTGGAATCCATGGTCGCGATGATGGCGATGATTGCTGCGACTGTTTTGGATCCAGGCGTGTTTTTTGCGATCAATAGCGCTGCCGGCGCTGTGGGTGCAGATCCTGCCACAGCTGTGGCGACCATCAGTGCCTGGGGTTATCCCGTAACTGTAGAACAGATGCAGACGTTGGCGCAGCAAATGGGAGAGGCCACTTTATTTGCTCGAACCGGAGGTGCGCCATCCCTGGCTGTCGGTATGGCGAGTATTTTCGGCAGTGCTTTTGGGGATGGTTTGCTGGCCATGTGGTATCACTTTGCGATCATGTTCGAGGCTATTTTCATTCTGACCACACTAGACGCCGGTACGCGGGTAGGGCGCTTTATGTTGCAAGACATGCTGGGCAATATCTGGCCGAAAATGGGCGAAACGTCATGGACGCCATCGGTGATTGTCAGCAGCGCGATGGTGGTGTCGGCCTGGGGTTATTTTCTTTATATTGGTGTCATTGATCCAAACGGTGGGGTTAACATTTTGTGGCCGTTGTTCGGAATCGCCAATCAGATGCTAGCTGCGATTGCGTTATCGGTGGCAACCGGGATTCTGATCAAATCCGATAAGTTGAACAAAGCCTGGGTTACCGGATTACCGCTGGTTTGGCTGATTATTATCACTAGCACCGCAGCCTGGGAAAAATTGACCAGCAGCGATGTGCGCATCGGATTTTTTGCGGCAGCAAATGATTTATCTTCGAAACTGGCAGCAGGATCACTGCCGGTAGAAAAAGCCAAAATTGCGCCGCAGCTGATCTTTAATCTCCATCTGGATGCCTACCTTACGCTGTTTTTTGTTGTGCTTTTGTGGTTGATCGTATTGGATATGCTCCGGGTTGCGGTGCGCCATGTGATGGGTAAACCGGTTTTACCGTTGACCGAAACTCCGCACAGCCCTAGTCTTCTTGAAGCTGAGTGGGTCAGAGATTGATGCGAAAACGGTTGAAGAGGGTTTGGCAAGGTATCCGGCAATTATCCGGCGATGATGCGTATGAGCGCTATTTACAACATCACGCCGCGCACCATCAGCATGAAGGCAGCGCTCCGCTCAGCAAAGCGGAGTTTTTCAAACGCTGGCAGGATCGCCTGTGGTCAGGCATCAAACGCTGTTGTTAAGCCAAAGAAAGGCCATTATTTCGGGCCGTTTTTCTTTTATAACAATCGTTTCCGCTTGTTGATACGTGATAGAAAATTGGCCAGGGTCTTCGGCAATACCCAGCGTTCCAGTAATAGGAGCGATCTTGGTCTGCCTGATATGGCAGTCCCATTGGATAGCAAAAAAACGGGAAGGATCAACTGATCCTTCCCGTAGAAGGTCCATACAATCAACAAGCTGAACGGTTAAACAGTGGAAGTTCTGCGGCGTAGCTGCCAACTTAATCCGAATAATGCCGAAGCAAATAATGGTAATGCGGCCGGAATAGGGACCACCTTGATTTGTGTGGTTTCAAATGTGATGGTCGAGTCATAAACAAAACCATCAAAGCCGACAAAGCCGTCAAAGGTCAGATCCGGTTCTACATTTTTGAATGAGACGTTATAAGAGCCGGGTGTATTCGGCGCCAATAGCGTCATATCGAACAGATGAACCGAGCCTGAAAAAGTATCAAAAAATGAACCGTCAATCACTTCAATCGTCGGCGTTATTGACTTACTTTCCGGTAAATCCCAGTGGGCAGCGGAGGTGATATTCGCAAGTTGGTCAGTAGCTGTAGCGCCTGCGATTTTTAACGGTGAATCCAGATCGACCTTGACGCCGTAAGACGTCAACCCTTCATGTAAACCATCTTCGTTGGCATACACGGATAATTTGAAAACGGCCCCGGGTGTGGTGTTGAAAATAGAGTCATAAACGCCATCGCCGTTCGCATCGGCAAATACCGATAACGAGGCGTTGCCCGTGTTCAAATGAAAAAGACCTAATGCCAGCGTCAGTGATTTAAGAATAAATTGTTTCATGGTGTCCTCGCATTTACTTAATGGTGGCATGCTGCAGCTGAGCACTAACAGCATTGACTGGGGGTCGGTTTTACATCAACGGGCAATCCCGGCGGCCAAATTCCAGCCGGATGGTGCGGGTATCCCGGGTATCGACGTCACCGTCACCATCCACATCGCCTTTGCATACCGGTTCGGTCGGAGTCGCTTTCAATCCGTCGACGCTGCCTTTGAACAGCACTTCACCTTGCGGATCTTCGACGCGGAAACTGCCTTTTATAAAGCCATTGTTAATTTCATCCATGTTAGGCAGGCGTTGTTCTTTCAGAAACGCGCTATCTGAAGGAAACGAAAGTTCAGTGATGAACGAGCTGCCTTTTTCCAGCGGCGGCACACCGTCCATTGCCATGATCATGTCCTGAGCATCGTCATATACAGCTTGAACTCTAAGCACGAAGGGTTCAGGTCCTGGTTCTGGAAATCTGGGAATATCGATGACAAAGCCTCTCAGCCAGTCCCAGCGCCGCCAGTGCCAGCGCCAGGGATCTATGAAAATCAGGCGTTCCCGGCTTGACAGCGCTTCTGTGGCAATCAGGCTGGGATCCAGCATGAAGTCAGTAAAAATTTGTTCGCCAGGTGTTACGCCCAGCTTGTTTTCGCCGGCGGTCACCTCGCCGACCACGCTATAGGCCGGCTCGGATTTGTCGTCGGCGGCAACAGCGGGATTAATAAAACTCAATGCTGTGACTAGCGTTAGCATGTATTTATTTTGATAGTTCATGGTGTTCCCCTTGTTCAAATAAAGCGGTAAGGTCATGTTATGCAAAGAAAATGTCTTTAATACCGTTCTTCTTGTAACATGGAGCTCATTATTGAATGGTCTGAGGCAGATCGCTGTGTAGGATTACCGTTAAAACTGTTAACTTTTCCCAACGAAAGTTGATGGATGCGGTGAACTGTCTTGTGACAGTAGCAGAGTGCTTTTAATTGTCGCCGGTTCTCGATTGCGGCAACGGATCAGTCGATGCGGTGGAGGTGAGGTGTATTGCAGGCCTCGCATAAATTGAGGAATAGTGTCACGCGACTTCGGGGCGATGACAACAGTGGCGATATTCGTTTCGCCAAAGTTTCAGTTGGGGCTGGGTGACGGGTAAAACCAACGCTGGCTTTGACGGGTCCCGAGGTTGTAAAGCTGGAACTGCTCATCCATACCGGTTACACACATTCGGATTTCAGTTCTTGCGTAAGACGCGGATACTCAGATGAGTTCAGTTTTGGTAGGGTCTTGATTGTTGATAGGCATAAGTATCTACACAACTTATCGTAAATTTTGGCATGATGCCGCATGATTTTAAAAAAGCCTATCCGGCGTGGACTCACGCCTAAACGACCGCTACCAGCGCCTGGTGAGTGAACACATGAATTCAAGTGAATGCCTGAGTGCTGGATTAAAAGCGTTGCCTGACAAAATCAGCAGCTTTGCCAGCACTCAAGCGGCGTGGCGCTTCTACCAAAACGAATCGGTCAGTCTATC
>JAGXSU010000186.1 GCA_018333785.1 Methylomicrobium sp. | reverse complement strand
GATAATTCCTGCAGCCCAAGCATAATGGCTGTCCGTTTTTGAAATTATTGGGAAACTTCAGGTTTTTAATTGAATGCTGTTTTTCAAGAAAAATTTCAAGTAATGCAAAAAACGTATTGACGAATATGAATTTTCAAAAATCTTTTTATGCACAGAATCAATGGGTGATTTAAATTAACTTAACCGATCAGCATAAACGGTATATAAAAGGCAATAGTTATTTATAACTTATTGTTTGTTATAGTTTTAGGCTTTCTGTATAAAAATCTGCCAAGCTGACTGATACCCTTTAACAATAGGGGTTTGGCATAGTTAATGAGAGCTTATGCACAAAGTTATCCACAGAAATTGTGGAAAAACATCAGGTATTTGAAACAGAAAATAACAGCAGTATGTCAAGCTTTTTTGCCAAAAGTTTATTGAAAAATCGGCTGGCATTCTGGTTGGATTATGATTGTTTCAAAATAGACTTTTTTCTCTTAAATCGTCTCGAATTTCGGTTACAAACCGATTGATCCTAGATGGAGGGCGTATGCCTAAATCCTATAACTATTTACGTTGGTTCGAAGAATTAAACCTGTCAGACATTCCGTTAGTAGGCGGCAAGAATGCTTCGTTGGGAGAAATGTACAGAGCCCTGGGGTCTGAGGGCGTTAAAGTGCCAAACGGCTTTGCCGTTACCGCAGAGGCATACCGCTACATGCTCAATGAAGCAGGTGCATGGCAAGCGCTGCACGATGTGCTGGATACATTGAACCCTGATGATGTGAATGACCTGGCCCGCCGCGCCCGTCAAGCCCGCGAAATTGTTTATGCTGCACCATTGCCTGAAGATCTGGAACAGGAAATTCTTGATGGCTTGGCGGAGTTACAGAGCCAGTATGATGAAGCATTGACGGTTGCAGTGCGCAGTTCGGCAACAGCTGAAGATTTGCCTACTGCCAGTTTTGCCGGCCAGCAGGATACTTATTTAAACATTGCTGGCGGCCCGGCTTTATTGGATGCCTGCAAACGTTGTTTTGCCAGTCTGTTTACCGATAGAGCCATTCATTATCGAATCGATCAGGGGTTCGATCATTTCAAGGTTTCACTTTCTATTGGTGTCATGAAAATGGTGCGTTCTGATCTGGCGGCCAGCGGTGTGATGTTTACTCTGGATACCGAATCGGGTTTCAAGGATGCCGTGTTCATTACCGGTGCTTATGGATTGGGTGAAAATGTTGTGCAAGGTGCGGTCGATCCGGATGAATTTTATGTCCACAAACCC
Source organism: Methylomicrobium sp. (assembly GCA_018333785.1). Classification (GTDB taxonomy): domain Bacteria; phylum Pseudomonadota; class Gammaproteobacteria; order Methylococcales; family Methylomonadaceae; genus Methylicorpusculum. Next base: position 10,973 of record JAGXSU010000186.1, on the reverse strand, counting down.
ACATTCAAACAGGGTCATCGCTGTGTGCTCAGGCGGGTGCTGGGTGCAAAGAAAATTAAGATGGTTTACAGCGAAGGCCGGACCCGGGAAGCGATACGCAATATTGTGACGGCTGCCGAAGAACGTTTGCGCTACTGCATTTCGGATGAGGAAGTTCTGAGACTCGCCGATTATGCGATCAAAATTGAAAACCACTACAGCACCGAAGCAGGCCATCACAAACCGATGGATATCGAGTGGGCCAAAGACGGTTTGGACGGTCAGTTATATATAGTTCAGGCGCGCCCCGAAACCGTCGTTTCTCAGCGCAATGCCGCCGTGCTGGAAAACTACCGGCTTGATAAGCCAGGCGAATTACTCGTCACAGGGCATGCGGTCGGTAGCAAAATAGCAGCGGGCAAAGTGCATATCATTAATCATGTCAATGAATTACCGTCATTCAAGCCCGGTGAAGTGCTGGTGGCCGATATGACCACACCGGATTGGGAGCCGGTCATGAAGACAGCTTCGGCTATTGTCACGAATCGGGGAGGGCGAACCTGTCATGCCGCGATAATTTCCAGAGAGCTTGGCGTGCCCGCGGTCATCGGTTGTGATAATGCCACCACTGCGTTGGCAAGGCAAACCGAGGTGACAGTATCGTGTGCAGAGGGCGATGCCGGTAAAGTCTATTCGGGTCTTTTAAAATTCACTGTCGATACTACCGATCTGACCCAGCTTGAAAAACCACACACCAAAATCATGCTGAACCTGGGGAATCCTGAACTGGCTTTTAAGATCAGCCAGTTACCTAATGATGGCGTGGGTCTGGCGAGAATGGAATTCATCATTAATGAGTATATTAAAGCTCACCCCATGGCGCTATTGCATCCGGAAAAGATTCAAAACAGCGATGAAAGAAACCGGATTGAAGCATTGACACGGGAATACGCAAAACCTGAAGATTTCTTTATCGAAAAGCTGTCTGAAGGGGTAGGTACACTGGCCGCTGCGTTTTATCCAAAACCGGTGGTGGTGCGTTTATCGGATTTTAAAACCAATGAATATGCCACGCTTTTGGGCGGCTCTTGGTTTGAGCGTGAAGAAGCCAATCCCATGATTGGCTTTAGAGGCGCCTCCCGATACACCCATCCGGATTATGCCGAAGCCTTTGCGCTGGAGTGCCGGGCAATGAAGCGGGTACGGGACGTCATGGGTTTGACCAATGTCATACTGATGATTCCGTTTTGCCGCACAATTCAGGAAGCTGAAAAGGTGCTGGCATTTATGGCTGAGCAAGGTTTGAAGCGAGGCGAGCAGGATTTAAAAATCTATGTCATGTGCGAGATTCCCAATAACGTCATACTGATCGACGAATTTTCCCGCTATTTTGATGGTTTCTCGATAGGTTCAAATGATCTTACCCAATTAACCCTGGGAGTTGACAGAGATTCGGAAATTGTTGCCGATGTCTTTGACGAGAGGGATGCCGGTGTTAAAGCCATCATCAGGATGGCTGTGGATGGGGCGCGCCGCAATGGCAGGCACTCGGGGATTTGCGGCCAGGCACCCTCGGATTTTCCCGAAATGGCTGAATATCTGGTTGAACTGGGTATCGACTCTATCAGCCTGAATCCCGACTCGGTGTTAAAAACGACTCAGCATATCTTGGCCGTTGAAAAAAGACTGGAACAGGAAGGACGTAGCAGTAATTTCCAGCTTAATGATAAAAATGGGAAGGCGTAAGCTTTGTGGGCATCTCGGCAGCAGGGATGCTGGGGTCAAGCCCCTCTATTTCGGGACAGTTGTTGCCTTACTCAATGTCGATATGGATTTCATTTCTTCTCAAAAAAGGCAAGGTCCAGGGCGGGTCGTATGCGGCAGAACGGGGTTGAGAGAGGGTTTTGTAAGCTTGTGTGGATAACCAATCTGTCAATGCTGTGGCGTTTTGAATGATGCCTTGTTCGGACAAACTGCCTGAATACGTTAATACTGCGACTTTTCTGGCAGGAATTTCTTTAATGACTACCGCCGGATCCAGAGGAATGGGTGCGTTTTCAAGGGTGTATTCCTGTGGGAGTACAAATGCCATTCGCCATTTTCCGGCTGATTTTTGTTGAATTACCGGTGCAGTCATGTCAAGTGTTGTTGACGTTTTTTCCTGCGTAACCGGGGTCGTCATGGCCAGTTTCTCCTGAGTTTTGTTTTTTCCAAAAATGTAGCCGGCCAGACGCTGAAAGCCCTCGCTGCTACTGGTTTTATAATCAGCCCCAATCTCCGTTTCAGCTACGACCAAAGCCGGATACTGCCTAACCTGAATCTGACCTTCGTCCCTTAGCACCTGGTAGACGGGCTCATTTGCAGAGCGAATGCCGACGATACTGCATCCGGTCAGGAAAACGCCGGTTAAAATACTGAGTAGTTTTTTCATGGATTGTTTTTGGTGTTCAATGGGAAAGTTGTAGCAGAGCAGCTTTTTTCAAAATGATACGCTTAAAAAGAGTGCAGTGCCGCCGCCCAATCAAAATTAGTCATTTCCACCCCTGCAGCCATTGGTGAGGGTCGGTCAATTCATGCCAGGGCAAGATAAAACTTCGCCCTGAATAGACCGCTTCCAGTTCAATAAATTCGATCTTAATGTCAGGCGGTTCGGGCTCTATCAGTTGGGTGACGATAAAATGTTTTTCTTTGTTTCTAGGGCTTGCGGCAGTCCATTTGCTGAGCAGCAGTTTTTTGGGATTAAGCCGTGGTGGAGTGGGTAGCATGGTCTTGAAATCTTTATGATTGCGAGTGTTTATGATGGCTACAGATTACCGTGGTAATTTCTTTGTGCAATGTCCAATAAAGATGAAGGTAAAATCAAGCGGCCGACACCCCATCAAAATGACGCAAAAATAAAGCCTACCGCGTAAAATAGCCCTCATATCGAATTAAACAAGGAGCAGAGCCATGCCTCATTACACGACAAAAGCCATCCGTACCATCGCTCTTGTAGGCCATGGCGCGGCAGGTAAAACCAGTTTGGCGGAAGCGCTGCTTTTTGGTGCCGGAGCCATCAAAAACAAAGGCATGGTTGAAAAAGGCAATACGGTTTGTGATTTTGATTCTCAGGAAAAATCTGTCGGCCATTCGTTGCAAAGTGCCATCGTTCATTTTGATTATGAAAACACCGTTATTCATCTGCTCGATACTCCGGGATATCCTGATTTTGCAGGGCAAGCCATTGCGGCTCTTGAAGCCGTTGAGACGTTATTGGTAGTCGTCAATGCTCAAACCGGGATCGAACTCATGACCGAGCGCATGCTGCGCTGGGCCAGGGAAAGGAAGCTTTGCACGATGATCGTGATCAACAAAATCGATGCCGATAACCTCGATTTGCCCGGCTTGGTGGCGGAAATTCGCACAAGATTCAATGGCTTGGTGTTAGATCTTCCCGCCCACGGCGCAAAAGAGGTCGTCGAAGTGCTGGCGCATGATTCAGGCATGGCCGATTTTGGCTCGGTCGCTGAAGCGCACAGTGAATTGATTGAGCGTATCGTCGAAGAAGACATGGCGTTGCTGGAAAAATATCTGGAAGAAGGGCAAGAACCTGAACCCAGTGAAATTCATTCTCCTTTTGAAAGTGCATTGCGTGCCGGTTTTGCGCCCATTGTTTTCACTTCTGCGAAGACCGGAGCCGGTATTTACGAGTTGCTGCATGTCATTGCCAATCTGGCACCCAATCCTACAGAAGGCAATCCTCCGCCGTTCTATAAAACTCAGCCGGACGGTTCCATCGAAACCTTTCAGGCCGAATCCGACGCAGACAAGCATGTGTTGGCTCATGTGTTCAAGGTTGTCAGCGACCCCTACATGGGCAAAGTTGGCATTTTCCGCATGCATCAAGGCACATTGAAGCAGGACGCGCAGCTTTTTGTCGGCGATGGTAAACGTCCTTTTAAAGCTGCGCATCTTTATCAATTGCAAGGCAAGGATTTTCAAGAAGTGGACGCTTTGATTCCTGGAGACATCGGCGCCGTTGTCAAAGTGGATGAAATCATGTTCGATGCGGTATTGCACGACTCTCACGACGAAGATCACATTCACCTCAAACCCATGCGTTTTCCACAATCAATGACCGGGTTGTCAGTGGAAACCCGGCGCAAAGGGGACGAACAGCGATTGTTCGACATACTTGATAAGTTGGCGTTAGAAGATCCAACGTTCATCGTGGAGCGCCGCCCTGCCACCAATGAGACGGTGATAATGGGATTGGGCGATGCCCACCTCAAAGCCAAGCTGGAAAAAATGGCCAGCCAATACAAGTTGGAAATCGACACCAAGCCGCCTGTTATTCCTTATCGGGAGACGATCAGCCAAACCGCTGAAGGTCATTACCGTCACAAAAAGCAAACAGGCGGGGCAGGTCAATTTGGCGAAGTATTTCTGCGCGTGGAGCCATTGGAACGGGGGGAAGGCATTGACTTTGTGGATGCGGTTAAAGGCGGCACCATCCCCGGTGTATTTATGCCTGCCGTGGAAAAAGGTGTGCGTCAGGCATTAGAAGCGGGTGTGTTGGCCGGTTTTCCGTTGATAGACCTGCGAGTCACGGTTTATGACGGTAAAACGCATGCTGTGGACAGTAAAGAAATTGCTTTCGTCACCGCCGGGCGTTACGCTGTAATTGAGGCCATCCGGGCGGCGAAGCCGCTGGTGCTGGAGCCGGTGGTTGATATTGAGATTATTGCTCCGGAAACGGCTATGGGCGACATAACCGGTGATCTTTCGGCCAAACGCGGACATATTACCGGTACCGATTCTCATAGCCCGGGCAGAATGCTTATCAGCGGCAAAGTTCCGTTGAGTGAGCTGACCGACTATCAATCCCGTTTGAACGCGCTGACCAGCGGTCGCGGGCATTATGCTATTGAAATGAGCCATTACGCGCCTTTGCCGGCACCTCTCCAGCAGCAGTTGACCTGCGGGTTTAAGTTGAAGGAAGATGACCAATAAGTATTTTGCGTATTTTCTATTTCAGGCACGCGAGTCGTTATAAGTAAAGAGGCTGAGGTATTTTTGATTAAAACGGGCAGACGATGATTGATTTCAAAACACGAATCAAAGTGAGCACTGGCAAACGGACATTGTTGATAGTCTTTCCAAAAGATGGAGAACACACTGCAAGCTTTGCAATCGACAGGACGTGTATTTCACTGGCATTGATCATCTTCTTTTTTACGCCGGTTCATGACGCTTATGCCGCTCAGAAAAAACCGGCCAGTCCGCCTTTTGCTTGTTTTTCCAGTCAAATGAATGATCGCCTGGCACAAGCGCCTGGCTATGAAAAGCCCGTCTGGAATTTACATGACACCCTAAAATTGCCCGACTGGCTCTCGCTTTCGCTGGAACAACGCACGCGCTATGAAGTTTTGGACGGTCAGTTTCAAGCCAAAGCCAGGGGGGGTGATCAGCAAATTCCATTGGCGACGTGCTTGAGTCTGGAAGCCAGCTTCAATGACTTTCGCTTGGGTACCGAATTTATGGATTCACGCCAATTCGGGAGTGATTCAGGCTCGTCTCTCAATAATACCCATGCAAACCAATCGGATTTTTTGCAAGCCTATCTTGCCTGGGCGCAGAAAAATTTTCTGGACAGCGGCATCGGCACCGAGGTGATTCTGGGTAGGCAAACACTTAATTTGGGTAGTCGCCGCCTGGTCGCCCGAAATGTATTCCGTAACACGATCAATGCCTTTACCGGTGCGCGTTTTCGTTTCCAGGACAATGGCAAATGGCAATTTAACGGTTTCGTGACTCTACCGGTTGGGCGCTACCCTAATGAAAAGCAAGAACTGCTGGACAGAAAACAAGAATGGGACACCGAATTATACAAAACCTGGTTTTCCGGTGGTTTTTGGGAGATTTACGATATAGCCTGGAAAATCAATGCCGAATTATATTTTTATCATTTGAGCGAAGACGATCAAAACGATAACGATACGCGCAATCGCCGTTTATTCACGCCCGGTATGCGCTGGTACCGAAAACCGGCCAAAGGCGAGGTCGACTTTCAAGTCGAGACCGCCGGGCAACTCGGGACAATCCGTGCGACAACGGAGGCTGATGACACCAAAAACCTGGAGCATCAAGCCTGGTTTCAACATCTTTCTTTGGGCTATACCCTTAAGTTGCCTTGGTCTCCCCGGTTTGTCCTGCAATATGACTATGCCAGTGGCGACAGTAATCCCAATGACGGTAAAAATGAACGGTTCGACACTTTGTTCGGCGCCAGGCGCTTTGATTACAGCCCAACAGGAATTTATGGCGCTATCGCTCGCAGTAATATCAATTCACCCGGCACTCGTCTTATCGTCACGCCCCGAGATGACGTAGAAGCTTTTATCAGCCATCGGCTTATTTGGCTGGCGGAAAGCCGCGATACCTGGACGGCATCCGGTTTGAGGGACCGCAGCGGTGCCTCCGACGATTTTCTGGGTCACCAAATTGAGCTGTCAACTCGATGGAATGTCAACAGCAGCTTAAATCTGGAAACAGGCTGGACACATCTCTTCAAAGGCGATTTTGCTCGCGATGCACCCAATGCGCCGGATGAAGACGATGTCAATTATTTTTATGTGCAAAGCCTGTTTCGATTCTGACAAGCGCAGGGTTCACCGCGAAGGACTTTTTACAACAGCCCGTCAAAACCAAATTGACTGAATACTGGTTTCTGCTTTGTCATTTCAGTGGGCAGGCTCATTTGCAAATGATTAGACAAACGCCAAGCAGATTCACATTCGAGCTGGAATAACCGGAGAACAGGCCTTGACAGAACAAATCCAACAGATGCTTGACGATATTGAATCCGAAGTAAGGCTGACGCGACATCTCATCGGGAAGAATGCTTTGGATGAGCGGGTCATCGATGCGATGAGAGAAGTGCCCAGGCATTTGTTTGTCCCCGAAGTATCTCGGCATTTCGCTTATAGTAACGGGCCGGTATCTATCGGTTTGGGGCAAACAATATCCCAGCCTTACATTGTGGCGTTGATGACCGATTTGTTGAGTGTCAAGCCGGACGATACGGTATTGGAAATCGGTACCGGCTCAGGTTATCAAGCGGCGATTTTATCTCGGTTGGTCAAGCAGGTTTATTCGGTCGAAATCGTCGGAGCGCTGGCTGATAAAGCCTCTGAAAGGCTTGAGACATTCCATTTTCGTAATGTCAAAGTGCGATCCGGCGATGGTTACCTGGGGTGGCCTGAATACGCTCCCTATGACGGCATCATTGTGACGGCTGCTGCACCGCATATTCCGCAGCCTTTGATCGATCAACTAAAAAAAGGCGCTCGTCTGGTGATTCCGGTCGGCCTGCCTTATAGCGATCAGGAATTGCTGGTTATAGAAAAGGACAGAAACGGTGAAATTAATTCGCGCCGCGTAATAGGCGTCAGTTTTGTGCCTTTTACCGGCAAGCATATGGAGTGGGCAACAGGACCGGAGCGATGATGCATTCGATTTTTTTATGCCAGCGTTGTGCCCCGACGCAAACATTTGGAAGGGAAGGTCGCTTTGCCTGAGTGAATAAAGGTTTGCCGGTGTTTTGACCTAAACGGGATAATAGCCAGTATTACCAGGCTTTTAAAGGATGCCAACGGGCAACAATTTTTCTGCATTCAACTTTCCATAGGCAAGATTCAAATTCGTTGCAGTCATTACCCGGTAGAGAATTGAAGCATGGATCGATATCAAGCAATTTCTGGATGGCTTGAATGATCTCTTCTGCCAGTGTCATCGTTTCTAACCTTTCAATTCCTATAGCGTTTGCTAAAAGCCGAAGCCCTTGAATGGAAATGCCGCCATCTTCATAGGCAATGGCCTGATAACGCGTAATCTGCATTAATATAAAGTTTTTTTCGGCAAGTAACCAATCATCGAGTTCTCGCCCGGGTAAAAAATGCCCCCGCTCGGACAAGTAATATGCCGCTTCTGAAATCCATTTATGCCGGAATTCAACATCAGATAATCGGCCCGCAGAGCGATTTTCCATTCTGTTAAATCAATTTAGAAAGTCTTGACATAAAAACTCATTGATTGGTTCTGTTTCATAGTGCCATGATTAGGGTGTGATCTTAACTTCAGTATAAGTGTCAATGCGTTTAGAGGCGATAATCTTTTTAATATTTCCCAAAATGACGTGATTAATTATGTGACTGAAGTTTTCCAATAATCACAAAAATCGACTACCGTTATGCGTGAGCCGCAGGAATTATCGAAAGGGTTTGCGTAAACTGTGGTTAACCCATTCAATAAAACACTGTTTGTGTTAGGCAGATGCGTAATCCCTGCAGGGATGATTGGAACTATTTAGATCGCTGAATAATTACGAAAAATCTTTTTAATTAGAAGGATTTACAGTCTAATGAATCACACACTTCTTATTTTGTAGTTGATCTGCCTTGAGCCTAGAACAATCCAAATCCCAGGGACAGATTATCACTGTCATTCAAAATTCGCTGATCCTCGCCGCGATTTACTTTCTATTGGGTATTGCCGGACTTCAACTTGCCATACCCCCTGGTTATGCTACCGCCATATTTCCTTCAGCAGGCATCGCTTGTGCTGCGGTGCTCCTCGGTGGTGTCAGGTTGTTGCCTGGCGTTTGGATAGGCTCTACAGGCATTAATCTCTGGATCGCTTCCTCTCAGGGTAGTTTGGGTTATGAAAACCTGTTCCTGTCTGCCATTATCGCTTTGGGGGCAACGCTTCAGGCTTGGCTTACCGTTTTTCTGGTCCGCAAGTATTTGAAAGCGGCATGGCTTAGATTGGATGATGACCGAGACATCATCCAGTTACTGTTCATGGCCGGGCCAATGGCTTGCCTGATCTCGGCAAGTTGGGCAAATATAACTTTGCTGCTCTTTGACATGATTTCTGTGGACGAGCTGTTTTTTAATTGGTGGAACTGGTGGATTGGCGACACCTTAGGCGTATTACTTTTCGCGCCGCTCACCTTGATGGTGTTGCAGCGCAACAATCCGTTATGGCGCTACCGTTTGAAAACGGTAGCCATACCATCGATTTTCGTTACAGCAGGTATAGTTGCAGCCTTTGTCTATGTCTCCAATAACGAATTCATGAGAATCAAGCAGCAAATTGTCGGGCATGGCCTTTCGCTCAGCAGCCAGTTACGATCGAAATTGCTGTCTTATGAAGAAATCGTCGCCTCATTAAATAACCTGCTCGTAACCTATCCCCACCTTACTGTTTCAGAATTTGAAAGGTTTTCCAGCCAAAGTTTTGTGGCTCACACTGATTTGCAGGCGTTGAGCTGGAATCCTGTGATCAAAAATGAAGGCAGAGAACAGATTGAAGCTGAGATAGGCACTCAAATGCAACTAAGCGATTTCAAACTGACCCAACGTGATGCATCGGGCAAACTGATTCCGGCCGGTCTACGCAATGAATATGTCGTGGTCCGTTATATTGAGCCTTTAAACATAAATCGGAGTGCACTGGGTTATGACATTGCTTCGGATGCTATAAGGTCTGCAGCACTTAACGTTGCCACCCAAACTCAAATGCCGGCGGCAACCGCGCCCATTCGTCTGGTGCAGGAACAAGGTTCCAGTATGGGTGTGCTGTTGTTGAACCCTGTCTATCTCGAAGAAGCATCTCAACAACAAAACGCATCCGGCAATCGGATACCTTATGGTTTTGCCGTGGGTGTATTTCGTGTCGAGCAAATGTTAACGCACCTGTTTGAGAACGGTTTACCGAAAGGGCTTTCGCTAACGCTTGAGGACAAACAAACCGCGACTCCGGAAGGCGGACTTCTGTACCAGGCGGGCAAGATTTCTTCGCCTGAATCAAGCGTATTTACCTGGATGGATGAGCTTCCGTTTAACGGCAGACTTTGGCGCCTGACGCTTTATTCCTCTCAGGAATACATGGCGTCGAATCGTTCATTTCTGGCCTGGATGGTATTGGCTACGGGGCTTGTTCTTGCCAGCTTGTTACAGGCTTTTTTACTGGCAATGACCGGACGTACCGCTCTTGTGCAAAGGCAGGTGCAAGAGCAAACAAAAACCCTGCAACAAGAAAGTGAAAAAAACCGGGCGCTGTTGCGTAATGGCAGTGATGGTATCCATATTCTTGATGTCGACGGAAATATTCTTGAGATTAGCGATTCGTTCTGTGACATGCTGGGTTACCAGCGAGACGAGTTGATCGGTATGAATATTTCAAAATGGGATGCTCATTTTTTACCCAGTGAACTCACCGAGAAAATTCAGCAAATCTTCTTAAAAAAGGCGCGCGTTCAATTTGAGACCCGCCACAAGCGTAAGAACGGCACCCTGTTCGATGTGGAAATTAGTTGCTTAACGCTGTTCTTGGCCGGTAAAAAGGCGCTTTTTTGTTCCTCGCGCGACATTACCGATCGTAAGCATTCAGAAAGTCTATTGACCAGCAGCGAAAATAAATACAGATCACTGGTTGAACTGGCGGGCGACGCAATCATTCTTGCCGATACGGGCACCGGCATTATTATCGACTGTAATCAGCGCGCTGAAAGTTTATTGGGGAAATCAAAAATCGAGATTATCGGTTTGCATCATTCAGCGCTTCATCCCGCTGGTAGGGGTGTAAATTACAAAGAATTAACATTAAAAGAACCCCTTCAATCAGGAAATGCCAACAGCAGTGACGCTTATGTCTTTCATCAAAACGGTAAAACTGTCCCTGTTGAAATTACTGCCAGAGTCATTGAACTGGATGGAAATGAGGTGTTTTTCGTTATATTAAGAGACATTACTGAACGCAAGCGGACCGAAGAAAGGATTCAGCTATTACTCAATGAACAAAGAGCGATGCTGGAAAGTGAATTAATTGGAATTGCGAAAGCAAAAAATCGAATGATCGTCTGGAATAATCCAACCTTCGAAAAAATGCTGGGTTACAACAAAGATGAATTGGTAGGATTGTCTACAAAAATGTTCTATGCCAGTGAAACG
>JAGXSU010000185.1 GCA_018333785.1 Methylomicrobium sp. | reverse complement strand
GGTATTTCTGATTGTTGCCGGGCTTACGGGAGTCCGGTAAGTCTTCGAAGGTGCGGCGTATCAGGTCAATTATTTCCAAGTCCATTTGTATCTACCTATGGCTTTATTAATGTTGCGATTGATTGGTTTTAAGTGTCCCTCATTTTATCAGGGTTTTAAATTGGGAATTGCTGACCTCAAGGGGCGTCAATTGCAGCCGCCGGAATGCCTACCAGCGCCTGCTTAGTGGATTCAACCGCTCTTTTTAGGATAAACGGTTTGAAAAAATAGGGCGGAGTTTAGACCAATTCATATTTTGATAGTTGGGTTTAACCGTATCGGCTGCGAGTTTGGCGAAGTTTATAGCTAACTAATTGAAATAAAATGAAAAGATATTTAATAAACCTGAGCCTTTTTTCCTTTTTCTGGTGTTGTGCGTTTAACTGAAAATCAAATGTCCGCTATTCGTCAGGTTGTGCTTGAAACAAGCAAAGGCATGTGTCTGGCCGTGCGGGTTTTTGGTTCACGGCTTGACGATCAAGTTAAGGGTGGCGATCTGGATTTGATGCTAGAGTTTTCCGAGCCGGTTGAACATCCCAGCTTGCTCGCCGCAAAGATAGCAGCACGGGTTTCCCGCGTTCTGCACGGGCGAAAGGTTGATGTACTGTTAAGTGCGCCTAATTTGAAACGCTTTCCTATCCATGAAATTGCATTTACAGAAGGTATCTTGCTATGACGATTCCGCCAAAAACGTTGGCGCGTGTGGAATTTCTAGCCAGAGTCGTGCGTAAAGAGTGCCGACACCTGATAACGACGGATGAGTGGTTATTTGATGCCCGTTTTACGCTAGAACAAATCGAAAAACTTGAAGAAACGCCAGATATTGCCGAACACGTACCCCCTGTGCCAACAAGATGCTTGATGAAATCGAACGACGTTTTATTTTATTTTATTGGAATTTTAATTAACCCACGAAAAGGTCGACCTGACGAGTTATAATGCGGCGCAAACTTACGTGAAATTGGTACGGCGGTGGATTGGCCTTGTGAGGTGAAGGGCCTTCTTTCGACATAATTTTCTCCCGGATTTTATCTATAAAGTATTAAATATGAAATTAGTTATTTTGGCTGGTGGGTTGGGTACCCGTATAAGCGAAGAATCCCATCTTAAACCCAAACCAATGATTGAAATTGGTGGCAAGCCGGTTCTTTGGCATTTAATGAAAATTTATTCTCATTACGGAATCAACGAATTTGTGATTTGTCTCGGCTATAAGGGGTATATCATAAAAGAGTACTTTGCCAATTATTTTTTGCACATGTCGGATGTGACTTTTGACATGGAACATAACAGCATGGAAGTTCACGAAAAAAGTGCCGAGCCGTGGCGGGTGACTCTGATTGATACTGGTACGGATACCTTGACAGGAGGACGCTTAAAAAGAGTCAAGGACTATATCGGTGATGAGTCCTTCTGTTTTACTTATGGCGATGGTTTGGCCGACGTAAATATCAAGACTTTGATCCAATTTCATCGCGATCAAGGCAAAGCCGCGACCCTGACTGCAATACAGCCACCAGGCCGCTATGGAGCGCTTAGTATCAATGACAATGCTGTACTCCATTTTCAAGAAAAGCCTGCCGGTGACGGTGCTTGGGTTAATGGTGGTTTTTTCGTGTTGGAGCCATCTGTGCTGGATTACATTGAAGGCGATCTGGTAAGTTGGGAATCACAACCCTTGCAAAAGCTCGCATCTGAAAATCAATTAGCTGCCTATCTCCATCAAGGATTTTGGCTGGCAATGGATACCTTGCGTGATAAAACCCAATTGGAAGAATTGTGGAGTCGAAATCCACCTTGGAGGGTGTGGTCATGAATGCGTCGTTCTGGCAAGATAAACGAGTCTTGCTGACCGGACACACCGGATTTAAAGGTAGCTGGCTATCACTTTGGTTGCAGACCTTAGGAGCGCAAGTCGTGGGGTATGCACTGGCACCACCGACAAGACCAAGCTTGTTCGAAGTTGCAAACGTCGGTCTAGGTATGGTAAGCGTAATAGCCGATATTCGAGATTTGCAAAATTTGTGCGCGGTGTTTACCAAGTATAAGCCTGAAATTGTCATCCACATGGCCGCACAGCCTCTAGTGCGATATTCATACAACGAACCGGTCGATACCTATTCGACCAACGTAATGGGTACAGTGAATCTACTTGAAGCGGTCCGCTTGTCTAATGGCGTAAAAGCAGTGATAAACGTTACCAGCGACAAGTGCTACGAAAATCGCGAATGGGTCTGGGGCTATCGCGAAAACGAGGCTATGGGTGGATATGATCCTTACAGCAATAGCAAAGGCTGTGCAGAGTTAGTAACGGCGGCCTATCGCAATTCATATTTTCACCCCGAAAAATATCATCAACATGGCGTGGCAGTGGCGTCAGCTAGAGCAGGCAATGTAATTGGCGGTGGCGATTGGGCTGAAGACAGACTCATTCCTGATATTATGCGCGCGGTTAGCCAAGGTCAGCCTGTTAATATTCGTAATCCATTGGCAATCCGACCATGGCAGCATGTTTTGGAGCCTCTATCTGGATATTTATTGTTGGCAGAGAAATTATGCATTCAAGGGGCGAGTTTTGCAGAAGGTTGGAATTTTGGGCCAAATGAAGATGATGCTAAACCGGTGCAATGGATCGTGGAGAAATTGGTTAATACATGGGGCGGTGACGCAAGCTGGGTAATGTGCGGCGGCAATCATCCGCACGAAGCACTTCATCTTAAATTAGACTGTTCAAAAGCGAGAAGACAACTCGATTGGCATCCGCGATGGACCTTGAACAAGGCGCTGGAAAAAATTATAGACTGGCATAAAGCAATAAATAACGGAGAAAATATGCATACCAAAACATTGGAACACATATCACAATACGACCCAAGAGTGCAATTATGAGTACTACTATTCGGCAACAACTGAAAGCTGATGCCAATCACATGATTCATTTTGAACTGCCTCCTGAAATGAGTGACGAAGTTGAAGTAATCATATTCTCTTCTAAAAGTTTAAAACAGCAAGAAAATCTGGATATGGCGCAAGTAATGGATGAAACCGGCTTCGCAAAGAATATTTTAAACAGCCCGGAAGAGGATTGCTGGAATGACCTTTGAAATTACGCCCGGCGAAATTTACAGTGCGTATTTTCCTTTTAGTGATTTAAGCAATAAAAAGAAAAGACCGGTATTGGCTCTATCTGGCAAGGATGAAAACGAGGATGTGCGTGTTGCCTTCATTACTAAAACGCCCGTCGAAGAGGCTTTTGGTTTTTTATTAGAATCAACCGACTTTGCCGATACCCCCCTCAAGCACCAAAGCCATATTAGGATAAACAAGACCTTTAATTTGCATATCAGTCGAATAGAAAAGCCCGTCGCTAAATTGAGTGAAAAAGGCTATGAGCGAGTATTACGTAAATTAGTGGCGTTGGATGTTTCAATCTTTGCGTCACTCAAATATGAGGAAAAACCTTTTCAGTTGGGTGTTAATAACATTCCGCCTTCCGGTAAAGTGCTAGGCGAGGGTGAACTAAAAAATATGGTGGAAGCATCCCTGGATGGTTGGCTAACCACTGGGCGCTTTAACGAGGCATTTGAAAAGCGCTTTGCCGAATTTGTAGGCGTGCCTTATGCTTTGACTACCAATTCCGGTTCCTCGGCAAACCTGTTGGCGTTTACTGCTTTGACCTCGCCCAAGTTAGGTGAGCGAGCCTTAAAACCGGGTGACGAAGTAATTACTGTCGCGGCGGGTTTTCCAACGACCGTCAACCCGATTTTGCATGCGGGCATGGTGCCTGTGTTCGTCGATGTGGACATTCCGACTTACAATATCGATCCGCAAAAAATTGAAGCGGCAGTGTCAGAGCGCACACGGGCCATCATGATCGCTCACACCTTGGGTAACCCGTTTGAATTGGATGCTGTAATGGCCCTAGCCAACAAGCACAATTTATGGGTTATCGAAGACTGCTGCGATGCTTTGGGCTCAACCTATAAAGGCCAACATGTCGGTCAGTTTGGACATATTGCCACGTGCAGTTTTTACCCGGCGCACCATATTACGATGGGGGAAGGCGGTATGGTGTTTACCAAAGATCGCAAACTACGCAAGATCATCGAGTCATTTCGTGATTGGGGTAGGGATTGTTATTGTGCTCCGGGGTGTGACGATACGTGTGGTATGCGTTTCGGTTGGCAGTTGGGCACACTACCGAAGGGCTACGATCATAAATACACTTATTCGCATTTGGGCTACAACCTCAAGATCACCGATATGCAAGCCGCCTGCGCACTAGCGCAGATGGATCGCCTGCCGGAGTTCGTCGAGGCACGCAAACGCAATTTTGCTTTCCTCAAAGAGCGCCTCAAATCGTGCGAAGAATTCCTGATCCTGCCAGAAGCCACTGCAGGCAGTGAACCATCGTGGTTCGGCTTCCCGATCACACTGCGCGAAGCGGCAAACGTGAATCGCGTCGAGCTGCTGAAATATCTGGATCAGTACAAGATCGGCACGCGCCTGCTGTTCGCGGGTAACCTCACGCGCCAGCCCTACTTCGAAGGCCGCACTTATCGCATCAACGGTGAGCTGACCAATACCGACAAGATCATGAACGACACCTTGTGGATCGGCGTGTATCCGGGATTGAGCGAAGAGATGCTGAGTTTCGTGGTCGAGAAGATTGAAGCGTTTTTTGGCGTGAATTTCTAACAAATCTAATCTGGCGAAAAACCATGAGAATAGTCTTAACTGGGGGGACAGGGTTCTTGGGGAGCAATCTACTCCATAAGCTATTAGCCAATAATTTCGAAGTCACTGTTCTAAAAAGATCGTTTTCAAAATTGGACCGTATACATTCAGTTCTGGGTCACCAGAATCTCATTCTCTTTGATTTGGATAAAGGTAATGTCGAGGATGTATTTGCTGGTAGTGAAATCAACAGCATCATACATACAGCTACTGAATACGGTAGGGTGGGAACGCCTGTTCACCAAGTACTTGAAACCAACCTGGTGTACCCAATCAAGCTGATTGAGTTGGGTATCAAGTACGGGGTCAATAGTTTTATAAATACCGACTCTTACTTTAACAAAGAGAATTTCAGGTATTCCCACTTGTTGAACTATTCGCTATCAAAACGCAGCTTGGTTCACTGGTTAAAAAGCCTGTCTGAAAACATTCATGTTGCAAATGTTGTGTTGGAACATTTGTATGGCCCACATGATGACAACGCCAAATTTGTTGGTAATTTGATTCAAAATATTGCTATCGATCAAGTCGATCGCATAGCACTGACGCACGGCCACCAAAAGAGAGATTTTATTTATGTGGATGATGCGACAGATGCTTTTATGTTGCTGCTCAAACACATGAATGACAGCCATGTTAGGTACAGTGAGTTCCAACTTGGAACGGGGCAGAGTATTCCTGTGCGCACCTTGGCTGAGACCATAAAAGAATTGTCTTCATCTCCGACCATATTAGGTTTCGGCGATATTGAATATCGCAGTGATGAAATTATGGATTCAAAAGCTGATAACTCGGCTTTGGTTGAGTTGGGATGGCATCCCCAAGTCAAGCTGCATGATGGCGTCATTAAGACCATAAGCTCCTACAAAAAATAATATGTCCAACATCGAACTAACCATTGGCATACCGACTTACAACGGAGCGAAATATCTTGCTGAGTCAATCGAAAGCGTGCTGTCACAATTGCCGGATGTGCAGGGACGAAGGATTGAGATCATCATTTCAGACAACGCTTCAACTGATGATACGAGCGAAATAGTCGAGCGATACGTCGCTACCCATCCAGGCATTCTGTCAAATATCAAAAATGACCTGAATATCGGCTACGACCGAAATGTAGACAATCTGTTCAAAGCAGCCCGCGGGAAATATCTCTGGTTGCTTGGTGACGATGACGCTCTCGTTCCGGGTGCTCTGAAAAGATTCTTTTCTGCCCTGCAGCAATATGAAGATATTGCTGTATTTGTTTTCTCGACATCCTTTTTGAATATCAGCACTGGCAAGAGATATTGGAATCGTCAATTTCAAGAAGACAATTTCTGTAGCAATGGAAATGACTTCTTGCAGAAAACGTTGTGGGGTACCGCTGCGCTTTCTTCGTTGTGTATCCGAAGAGACGATTGGAATGCCGAAATGCTGGATCAATATTTTGGCAGCCAGTGGATACATATCGGCGGAATCGTGGAAATAATGCGCCATCATAAAAATGCTTATATCTTTGCGGATGAAATGGTTGTGGTTAGGCTGGAGAATCCAAGGTGGAATGGCCATTTTGGCAACCAGTTGGAATCAAGCTTAAAGTATTTGGCAATGCTTGAGGCTACCACCAGCCTTGGTTACTCCCCAGAGACTTTTAGATGTTTTTTGGAAGCTCGATATGAGGACAATCTCATGGGAATTCTTTTCACAAAGCCCTCCGAATTAAAAAGGAAGATTGCCGTTGCAAAACGGATGATTCATTTTTTTAAGACAAAGCCTGGCTTCTGGCTATTCCATCTTCCAATATTATTTACGCCAAACGTGATAAGTGACAAAGCAGTTGATATGGCGAAGCGATTGAAGCGGATATTTCGGAAGTACCGACCAGTTCAGGCAAGCAACGGGGGGAAGCTGTGAAGGCTTCTGATGCACTCGCCAGATTTCTGATTGCCCATAAGGTTCAAACCTGTTTTGAACTCGTGGGCGGTATGATTACCCACATGCTCGACAGCTTGGCAGAATCCGGGCAGTTCAACATCATCTCTATGCATCATGAGCAGTCGGCGGCTTTTGCAGCCGAAGGGGTGGCCAGATACACCAAAGGCAAAACTATCGCAGTCGCTATGGGCACCAGCGGCCCGGGTGCGACCAACATGATTACCGGTATCGGCGACTGCTGGTTTGACTCCGTGCCCTGCCTGTTCATCACCGGCCAAGTTAATACGCGTGAGCTCAAGGGCGAACGGGCGATCCGTCAGCAAGGCTTTCAAGAGTTGGATATCGTCACGGTCGTGGAGTCGTTGACCAAATATGCAGCACGTGTGGACAGCGCAGAAGAGCTGCTGCCCGAATTGCATAAAGCATTGTCGGCAGCACTAAGCGGACGTCAGGGGCCGGTGCTGCTGGATATCCCAAACGATGTGCAACGCACTGAAATTTCGGATGTGCTGGTTGAGAAATGGTTGAACATGCCATTGGACATCAGTCCAGCTCCGGCAGTGTCTGCAAGTGATCTGAAGCAGATCGAGGTGCTGTGCGGGAACGCCAGGCGCCCGCTGATCTGTGTCGGCGGCGGCGCACGTTGGGCAGATTCAATGGATGGATGGTTGGCTGACGCCGACCGGCTGGGCATCCCGTATGTGTCCACGCTCATGGGGCATGAGCGAGTGGTTGCGCGCGGCAATTATTTCAACATGATCGGCAGCTATGGCAATCGCGAAGCCAACTGGGCGGTACAGAATTGCGATCTGTTGATTGCGGTGGGGGCCAGATTGGATGTCAGGCAGACCGGTTCGGATGTGGATGATTTCGCTCGTCACGCACGTGTCATCCAGATCGACATCGATCCTGCGCAACTGAACAACCGGGTACAGGCTAATCTGAGCGTCTGCGCAACGGCGGAGAGTTTCTTTAGGGTGCTCCCACTTCAACCATCAGTTTTTCCCGCTCTCGATAAGGGTTGGCTGGCAGAACTTGCGGCGCAACGTCAGAGGGCAGAGATCGATGAATATGCGGACTGGGAGATCAGCCCGAGCGAACTGTTCAAAAGACTGAATCAGATTCTGGCCAAACAGGCTGTCGATTATGTCTGCGATGTCGGCAATCACCAGATGTGGGCGGCACAGAGCCTGCGCCTTTCTTCCAATCAGGCCGTTCACTACAGCGGTGGCATGGGGGCTATGGGGTTCGCATTCCCTGCAGCATTGGGAATAGCAATTCAATCCAAGAGCAAGGTTGTTGTGATTTCAGGGGATGGCAGCCTCCAGATCAATATTCAGGAACTGGATACGCTAAATCGCCTGGGCTTGGATTTAACAATCATTGTTATGAACAATTTAGTATTGGGGATGGTCAAGAATTTTCAGGATATGTATTTCGATGGCCGTGACCAATCGACTAAGAAGGGCTATAGCAGCCCTTCATTCATAGACATCGCCGCAGCCTACGGAATTCCAGGGCATCGCATTGCGAAAGCGGCAGATTTGGATCGAGTCTTGCCGCTGCTCGCGGAGCACAAAGGACCGCTGCTTGTCGAGGTCATGATGGAAGGTGCCACTGAATGTCGGCCACGCTTGGCCTTTGGATCAAAACTGGATGAACAGTTTCCCAAACTGAACAATTGATCGATACGTTCGCATGATGAGAATAGCGATATTAGGTGCAACGAGTCAGATTGCCATGGATCTGATTGTTTCGCTCTCTGCGGAGGGGAGGGCGCGGCTGCATCTATTCGCGCGACGCACGGATGAAGTTGCAAAATGGCTGGACTCTGTTGAGTTATCGGGGCGACATCCGGTAGATGAATTTAGCGAGTTCGCCAAACAAGAGTTCGATGCGGTCATCAACTTTGTCGGAGTCGGCAATCCTGCAAGGATGGTGGCGATGGGCAATACAATCTTCGACGTCACGCTGCACTATGACAATATGGTGCTGGAATATCTGCAGATGCATCCAGCCTGCCGCTATCTGTTTTTGAGTAGCGGCGCCGCATACGGCAATAACTTCAATGTGCCGGCTAGGCAAGAAACGCCCGCCGTTGTGGCAATAAACAATCTGGCGCCGCATGAATGGTACGGGGTGGCTAAGCTACATGCAGAGTGCAGACATCGTGCACATTCTGAGTACAAAATTATCGATATCCGCGTGTTCAATTATTTCAGCGACACGCAGGATATTAATGCGCGCTTCCTGATCGCGGATATTTTGCGCGCCATCCGTGATAAAACAGTATTAAGAACCTCGTCGGAATATATGGTGCGCGACTATCTGCACCAGTCTGATTTTTTTCAAATGGTTAAAGTGCTCCTGGATGCACCTCCAATCAATACGGCGGTTGATTGCTATAGCCGGGCGCCGGTAGACAAACCGACTTTATTGGCAGCAATGCAGGAAGCATTCGGCTTGCAATATGTGGCTGATGAGGAAAATGTGAGTGTAAATGCAACGGGCGGGAAGTCACATTACTATTCATTGAATACGATTGCTGCCAACTATGGATATCGTCCGGCTTTCACTTCTTTGGATGCTGTGATAGGCAACTCGAAAATCATATTGGGCAAGAGTTTAAGAGCTTGTGTCTAAAAGATGTATTAATTGGAATTGACTGAGTGCAGCCCATTCATATGGCAAACCAACCCCTGAAAGGCAGTAACTTGCTGCCATGATTACGATACCGACAAAAAACAACTTGGATGAACTGCGGCTGAAATCTCACTGCCGGGCGAGCACTTCATAATGAAGGACATTGCTTTTAGTTCGCTGGCCAGGGTATTTGTTGTGGTCTTTCAGCTGATCAATATCAAGCTATATACAAATTACCTTGATGCCGAAGAGCTGGGAATATATTTTTTTCTGCTAACAGCTTCGTACTCAGCCAATGCGCTGCTATTCATTCCGGTTGATTATTTTCAGCAGTCCATACTTGTCAAAGTGAAATCAGCTACGGGCGGTGCACGGGCGATTCTCAATTTCAACGGCAGGCTTGCCGCACTATACGGAGGCTTCTCACTACTGATCGTTGCGATATGCGCAATTGTCACGCCGCACTTTGCGTATTACGCCTTGCTTGCAACGCTACTGGCCTTTGCAATTTATGCGGTCCAGGCGCTAAGAAGCACCTTGAACAATCTTGAACATCGAAGCTGTGTAACGGTGAGTTTTATTCAGGAAGCATTTATCAAAGTCCTGCTCTTTTTCGCTCTAGTACAGTTTTTCAAGGCGGATTTGGCTTTACTGGTGCTCTCCTGGTTGATCGCACTGCTAGTTTCTGGAACTTACCTGATGTTCAAAGCCAAGGCATACCAGATATTTGCGGGGTCTGATACCTACCCGATACATGCCAAGGAGGTTTATACATTTTCGTATCCATTCTCAATCGGCGCCGTATGCAATTGGCTACAACTGCAAGGTTATCGTCTCATACTTGTTCCGATGGGCTTTGCAGAAGAGGTTGGGGTGTTTGCCACCTTGTCTAGTATCGGTAGTGCGGCGATTGGAGCGGTATCGCTGATCTACAGCCAACAATTCATTCCTTTGATTTACAAAACGGCTGGGCAATATACGGCAAAATATTTAAAGGGTGCGATGTTGGTGATTTTCGGCGTTGCGGTTGCATGTCTGGTTTTGGGGGAGTTCATGGTGACAGTGTTGACCAACCCGAATTTTGTTCAACATTGGGAACTGCTGATGTATGGCGTAATTACAGATAGCGCATACCTGATTGGCGGCGCGATGGTTATTCATCTAACTTTGCTAGGAAACACGAAGAGACTTATTCAATATGCTTGGGTGGGCCTTGCTTCCATGACTTTGTGTTTTGGTTTGCTGTATTGGACGGATACAGTGTCCATTGGCACCTTTGGTGTTCCGTTGTTGGTTTCACAATGGCTTGGGTTGCTATACATGTATACGGACTACAAGAAGCTTGTACCAAAATCGATTAGCTAGCACGCGCATCCGTAAAGGGACCTGAAATGCCAAAGTCTAACGTAACTGTATTCCTTGAAGTATTTAACGAAGAGACACGAATCGAATCCTGCTTGAGAAGTTTTTCTTGGGCAGATGAATTGATTGTCTTCGACAAGCACTCTACAGATCGTACGCTCGAAATTGCAAAAAGATATGCAACGGAGGTCGTTACTGTTCCATACACGCAGGCAAGTGAAAATATTGTCCAGAATTACTCTGGGCGCGCTTCTTCCGAATGGGTTCTATTTATAACTGCATCGAGCCTCATCCATCCGCTTTTGGTAGATGAGATTGTTAAACTGACTACGGATCGAAATTTTCATTTCGATGTTGTTGGCATGCCATATGGAATGTATGCATTTGGAATTAATGACAGGAAATCACCCTGGTCAGGGTTGCGGAAATATACATTGATCAGAAATTCAGCTCTCAAATTGAGCAGCGTGTTGCATCATGAGATCGGGTATGCCAGCACAAGTAGGGTGTACAACATGCCTCTTATGGGAAAAGATGAGGTGCTGTTCCATTGCACGCATAAAGATGCTGCGGATTTTTTCAATCGAACCGACAGATATACTTCGTATGAGGCAAAGAATGTCAAATCATCGGATCGCAATCGAGATTTGAAGAATGCCTTTGTCGAAATATTAAAATCTGTTTTTACAGTGTTGTTTCGTCGTCGAACATTTCTTATGGGATGGGATGGGGTGGCGCTGTCGTTGGCATATATATGCAACTTCATCATGAAATTCATCTACGTCTGGGATGAACACCGCGAAAATGGGGATGTGGTCTATCCGCAAATACGTAGAGATATAGACAAGCTGTGGGAGGAAAGAAATGCAAAATAAGCTTTGTGGTTTTTGCCGGACTGGGAAAATACATTCATATACTCGACTGTCCCCGGCGGTATTCAAAGGTGATTATTCAATTGAAGTTTGTGATAGCTGTGGCATTGCACTTACAAATCCAAAACCAAGTACCAACATCGTCCATTATGCTGAGGCGGTAAGGGAGCTGAACAGAAGTGAGGAGGCTGACTTCCGCGAGGGAGCTCGCAAAGTTATAGCTACAGTCTCGCGAATATATAACGACACATACGGCAGGACACCTAACAGCCTACTGGATATTGGATGCGGATTTGGATTGCTAGTTGGTGAGGCAAAGCGGGCGGGGTTGAATTCATTGGGGATCGAACCATCTGTTGCGATGGCAGAGTATGCATCAAAATCCGGGGCGGAAATATTCGTTGGATCGTTGTTCGAGTTCGATGGTTACGAAAAATATGACGTACTTCATCTCGAATCAGTTCTTGAGCATCTTGATGACGTGGTGAGCTTGTTGACGCTTCTAAGGGAGAGGCCGAAAACCGACTCGCTGATAATTTTTGGGCAAGCACTTTACGATGGCATCGTGCCGAAGGTGTTCAGAAAATTCTGGTATGGATGGTCACCCAAAGAGCACTTCTGGCATTTTTCTGAATCTGCTTTCCGCGAGTTGCTTCTTTTGCATGGCTTTGAAATTCTAAAAATAGAAAGAACGAATTTGGTGCATTCGTTTTACTTTGGACTGAAACTGAAATCGCTGTTATTTCAGAATAGCAAAGCGCTATTAAGTCTATTTGCAAAATTGCTCAGATTGGGAGATCACGGTTATTTTTACGTTAAGCCCATCAAACAGAGATGATGGCTGGTCTCATAAGGGAAAGGCGAGTCAACTAATGCCCCTGCCATTCATTTCAGTCATTGTCGCTGTATACAATGGTGCCAATACGATACAGCAGTGCATTGACAGCATTGCGCAACAGACCTATCCCAACAAGGAACTCATCGTTATCGACGGTGGATCTAAAGATGGAACAGACAGTTTGCTGGAGGCCAATCAGGAGTTGATAAGCTATTGGATTTCCGAGCCGGATAGTGGAATTTACAGCGCATGGAACAAGGGGTTGCGGCAGGCAAAAGGTGAATGGATTTGTTTCCTTGGCGCGGATGACTACTTCTGGGATGAGCTGGTGCTGGAGAGGATGGCAGAACAATTAACCATGATCTCTGCCGACATTCGTGTTGCATACGGGCAAATAATGTTGCTTAGCAACGATGGAGAAAGCCTCTATCCAATCGGCGAGTCTTGGCAGGCAGCAAAGAGGCGTTTCAGTCAGGTTATGAGTATTCCACATCCGGGTTTGATGCATCGACGTGGTTTGTTTGAACAGCACGGAGTATTCGATGAATCATTCCGAATTGCTGGAGATTATGAATTACTGATGCGTGAGCTGAAGACTGCCGATGCGATCTTTATACCTGACATCATCACAGTCGGAATGCGGCAGGGTGGAATCAGCAGCAGTCCATCGAATTCGGCAAAAACGATGTGGGAGGCCAGGCGTGCACAAAAATTGCACGGACTGTATTTGCCGGGATTGATCTGGATAATGGCGATGGCAAGGATATACATACGCTTACTCTTGTGGAATTCGATCGGTGAGAAGAGAGCCAAAAAACTTCTAGATCTGGGCAGGAAGCTCAAGGGCTTGCCTCCGTATTGGACAAAGACATAGATAAACATGCACGGCAAAGTCTTCATACATGCAACAAACACACATCAAGGGGGCGGTCGCTTCCTGCTAGCCGCTTTGCTCAAAGCGTTGGCAGGTAGCCCGGGGGCAGTTGCCTTGCTTGATAGCCGGATGCCGCTGGATGAAGAGGTTGAGCGAGAAATAGAAGTTCGGCGGATCCGCCCTTCTGTTATGGCCCGATTCGGAGCCGAACGGTGGCTGGTCAATGAGGTGTCGAAAAGAGATACCGTGCTTTGTTTTGGCAACCTGCCGCCATTATTTAGACTGCGCGGATGTGTCGTGGTCTTTGTGCAAAATCGATATCTCATCGATGACATTCATTTGGGCGGATTGCCACTCTGGGTGCAGTTGAGACTAGTGCTGGAGCGGGGGTGGCTGTCGGTCAGGATGTCGAATGCGAATATGTTCGTCGTGCAGACCCCGACGATGAAGAGCCTGCTTGAGAAGAAGGTACAGGGAAGAGTGCCGGTGCGCATATTGCCCTTTGTCGCCGAACCGAACGGCTACGCGCACGGAGCGCCGCAAATGAAGAAACCGCGTGAGAACGAACATGATTTTATCTATGTGGCCTCTGGCGAGCCGCATAAGAATCATCGGCGCTTGATCCAGGCTTGGTGCCTTTTGGCGGCAGAGGGGCTGTTTCCATCGCTATGCCTGACGTTGAATGCAATTCGCTTCGCAGACCTGTGCGATGAGATTGAAACGCAACGACAACGACATGGCTTGAGGGTGAGGAATGCAGGCGAATTACCCCATCAAAACGTATTGTCACTTTATAAAAAGGCAGGAGCTGCGATTTATCCTTCCACTTTTGAATCATTCGGTTTGCCTTTGATCGAGGCGCGCCAGGCTGGATTGCATATCTTGGCATCGGAGTTGGACTATGTTCGTGACGTGATTAATCCTGAGCAGACATTTGACCCAAACTCAGCAGTTTCAATTGCAAGGGCAGTGAAGCGATTCATGGCGGTTGATGAGACGGCGTTACCTCTATTGGATGCTAAAGAATTTCTGAATAAAGTTGCAGGTAAGGAGGGCTAAGGTGCGCCTACTTATCCTTAGCCTGTATTTGAAGTTACGAATGAGTGCTTCTCGGTAATGGCAAATCTATTCTTCCCTTTAGCGATCATGGCGAACATGCTTTCCATGACGGCCATGTTGATCTTGTTCAGCTTGGCTGGGATGAATCATCTGTCCGCGGATATCGCTATTGCTCAAGCTGCCACGACAGCTCTATTTTTTGCATTCTCGGGGAATGCCAGAACTACAGTTTTAGCTAGCTCCAGTTCGGCCTTGGCTAAATCGATCTTTGACCTCCGTTTGATCTTGCTTGTCCCGATATCGATTCTGGCTTTCTGGCTGACTTCGACGCTCGGTGGGGTGGAACAATACTTGGCCGGTGTTCTGATCCTGCGACGTGCAGTTGAATGGCTAGTCGAGATTGACCTGAGCGAAAAAGAGAGATTGAGCGACAAACGCTTCGCGCTGACTCAGGTGGTTATTCAGGCCTTGTTGCTGATCTTTGCTACTTTGTGGTTGTTGCTGAAGATGCCCTACCCCTTGTTCGGGTTGCTTCTTTGGGCAACGTTGCCATTGCTGATCAGCGCGCGCTTTTTCTGGCGCACATTGGGCACATTTGGCAAGGAGTTCAGCGGCATCAACAAAAAGATGGCGCCGCATTTCGGATCTTCGTTCGCTATCGGTGTTTCCAATTACGTGTTTCGCCTTTTGATGATTGCCGTTGCAGGTAAGGCAGTGGCGGGCGATCTCTTCGCCGCATTCGCCATCGGTGGCGTGCTTGGGTCGATCTTTGTGAATGCGTTCGGTCCTAGGAGTCTGTCGGTCTTTCTGCTATTCCCTTTTATTGGGTTAGAATACTGTAGGGATTAACAATTACGAAAAAGGTAGAAAGCCCATCAGCAATCATTTTATCAACATTAACCGAAACGAGCCTATCAACGTGCCAGGAAACTG
>JAGXSU010000184.1 GCA_018333785.1 Methylomicrobium sp. | reverse complement strand
AAGCCATGATTTAACTGATAAAGTTGTGATTGACTACGGCTGCGGCTCGGGCATTTTAGCGGTAGCGGCAGTGCTGCTCGGAGCCCGGGAGGCGCATGCCATCGATATTGACCCGCAGGCACTGACAGCCACTGTAGAAAATGCCAGAAAAAACCATATCCTGGAACGCATAACCTGTTATTTGCCGGAGAACTTTGCACCTTTTCAAGCTGACGTCGTGCTCGCCAACATTCTGGCTAAACCACTGATTGATTTATCACCGGCTATTTCCGGATTAGTGGCACCTTCAGGCTGCCTGGTTTTATCCGGCATTTTAAATGAACAAGCTCCGTCTGTTGCAGAAGCTTATACGCCCTGGATAAACCTCGGCCCACCCGTGCAGCAAGATGATTGGTGCCGACTCGATGGCATAAAAAAGGCTTGAACCATGTTTACTGATTGCCCTGAATGTCAAACCCGTCAAACTGTGACGATTGAGCAGTTACGCCTTAATCGCGGTTTGATGCGCTGTTCAAATTGCAATACGTTGTTTGATGCCTTAAAACAACTCAGCGAAAACACCTCGGAAGCCCCTCAAAAAATCGAGACTAAAGAACCGGCTATCAATTGGCTGAAATCACCTAAAGCACCTAATGCAAAACGTTGGGGCTCGGCACTGGCTGTCAATTTACTGCTGCTGATCAGCCAGGGTGTTTATTTTTACGGGGACGATGCACTACAGAATCCGTCATTAAGACAGCAACTGGAACGAGGCTGCCAAATGTTGGGCTGCGTGCTGCCGACTTATAAAAATCGCGATGAACTGGTTGTGATGCAAAGTGCATTGACCGAAAAAAACGGCTTCTATGAATTTTCTTCGGTCATTATCAATCAAGCCGAATTTGCTCAAAATTATCCCGGTATTAAACTGACGCTGCTAAATCTTAACGGCGAGCCTTTGGCTCAGCGTATCTTTTTAGCCAAACACTACTTGAATGCAGGCAATAGCACTATTGCCTCAAATCAATCATTTCAAGTCTCCCTAGCCATTGTCCCCACTGGAAAAACGATCGGTGGTTACACTTTTGAGCTGATATAAAACATGGCTTACCCTGTACTTTACTTAAAGAAAAACGAAGACAAACGCTTGCGAAAAGGCCATGTATGGGTCTTTAGCAATGAAGTGGATACACACCGCTCGCCTTTGGATCAGTTTGCGCCCGGCGATCTGGTCAATATCGTCACTGAGGACGGCAAACCGGTAGGCACGGCCTACGTTAATCCTCAAACACTGATTGCGGCCCGCCTTTTATCCAGAAAGCTGAATCTATCCTGTGGGATTAATTTTTTTAAAGCCCGTCTGACAACCGCGTTACGGTTAAGAGAGCACTTGTTCGATAAACCTTACTATCGATTAATTTTCGGTGAGAGTGATGGCTTGCCGGGTTTAGTGATTGACCGCTTTGATCGCGTATTTTCGGTACAAATTACGAGTGCCGGCATAGAAAATCATAAGCCCTTTTTGATGTCCGCTCTCGTTGAACTGTTTAATCCTGAAGCGATCGTGCTCAAAAACGAAAACAGCCAGCGGGCACTTGAAGGCTTACCCCAGGAGAATCAAATCGCCTATGGCAAAATGCCCGAAGTTCTTGTCATCGAAGAAAATGGTGTAAAATTCGCCATCGATGTTTTAAAGGGTCAAAAAACCGGCTGGTTTTATGACCATCGCAATAGCCGGCGTGAAGTCATGAATATATGCCGCGGCCTGACAGTACTGGATTTATTTTCTTACTCGGGAGCGTGGGCCATTCCGGCGGCAAAAAATGGAGCTCAGCATGTCACCTGTGTCGATGCCTCCGCTAGCGCCTTGTCACTGGCCTCCGAAAACGCCAGGCTCAATGGGGTTGAACAAAAGGTTGACTGCGTCCAAAGTGATGTATTTGATTTTCTGAAAGCCGCGCGTTCTGACAAGCGAAATTTCGATATCATTGTTCTGGACCCACCGGCATTGATCAAGCGCAAAAAAGACTTTAAACAGGGCTTTGAAGCTTACCGGAGACTTAATGACATGGCATTACAGATTTTGTCGCCTAACGGCATACTCATATCGGCATCATGCTCGCATCATCTAAGCCGCGATAATCTGCACGAACTGCTGCGTGCATCCGCACGTCATATTGACCGGCACTTGACATTTTTTGGAACCGGCAGCCAAGGCCCCGATCATCCTATTCACCCGGGCATGCCGGAAACGGAATACCTGAAAACTTATTTCTGCTATGTGTCGCCAAGTTTATAACTGCTTTATAACTAGTTACCCGTGACTAAAAATAAAACATCGCTTACCTGCGCACTCTGTAATCTACCCGTTACCATTAAAGGCTTTTCGTTAAAAGCCGAAGAGGGTGATATAAACTTTTGCTGTGGTGGTTGTAAAAGTATCTTCGAATTACTGAACGCCGACCAATTGACGCCATCCACTAAAACTAAAACAAAGAGAGGTCTTATCAAATGAAATCCTGTGAAACCTGTACCCATCGCGTCGAAATAGGTCGACATTACAAAGAACAGCCCGTATGGATACGAGGTATTGGGATGGTACTCGTGTATTTACCGATCATCACGCTGCCTTTTGTTTTTCTCAGTGCCTACTTGACGTATTACCATCTGCGCATGATGGGTGCCAAAAATATCAAAACTTTATCGGACTTTCTGCCTAACAGAAGCAGCCACCGGTATACCCTGAAAGATCAAATTACCATGGATGCCTCATTCAAAGGCAGCACATCCCAGTACAAACTGTTTTGGATATTGAACTGCACCTGGTATTGCCCGGTCAGCGTGGCTTTGTTCGAATGGCATGCCTACATGGTTAAAATCGTTGAAAACTGGTGGTGTCCTTTCGGTCACGACAAAAAGGAAGGTTACATGGAAGGCGCTATCGATAAATCTTTTTGGCATGTTTATCCACAAGATGAGGCTAAATTAACCCCGGAAGACCGCGACAATCCCATATGGAACGAAGAGTTTGCATCTGAAAACAAGCCCGATAACTAAACTGTGATGACTTCCCTGCCGGGCCAGGCGCTAGGATGCCCCGATAGGGAAGCACTTAAGCAAAGATAATGCTACGAAGGTTGCGGTTGGCGATAGCCAACCCAGCCTAAATATTCATACAGCAGTCTTTATTATCTAAACTCCTCTGTTGTCGATGAACAGTTTGACCGGATTCGGCCCAATAGCTACTGCTGATTCTAAACTACTGATTTTAGGCTCGATGCCCGGCGTTCAATCCTTACAAAAAAACCAGTATTACGGCCACCCGCGCAACGCTTTTTGGCCGATTATGGCTTCACTGTTTGATGAATTTGATACAACTGATTACGAGACTAAAAAACACCTGCTTGAACAACGCGGCATTGCCGTCTGGGATGTGATCCAAAACTGCATCCGAAGCGGAAGTCTGGATGCCCATATTCTAAAAGCGTCCGTCAAGCCAAATAACTTTCGCTGTTTTTTTAATGAACACCCCCACATCACCACTGTTTTCTTTAACGGGGCCACTGCCGAAAAACTGTTTAAAAATTTTGTTCTGTCCACGCTTGATCCGTCTATTAACACACTTGTTTACCACCGTTTACCGTCGACAAGTCCAGCGTTTGCCGGCCTCTCTCTGAATGAAAAAATCCGGATCTGGAAATTAGCATTAGCGGCTGTTATATAGGCAGCTTTTTACGTTTATTGCGGTATGATACCCGCCCTTTTTTGATTATTAATGTCCATGCAGATAGGCCCTTATAAACTCGGCAGTCCATTGATACTTGCCCCGATGGCCGGCGTGACTGACCTGCCGTTCAGAAATTTGTGCAAGCTATTAGGCGCAGGCATGGCCGTATCTGAAATGGTCACTTCAAAACCGGATTTGCAGCAGCATAAAAAAACACTGCTCAAATCCGAACACACAGGAGAAACCGGATTACGTGCCGTTCAGATTTTGGGCACGGATCCGATGCACATGGCTGAAGCCGCCAAGATCAATGTTGAACGGGGCGCCCAGATTATCGATATCAACATGGGCTGCCCTGCCAAAAAAGTCTGTTCAGTTGCCGCAGGCTCTGCACTCATGAGAGATGAAGCCTTGGTCTCCGAGATTCTTGAAGCCGTTGTCAAGGCAGTCTCAGTCCCTGTTACGTTAAAAATGCGCACGGGCTGGGACCTGCAAAACCGTAATGCTTTAGCGATTGCAACCCTTGCTGAAAATGCGGGGATAGCGGCACTGACTATTCATGGCAGAACCCGTGCCTGTAAGTTTTCAGGTCAAGCAGAATACGAAACCATAAGACAGATTAAAGAGTCGATTAGAATTCCTGTCATCGCCAACGGTGACAT
The DNA here is from genome assembly GCA_018333785.1 of Methylomicrobium sp. Lineage (GTDB taxonomy): Bacteria > Pseudomonadota > Gammaproteobacteria > Methylococcales > Methylomonadaceae > Methylicorpusculum. Next base: position 44,648 of record JAGXSU010000184.1, on the reverse strand, counting down.
CACCTGCCCGCAAAAAGCGCATGAGGTTCTTAGCTACACGGGTGCTGATGCCTTGATGATCGGCCGGGGAGCTCAGGGCAATCCCTGGATTTTTAAGGAGATAGATCATTATCTCCAAACCGGCAGTGTCCTAAAAAAACCGGATGTTTTACAATTAAAAAACACGGTTCTGGAACACCTGGATCAACTCTACAGTTTCTACGGAAACCTGACCGGTGTTAGAATAGCAAGAAAGCATATCGGTTGGTATTTTGGTCATAGAGGCATCTTGCCGGCTTCACTCAAAGATAAAATCAACAAGGCTCAGCAACCGCCTGAACAGTTAGCGTCAGTTAATCTGGCTTTTAGCCTCTTTACTTAAGAAATGAACAGCACAATGGAAGCAATACACAAATCCGCTAAGGTGATCAATATCAACAGTAAAGAAACCACCCAAATTCCCCTTTCTATTCATGTCAAACAAGCTGTAGAGCATTATTTTGCGCAGCTAAACGGACATGAGACAGCCGGACTTTATGCGATGGTCATCAGTGAGGTTGAGAAACCGCTGCTGGAAATTACCCTGCAACAAGCCGGATATAATCAAACCAAGGCAGCAAAGGTATTGGGACTGAGCCGAAGTACGCTCAGAAAAAAGCTTGAACAATACGGACTTTCATAAGTTAAAGTTCAAAATGACCACCACCCAGTGAACTATGTTTCCTCTTTATCCGTTTTTCTTTAGTTAACGTTATTGCGGTATTGATTTTTCTGCATTCCTGTTTCTTTTACGATTCTTTCTCCAGAGATTTTCATGAATAAAAAAATAAATCGCGCGCTGATCAGCGTCTCGGATAAAACCGGTATTATCGATTTTTGCCGGTCTCTCAGCGCAAGCGGCATCGAATTGCTGTCCACCGGTGGTACGGCAAAACTCTTGTCCGAACAAGGCATTGCAGTCATTGAAGTATCGGACTACACCAGGTTTCCGGAAATGATGGACGGCCGGGTCAAAACCTTGCACCCTAAAATCCATGGCGGCATTTTAGGTCGGCGCGGCATCGATGATGGGATCATGGCCGCTCATGACATCCAGCCTATCGACATGGTGGTCGTGAATCTCTATCCTTTTGCCCAAACCATCGCCAAGCCTGATTGTGATCTGGAGACAGCCATTGAGAACATCGACATAGGTGGCCCGACAATGATCCGCGCCGCTGCTAAAAATCATAATGATGTTGCGGTTGTAGTTAATCCGGAAGATTACCCGCTGTTACTGGCTGAATTGGCAGCGCAACACGGCGAGTTGACTCAAGCCACCCGCTTTAATCTGGCGCTGAAATGTTTTGAACATACCGCAGACTACGACACCATGATAGCCAGTTACTTGGCGAAGGTTAATCAACAACAGTTTCCTGAAACACTGAACCTTCAATTCAAACGTGTTCAAACGATGCGCTACGGCGAAAATCCCCACCAGCAAGCCGCCTTTTACCGTGATCATTATCCAAAACCAGGAACCGTGGCTTCTGCCATTCAGCATCAGGGCAAAGAGCTGTCATTCAACAATATCGCAGACACGGATGCCGCACTGGAATGCGTTAAATCGTTTTCAGGCCGTTCAGCCTGCGTCATCGTCAAACACGCCAATCCTTGCGGTGTTGCCGTTGCAGAGACTAACCTAGAGGCTTACGACTTGGCCTATGCGACCGACCCGACTTCGGCATTCGGGGGTATCATCGCTTTCAACCGAGAACTTGATAGCGCAACAGCAGCGGAAATTATCAAAAGGCAGTTTGTTGAAGTCATCATCGCGCCGGCCATTCAAAGTGAAGCACTTGCAGTACTTGCTGCCAAACAGAATATTCGTGTTCTAAGCTGTGGTTACTGGCAAGACAATCAGGATCCCGCACTTGATTTCAAACGCGTTTCCGGCGGCCTGCTGGTCCAGGACAAAGACATAGGCACGATTACTGCCGCAGATTTAAAACTGGTCAGCCAGCGAGCTCCCACCGAACAGGAGATGCGCGATCTGCTGTTTGCCTGGAAAGTCGCAAAATTTGTCAAATCAAATGCCATTGTTTATGGCCAAAACGAAAGAACGATTGGCGTAGGCGCCGGGCAAATGAGCAGGGTTTATTCGGCTAAAATTGCCGGCATCAAAGCCGCGGATGAAGGTCTTGCCGTCGAAGGATCGGTAATGGCTTCAGATGCATTTTTTCCCTTCCGGGACGGGATTGATTCGGCAGCCGAAGCGGGTATCCGTGCAGTGATTCAACCGGGTGGTTCGATGCGCGATGATGAAGTCATCGCTGCCGCCAACGAACATGATATTGCCATGGTATTTACCGGCATGCGTCATTTTCGGCATTAAGCTACTGACAAACAGCATTCATTACCGGATGAGTCCTTGGACCACCAGATACCGGCAAATTTCATCCGGCGATTTCAGGTGAGAGCATTGAGTTCATCCTTTAATTGATAAACACCGGCAGGTCTTTAGACATCACGCTTTTGACCTGCAATCAACGTCCAGCGTACCCCGGAGTGAGATCTCATTATGAAAGTATTAATCGTCGGCAATGGCGGCCGTGAACATGCCCTGGCATGGAAAGCAGCCCAGTCACCCCGAGTAAAAAAAGTTTTTGTCGCCCCTGGAAATGCCGGCACCGCACTTGAACCTCAGCTCGAAAATGTCGCTATTGCAGCCGATAACATCCCTGAACTACTCGCCTTTGCCCGGCAACAAGGCATTGATTTGACGATCGTAGGGCCGGAAGTACCTTTGGTAAACGGCATTGTCGATCAATTTAGCGCAGCCGGACTTAACTGCTTCGGCCCAACCGCCAAGTCGGCGCAGCTAGAAGGTTCCAAGCGTTTCAGTAAAGATTTCATGGCACGGCATCATATACCTACCGCAGACTATGAAACGTTTACCGATGCGGAAAATGCCATTGAGTACATTAAAAATAAGGGCGCGCCTATCGTAGTCAAAGCAGACGGCCTGGCTGCGGGAAAAGGCGTGATCGTCGCTCAGACCGAACAAGAAGCCATATCTGCCGTAAAAGATATGTTGTCAGGCAATGCGTTTGGCGAAGCCGGCAGCCGCGTGGTTATCGAGGAGTTTTTGGCTGGAGAAGAAGCCAGCTTTATCGTCATTGCCGATGGCCGGTATGCATTGCCCATGGCCACCTCACAGGACCATAAAGCGCGTGATAACGGGGACCAGGGTCCTAACACCGGCGGCATGGGAGCGTACTCCCCTGCACCGGTTGTTACGGATGCCATTCATAAGCGAGTGATGGAGGAAGTAATTGCCCCTACACTTAAAGGCATGGCAGCAGATGGCAACACCTACACGGGATTTTTATATGCGGGCTTAATGATCAGTCCTGACGGCAACATTAAAGTGCTGGAATTTAACTGCCGGTTTGGTGATCCTGAAACCCAGCCTATTATGATGCGACTGAACAGCGATTTGGTGACGCTGTGTGAAGCCGCATTAGCGGGTAATCTCGATACCATGGAAACCGAATGGGATGAGCGTCCGGCTCTGGGCGTTGTTCTGGCTGCAGGCGGTTACCCTGACCAGTATCAAAAAGGCGACGTGATAAGTGGCTTGCCCGACTCTGAAGATGCTGATTGTAAAGTGTTTCACGCCGGTACTTTATTGCAAGACGGGGAAGTTATTACTAATGGGGGGCGGGTATTATGCGCCTGCGCCTTGGGTGACACGGTCAAAGCCGCGCAAGAAAAAGCTTATGCCCTGGCTCAAAAGATTCATTGGGATGCCATGTATTACCGTACCGATATCGGCTTTAAGGCGATAAAGCCATAAAACTTACAGGCATCCTTTGAGCCACAAACTACGGTTTTCGGTTTAATGTCAAGGAACGGGAGTTTACACTTCCCGTTCCAGGCCATTTTCTGGCTTATTCTCAACTGTCAGCACTTGCCTGAACGTCAGATTGATGCGCGGAGTCTTATTCTGCTTTGTTTTCGGAACGCTATGCCGCCAATGGCTTTGTAAACTGCCCGCCATCACCACTAAATCACCCAGCTCCAAATCCAAATCAATGCGGTATTTAGTTGTGTTGTGGATCAACCTAAAGATTCTGGTGTCACCGAAACTGACTGAAGCAATGACGGGATTGGGGCCCAGTTCTTTTTCATTATCGGCATGACAACCCATTGAATCCTTGCCATCACGGTACAAGTTAGCCAGAACGCTGTTAAAAGAGTGACCGCAGGTTTTTTCAAGCCGCTGCCGAATACCGATCAGGTCAGATGTCCAAGCCAACGGTATGTGCTCAACCTTTGAATAGGTATAGCGCGCCTGCGGGTCCCCATACCAACACATTAAACGAGGCACCTTGACCCAGCGGCCAAACAGCCAAATGGCTTCTTCCTGCCAAGCCAGGTTATTTATCAGGATTTCAAACAAATGATCGGCTTCCGGTTTTGGATAAAATCCTTTCAAGTGAAACAACTCCCCGTCCATAGGGGCTAAATTGTCACGGGCACAGAACATGTCGAGGTTGGAACCGCTGAGTGTTTTTAATGGGAATAATGATGCTGTAGGCCGTTAATTTCCGTTAGTCATAGCTTGGAAAGTGGCACCGGTTTGCCAATTCCGTAACCCTGAGCGTAGTCGACGCCCAGTTGTTTCAATATATTGAGAATTTCATCATTCTCTACAAATTCGGCGATGGTTTTTTTATCCATGACATGACCGACCTCATTAATTGACCGCACCATAGCCAAATCAACCTTGTCATCGACAATATCCTTTACAAACAATCCGTCTATCTTGAGAAAGTCGACAGGCAAATTCTTTAAATAAGCAAATGATGACAATCCGCTGCCAAAATCATCCAAGGAGAAGAAACAGCCCTCTTGTTTTAACGTCCTGATAAAGTGGGTCGCATTGGACAAACTGGCGATTGCCGCCGTTTCGGTTATTTCAAAACAAATACGATGAGTAGGAATCTTCCATTGGTTAAATTGCTCCGATATGAAGTCGAGCATCGTTTCATCGGATAGCGATAGCCCGGACAAATTGACCGAACACATAGCCAAGTTTTCGATAAATCCGGGTCTTTTAGCCATCCATTCAAATAACGTGGAAATGACCCATTTATCCAAATCAGCGGCCAGATTGTAGCGTTCCGCTGCCGTTAAAAATGCACCGGGTGGGATTATGTGCCCCTCAGCATCCTGATAGCGAATCAATGTTTCAAAATGCAAGCCTTCTTCACGGCCATCAATCGGCACGATGGGCTGGCCAAAAAGACAGAACCGGTTATTGATAATACCTTGCTGAATTTTTTCAACCCATTGCATTTCACCCTGCCGTGAGGCCAGTTCCTGGTCATTGGGCCTGAACACATGCACCCGGTTACGGCCTTTTTCTTTGGCGGCATAACAGGCCGCATCAGCTTCTTTTAGCGACTCGATACTGTTGCCGCTGATGCTGTTAATGCTGGCTATCCCAATACTGATGCCTACTCTGAATATACGATCTTCCCAGGCGAATTGAAAATTCTGTACCGCATTGCGAATTTTTTCACAGGCGTTATAAGCCTGTGACAACAAACAACCCCGCATCAAAATGCCAAATTCGTCGCCACCCAAACGGGCTAATAAATCATCCTGGCGAATCTGTTTTTTTAGCAAGGCGCCCAACTGCCGGAGCAATTCGTCTCCCGCAATATGTCCGCAGGTATCATTAACCACCTTAAACTGGTCCAAATCAAGGTAGCACAGGGCATACTCCGTTCTATTGTTATGGGCGGAAAGCAAGGCCTGCTGAATTTGCCTGTCGAACTCGCTACGATTCAGTAATCCGGTTAATTCATCGTGCCTGGCCTGATGCGCAATTTTTTCATTAAGCTTTCTTGTCTCGGTAATATCTTCGCAAACCAATAAAATATTCACTTTTCCATTACTTTGCCGGGTAGATCGGATAGCACCTCTAACCCAGATGACTTTTTTATCAACACAGATAAGCCGCAATTCCAGCTTATGAACTTTATCCAACTCGGAGGTACACAAATTCAAGATGTGTCGCATTTCATTCCGGTCATCCGGATGAACAAAGTCAAAAAGTGAAAACCCGTGTAAACGGTTTGCAGTTTGACTTAATTGACGGGCCCCAAACTTGTTGACTGAGATGATCCCGCCCTCTTCTTCTATATTGAATATCATTGAGGGGTTATCATCAAATAAAAGAAGATATCGGTTTCTGGCTTCGACCAGGGCTTTGTTCTGCCTATCAACCGTCGCTAACATACCGTTAAAGGTGTCGATTAACAGGCCGACCTCATCGTTATTACTTTTTTGGGCACGCAGCTCGTAGTTTTTATCAAGGCTGATTTTTTTGAGCGTTTTTACCAATCGACCGATAGGAACAATAATGTTCTTGTTTAAATACAACGATAAAAAATAGGTAAAAACACTGGCTCCCGCGAGGATACCAAAAATGCAATAAAGAACGTTAAGCTGCGCCCAATACAAATGACCCAGATCAGCTTCTATAAAGACCAGCCCTACTGTTTTATTCTCAAATTGAATGGGCGTTGAAATTTTGACTTTGAACCAACCCAAAACACTTTGGTTCACCTCTGAATAAACGGGACAAAAAACCAGTGCTGAGGCTCTTTTTGCCAAACGGCTATAAACATTTCCATTCGTGTCATAAATGCAAATTTGGTCTATGTAGTCCAGCCCTTTACTCACCCGAAGATTTTCCTCGACTACCGCTCTATCATCCAAATTGAGCGCTGAACCGCTACGAAAACTTATATTGGTAGCAACCGCTTCCAGACTTTCAATCGTTGATGTCCTAATGTTTGCCAGGTCCTTTATTTCCATGAAACTGCAGTTCAGCAGCAAAAGAATACTGAAAGTACCAAATGTGACAAAAGAAAATTTTTGTTTGATACTTGATTTATTGATATAGCGATTATATTTTTCTCGCCATTGACTTAATCGCACAAAAATTCCCTCAAACAAGTGAAAAAATAAGCTCAGGATGTCAGTAAAAAATAGCTTATCCGTTTATGGTCTCCCAAACCCAGCGTTATAGCCATAAAGTGTAGGGTCAAGCCTCTGTGGGGGTGTGAGTTTATCCCCAGTTTGCGAATTAATTCGCAACTGTAACAATCACCTATTTTTCCAGTCGCTGTATACATGAGAACGCAACCAGACATCTCCATCCTGCAATACCGAAGCTTCACCCGTAAAAAATAATCCCGCTCAACTTTTATAATTCAGATACTTAGCTGTTATTTACATGACTTGAGCTTTTAAATCAACACCCCAAGACAAGTTCAACCGTTTTTGAGAACAGTCTAGGCTTAAGCATCAGTAGTACTGATCTCTCAAAAACTCAATGCAGAAAAAACCATTTCATCACTTCAATCATTGCCGCATGGTCTTCAACCCCGGCGCTTTCCCTTAGACTGTGCATGGCCCACATTGGATTACCCACATCTACGGTGTTAATTCCCAGCCTGGCGGAAGTCAGCGGACCAATCGTACTGCCACAGGGTAAATCGGTTCGATGTGCATACTTTTGATAACGCACATTTACAGCTTCGCACCAGGACGCGAACAGGGCCTCGGAAACGCTGTTAGTTGCATACCTATGATTTGCATTGACTTTTATAACCGGCCCATGATTAACCAATACTTTATGATCCGGCTCATAAGCCATTGGAAAATTCGGCTGGTAGGCATGAGCCATATCGGCGCTGATCATAAAGCTGCTTGCCAAAGCACGTTGATAATCCTCGCCTTTTATCTCATCACCCGCCATGCCAATGCGTTGCAGGATGTCAGAGAGAAAACTGCCGTCCGCGCCTTTAGCAGTAGTGCTGCCTATTTCCTCATGATCGAAAAACGCACAGACCAAAGTAGCGTCCGCTTTTAAAACATTGTCGTTGAGCAGCGCCGTGAGCCCAGCATGACAGGACGCCAGATTATCCAACTGACTGTTCGCGTAAAACTCGTCTTCCGCGCCCCAAAAGGCTCCCTTTTGAGTGTCGTAAACATTCAACTCCCAGGACAAAATTGCAGACGCATCAACTTCAGCCTGTTCAGCCAATGTTGTCAAAAATTGCTGCTGGGGTGTTATTTGATCTTTAACCAGTGAAAATATCAGAGGCAGTTCAAGCTGCTTATTTAATTTCAAGCCATCATCATTGACGGTTCGATTCATATGAATCGCCAAATTTGGCAACCTAAGTAACGGTCTGGAAAAATCAACCAGTTTGGTTGATATCCCCTGTTCGGACCGATAGCTAATCCTCCCTGCCAGACTCAAATCCCTGTCAGTAAAAGTGGCCAAAATCGGTCCACCGTAAACTTCCACGCCGATCCTGACAAAATTATCTGCGCCCATGACCGGATTGGGTTTTAATCGCAATCCCGGCGAATCGGTATGAGCGCCAATAATTTTGAAACCGGTTTCCGCCAGCGGTTTTTGCCCCATCACAAATACGATGATCGAAGAATCGTCACGTACCACATAGTAACGACCGCCCTGTTTTAAGTGCCTCCCGTCCTGCTCGTTCAATCTGACAAACTCACAATCCAGAAGCTTTTTCTCGATTGAGTTGACAGCATGCCATGAACTCGGGCTTGCATCGATAAAGTCTAGTAAATTTTGAACCCTCTGTTTACTGTTCATGATCTTTCTTGCAAGTCCAGCGACGCGGAATTAATGCAATAACGCAATCCTGTTGGTTCTGGTCCGTCATTAAAAACATGCCCCAAGTGCGAACCACAGTTTTTACAGATTATTTCTATCCGTCTCATCCCGTGACTGGTGTCGGCGATTTGATCGAGGCTATTGTCCGAGATCACGTCCCAAAAGCTGGGCCAACCGGAACCCGAATCGTACTTTGTTGTCGAATCAAAAAGCGCATTTCCGCAGCACACACAATGATAAACCCCCTCTTTTTTACAGTCTGCATATTTCCCGGTAAAAGGAGGTTCGGTGCCTTTATTCCAGCAGACATTAAATTGTTCCGGGGTCAATTTATCTTGCCATTCGTCCGTTTTATCTGTTTGTTTAGTCATTGTCTCAACCTACTCTTTGAATATACTTAACCATATTAACTGCATAGTTTATTATCAGCTGTCAAAAATGACGACCTTAAAAAGGCTTTTCGTGCCGCCTACCGTCAGTTAAACCAATCTTTTCTATTAACGGACTGACTTTCATGGTCAATCGGAGTTCGCTCAATCCCTTTAAACTGCACGTCAAACTATAACGACAAAAACAATCCACTGATAGTTTCAACCGTTGAATCGCTTATCCGACTTTCAAGAACACCATACCCCGCATAATCTGCTGTCGAAACAAAGCAATCCCGGCATTAGTCCTTCGATATCGCATGGAAAAACAGCTCAAAACGCCTGTAAGCCTTTATGATACAATTTCGGAACTGGTTAATTTTTACTTTGGTCATTAGTCATGAACGAAATGTTAGAGAGCGGCGTTGAACTAATGCTGATAGGAATGGGCATTGTATTCTTGTTTTTAGCGTTACTGGTGGTTGCTATCAACGTAATGTCTTCACTCATTACCCGTTTTTTTCCGGAGCCACTCGCCGTCCCTCCGCCAATTCCAAGCCTTGTAGCCAAGAAAAAATCGATTGATTCAGGCGTGATCGCAGCAATTTCGGCTGCTGTTCATCACTATAGAAAACAGCATTCACAACAGTAAATGATTGTTTGGCAGGCTTCTAAAACCTAATCTTAGCAGCACACATTGAAAGCTCAATCGAGCGAATCTCCATTCTCAGAGAAAAAAGTATGAATGATCATAATACTCAATCCTTAGGCATAACCGAAGTTGTTCTGAGAGACGCACACCAATCGCTTCTGGCGACTCGTCTGCGCATTGAAGATATGCTGCCTGTATGCGCCAAACTCGATCAGGTTGGTTTCTGGTCATTGGAAACCTGGGGAGGCGCGACCTTTGATGCCTGCATTCGTTATTTGGGTGAAGACCCTTGGGAACGCCTTCGTTTACTCAAAGCAGCGATGCCTCGCACACCTCAACAAATGTTGTTAAGAGGTCAAAATTTACTGGGTTACCGGCATTATGCCGATGACGTTGTCGATAAGTTCGTCGAACGTTGCGCCATCAATGGTATTGATGTGTTTCGTATCTTTGATGCGATGAACGACATGCGAAATATCGAACAAGCTGTCAAAGCCGTTCTTACAACGGATGCGCACGCTCAAGGTACCATTTCTTATACCGTCAGCCCTGTTCACACACAAGCTATGTGGGTTACGCAAGGCAAACAAATAGAAGATATGGGGGCCCATTCGGTCTGCATTAAAGACATGGCTGGGCTCCTAAAACCTTATGACGCTTACGAATTAGTCAGCCAATTGAAAAAAAGCCTGTCAATTCCTGTCCACTTGCATTGCCACGCTACCACCGGACTCAGTGTTGCGACCCTGCTTAAAGCGGCCGAAGCGGGAGTGGATAATGTCGACACCGCTATTTCATCGATGAGCATGACGTACGGTCACAGTCCAACGGAAACAATAGTCGCCGCTCTGTCTGGACAACCGCGAGATACCGGGCTATCCATCAAGCCACTGGAAGATATTGCTGCCTATTTCCGCGACATCCGCAAAAAATATGCGCAATTTGAAGGCAACCTCAAAGGCGTAGACAGCCGCATCTTAGTCAGCCAGGTTCCAGGAGGCATGCTCACTAACATGGAAAGCCAGCTAAAAGAGCAAGGTGCTGCTGACCGCTTTGACGAGGTACTTGCCGAGATTCCGCGCGTTAGAGAAGACCTCGGTTTTCTCCCGCTGGTAACGCCCACGTCGCAGATTGTCGGTAGCCAGGCTGTTATCAACATTTTAACCGGTGAACGGTATAAAACCATCACCAAAGAATCAGCCGGTGTTTTGAAAGGTGAATATGGCGCCACGCCAGCACCTGTCAACAAAACGCTGCAAGATCGTGTGCTTGAGGGAGCCACACCTATAACGTGCCGGCCTGCTGATTTATTGGCACCGGAAATGAATAAATTAATTGCTGAAGTTAAGGCCAAAGCCCAGTCTGAACAGGTAAAATTGGCTGATAATATTGAAGAAGATGCTTTAATTAATGGCATGTTTGCTCAAATCGGCTGGAAGTTTATTGCCAATCGGGGCAAAGCCGATGCTTTTGAGCCAGCGCCATGCAAAGCGCCTCCTAAACCACTAAAGGCCAGCCAGCCCAATGCAACCGAAAGTTACTCTGTCAATGTTGACGGACGTAATTACAATGTTGTTGTAGCTCCTGGTGGAACTGGACTTGTGATTCAACAACCCGCCGAAACACAGCAAACTGTTGTTCCGCCAACCGCAATTTCCACTGGCGAAATCGTCCGTGCGCCAATGGCGGGTAACATTCTGAAAATTAATGTAGGCGTGGGTAGTGTCGTTAAAGAAGGTGATGTAGTTGTGATTATGGAAGCCATGAAAATGGAAACCGAAGTTCGCGTTAAAAACAGCGGCACTGTAACTGCATTGAATGTCAAAGATGGCGCCGCTGTTGCGGTGGGTGATGCGTTGATTACGCTATAATCCAGCCATTGAAATGAGGCCGGAAGTTTCTTGCTCCGGCCTCCAAAGCACAACGGCAACTATTCACGCCGACCGCCTCTTTCATTGCTTCCTTCTCTTTCCCGTCGTTCCATTCTTCTTTCTTGTCTCTCCATTCTTTTTTCTTGCTGCCTAGGTTCACTTTGGTTCAATTGGGTATTACGGGCAATCGTTTGACTTTCGCTTCTTTCGGCTCTTGCTACTCTTCCCTCACGCCGATTGTATGAAGGCACTTCGCGGCGACTGCTCTCTTGCGGAATCACTTGTTCACTTCGGGACCCTTCTCGCCTTTCATTTCGAGCTTCAGCTCTTCGACGGTCTTTGTCGTCTCCTTTGCGAGAGTAATCAAATCCATCTCTTCTCCGATCATACCTGCGATCATTTCTATCCCACGGGCCTTGCCATTTAGGGACAGGCCTTACGACCTCAACCCTTTTGTTGATTACAGTAACCGGCGTTCTGCGCTCAATTATTCGCACGGGTGCAGGTGCGTAATAATCTCGGTAGGCAGGCCTGGACGAATAATAACTGCTGTAGATACGGGTGTCAGAACGGGGGTAAACGGGATAATATTCGGTGCTTTGATAAATCCCGCGCGATGCACAACCGGAAACCGTCACTAACACGGCCAATAGGATTAGTTTGCTTATGCTGTTCATTTGCTTATCCTTCCTCTTTGAAGTTTGGATAAAGCTTGCGCCGAACAGCATGAATAAGAAGTGAATGCTAAAACAACATTGAATTGATTATATGCATGAGGATTCACCGTCACAATTCAATCAGCTTTTAATTTTGATGAATATTTAACCAGTTCCGCACCCAAATTCAGAACGGATGTATTGCTCTGGTCATCGCTTAATCGACCATTAACTGAAAAAGCTTGACCGGCATGGGTCAAAGCATATTGACCGGGTAAAACCACAACGCCGATATTAGCCAAAAGCATTCTTAAAAACACCAAGCCCCTTAACCCGCCCAATGCGCCGGGTGAAGCCGACATAATCGCTGCACATTTACCCCGATAAGCGACCAAAGGTTGTTCGTCGCCCTCTTTACGGGAAGCCCAATCCAGGACATTTTTAAGTAAGGGGGTAAAAGCACTGTTATATTCGGGTGAGGCTATTAAAAAACCGTCATGTGCTATCAAAAGTTTTTTAAATGCTTTGGCTGTTTCAGGCATACCTTGTTCAGTTTCAAAATCCTGATCAAAAATCGGCATCGGATAATCAGCCAGATTGATGACGGTAACTTCCCCGCCCGCTTTTTCGGCGCCTTCCGCAGCCAACGCAACTAATTTCTGATTAAAAGAATCTTTCCGAGCACTTCCCGAAAACGCCAGAATTTTTACCATTTAAATCCCCTCTATCAAAAAAAAAGTCTTCATTTTGCTGACCCACTGGTGCAGCGATAATCCGATGTCAAGCGAAAAACAACAGGGCTTAATAGCGCCAAGGCAATTAAGTTAGGGATTGCCATCAAGCCGTTCATGATATCGGCTAATAACCATATCGTACTCAATTTCCCCATTGCACCCAAAGGAACGGCACAAATCCACAGAACACGAAACGGCAGAATCACCTTGATCCCAAACAAAAATTCCGCGCATCGTTCGCCGTAATAACTCCAGCCTACAAGGGTTGTAAACGCAAAAATGACGATTCCAAAAGCAACAATATAGCCACCCCATCCCGGTAAAGCGCTGTTGAAAGCTAATGCCGTTAAGGCCGCGCCATTCTCTCCGCTATCCCATGAATCAGTAATGACAATGACCAATGCGGTCATCGTACAGATAACCAGTGTATCGATAAAAGTGCCCAGCATTGCAATTGTCCCCTGCTGCACAGGATTATGCGTTTTGGCCGCTGCATGGGCAATAGGCGCACTTCCCAGCCCTGCTTCATTGGAAAAAATGCCTCTTGCCACGCCATATCGGACTGCCGCCCATACGCCCACTCCGGCAAAACCGCCTGTCGCAGCCGTAGGATTAAATGCACTGTGAATTATCGTGATAAATGCGGCTGGCACGGACTCAATATTGATGCCGATAACCAGGAGTGAACCTGAGACATAGCCAATCGCCATGAAAGGAACTAATTTTTCGGCCACTTCGGCAATCCGGGTAATTCCTCCCAAAATCACAAATGCGGTCAGAATGGTCAGTATCACCGCTGTTACCTCATTTGATAGATCAAACTGAAGTAACAGCGCACCGGCAACTGAATTTGCCTGAACCATATTCCCTATTCCAAATGATGCCAAAGTCCCGAATGTCGCAAATAACGGAGCCAACCAATACCATCGTTTTCCCAAACCATTCTTGATGTAGTACATGGGGCCGCCCACATGCTTACCCAAATGATCGGTCTCTCTATACTTAACAGCCAGCAACGACTCCGCATATTTGGTGGACATACCAAACAAAGCGGTCATCCACATCCAAAAGACTGCTCCAGGACCGCCCATGTAAATGGCGGTAGCAACTCCGGCGATATTGCCTGTGCCTATGGTAGCGGATAAAGCCGTCATAAGGGCTTGATAAGGCGTGATGTCACCTTCCTGTTCGGATTTTCTTCCGCGCCAAAGTGAAACGAACGCATGCGGGGTATTAAGCCAGGTAAAAGCTTTAAGCCCCAATGTCAGGTAAATCCCCATACCCAGCAAAAGAGCCATCGTAGCAGGTCCCCAAACAAAACCACTTAGTTGATTAAGCCACTCATGAAACACATTCATCAGGATAAATTATTCACTTCAGTGATTTTGTCATAATCCACTCCGACACTGATTATAAAACTAGTAGCCTGCTCTACATTCATCTCGGATTTAATCACTTTTGACTTATTGACGATAACGGTAAAACCGGAGGTGGGATTGGGCGACGTAGGAATAAACAAAATATAACTGTCTTCAAACTTGTTGGTCACATACGCAGGCACCCAAAGTCCTTCTTTTGGGTATTCCACATACACCACTTCACGCGCATCTTTTCTATCATGAGAAGAAAACATATTGATCACTTTTTTAGTGACGCGATAGATACTGTTTAACAGCGGAATTCTGTCAATGATGAAATCAAAAGCGGCAATAGCCCAAAATTTACCTTCTTTGACTATTTTATGGCCAATTAACACCAACAATAAAAAACTGACTGCAAAAACCACGGATGTATACAGATAACTATCGGCATAACCGTAGACCAGCCCGAAAAGATCAGCGACTCTGTCTTTAACAAAAATGACAATCTGCAGCACAATAACGATGGGGATAACGGCAAAAATACCTATTAGAAAATTATTAAATATTTTCTTTAAAGAAACATTCATATGACTTTTCTCATTAAATTAGACGTTAAAAAAGTCAATATAGCTAATCGTCGACTTAATATTGACTGACTCGAAATAACGGAATGGCTAACCTTGATAAGCCATTCGATTAGGTGCATAGCAAAAATTACTTCCGGATATTCAATGTTATATTTTGCGACATTAAATTTTTCAGATAAGTACTCAATTTAAACACGCCCACTGGTTAGGCGAGGATAAGCGATAGCGTTTTTTGAGGCAAGTACAAGCGGATATTTATGCGGGACGAGTCGGTGGACTTGAAGTCGATAAACCGATGTGCAGGTCGATAGGGACTTTAGAATAAATAGCAGAAAATCAAAAAATTAAACATAAAAAAGGGGCGCAAGCGCCCCCTTCTAAACTGGATACAACTATTATGCAGTCACAACTTTAGCTGAAATGCTTTTTTTGCGGCCGACACTTGATAAAAGACCCACTAAACCAGCGCCGAACATCCAAACAGCAGAAGGTAATGGTACTGGCTGAATATCAGTTGAATACAAAACTGTACTTCCTACGGTTGGACCGAGCGCTAAAAATACGAACTGATAAGTATCTGCTACGTTTAACACTGGACCTACTGAAAAAGGCAGATACCAGTTACCGGCAAATTTCCAAGCTACTTTAAAATCACTTGCAACCGAACTAGCTGGTGAAGAACTCCAGTTAATTGTTGAAGCGGGATCTAAGAATTCGCCGGAAAATGTCAGAATAGGGGCATCAGTAGAAATATCTGCTGATCCGCCAAAAATTCCGAACATATCTGTTGCTGGTGTAAATGCATTTATAGAAGTAAATACACTGCTACTGTCTGTTGCAACCCAATTAGCCGAAGCCACACTGGTCACAACCATTAAAATTAAAACACTAAGAGATTTTTTAAGAAACATAATTACACCCATTTTGAAAAGTGCAACCCGACTGTCTGAACAGAAAAACAATATTCAGACTCTTGGCTTTCCGTCCCTACCTCACGATAGGTTTAGCCTGACTTATACGATTACTAAAGAATCCCTTTGTTTAAAATTGAGCCATACACACGAGTTAAAAGATGTATGACCTATAATACAAATATGATCCTTCACATTTGGCATTATCCTTAGCTTGTATTAAATTCACCTTAATAGAATAACAAGCGAATGAACATAAAAAACAACTCATTTATACAAAATTGACCAAACCAATCCACTAACAAAAGGCGTAAGATTATGTTTTTATTGGCACTTCAGACAAAGCCAAACGTTTGATTTTTCTCAAACAGGAGCTTTTTAACATTAACCTGAATAGTTACTTTTTTAATTTTTATTAATTTATGAGGGGAATTTTAGTTAATTTATATTTACGGCTACATTATTACCCTAAAAACAACTTATTAGAATTGTACTTAAGTGCTACGCATAAATACTGTTAACAATTTAACTTTTTTTGTATCTGCTCACCCCCTCCAATTTTAGTGGGTGTCGGTGGTTGATTGAAAAGGCTTCTGCAGCATGGATGTTGCAGATAGCTACAAGGAGGTATTGATACGTCCTTTGAAATCAAGCACCTGCACCCTTAATTCAAAGCGGGCGAGTAGTTACCTTTTTTAATCACTCCTGCTCGTAACAGACAATGCTTTCGGGAAAGATGCAGCTAAAACAGCTGCCTTTACCCAGTTCACTGACTATTTCCAACCGTGCATTGTGATTGAGTAAAACATGTTTAACGATCGCCAACCCCAAACCGGTACCGCTTAATTTTTGCTTTCTCTTAACATCAACACGATAAAAACGCTCAGTAATCCTTGGAATCTCAACCGGTGCAACACCTTCGCCTTGATCGGTCACATCAAGCCTGACACCATCGCCGTCTCTATACCAGCGAACACTTACCAAAGACTCTTCCGGTGAATATTTCAATGCATTGATGAGGAGATTGCTGAATGCGCTTCGTAAGTCTTCTTGGACACCAATAAGCCCTGTCGGAGTTTCTAATGACAACTGTATTCTTTCGGACGCGCTTTTAACATTCCCGTCCTCATTGCAAATCGCTGCCAAAAGCCCACATACATCAACACAGACTGTTTTTTTTCTTTGCGTTTCCAGCCGAGTCAACAGCAGCAAATCATCAACCAGATGCTCCATTCTTTCTGTCTGATTTTGCATTTGGCGCAGCGAATTGGTGAGTAAGGGAGAGTCCTGATCATCCATGTCTTTTAAGGTCTCCAGATAGCCTTTAAGCACCGTCAGCGGGGTCCTCAGTTCGTGTGATACGTTAGCGACAAAATCCTTGCGCATACTCTCCATTTTTTTTAATTGCGTAACATCCTGAGCCAGCAATAGCCGCAACCCGGCACCGTAGGCGACAACTCTAACAGATAGAATAATACCGTTATCTATCGGTGAGGGGATAATGATGGCATTGTCAAAATTACCCAACTGCAAATAACTGAGAAAATCGGGATGACGGAATAAATTAATTATTCGCTGACCTTTATCGGCTCTCTGCAAGCCCAGCACTTTCATGGCTGATTTATTTGCCCATTCAATTTCATCATGGCAGCCTAAGACGACCGCTGCATCGGGCAATGCTTCAGTCGATTTGCGAAACTGATCAATCATTTTTGTCAGCTTTTTTTTACGTTTTTTTTGACTTTTCCTGAGCTTGTAAACGTGATAATAAATGCGCTCCCAAATCCCTTTGATTTCCGGATATTTTCCTGCTCCGCCAAACTTGATCCATTTTTCAAAACGATAAAGCTGTACATACTGGCGTAAAAGCAGAATGCTGAGCGCGATTAGATAAAGAAGAAAGAAGTGTCCTGTAAAAGCGCCTAAAAACCCTAAGAGCACCAACAAGGCGATTAGCATCAGAACTTCTTTATGCCAAAGCGTCATAAAGTCAGTCTATTAATGAAAATCGGTAACCAAAACCACGAACTGTCTGGACTAAATCCTCACGACCGTATTCTGCCAATATCTTTCTTAATCTACGGATGTGGACATCCACAGTACGCTCTTCGATATAAACGCTTCGTCCCCAGACTTGATCAAGCAATTGCGTCCGGCTATACACTTTATCAGGATGGGTCATAAAAAATTGCATGAGCCGAAATTCGGTTGGACTGACTTCCAATTGCTTATCGCCTAGCGTTAGACGATGCTGCTCGGTATCCAAAATGATATCGCCCAAGGTAATCTGGGCTAAATCCTGAATTTTACCGGCTCTTCGCAGCACTGCACGAATCCTTGCGACCAATTCTTTTGGCGAAAAAGGTTTGGTCATATAATCATCAGCACCTATTTCCAATCCTCTTACTTTATCCTCTTCCTCGCCCCGGGCAGTCAGCAAAATAATGGGGATCTCCCTGCAAAACTGATCTTTTTTTAAACGCCGAGCCCATTCAACTCCGGACATACCGGGCAACATCCAATCCAGCACGATCAGATCAGGTTGATGATCACTTAATGATTTGTTGGCCTGCTCGGCATCGCTGATCCCTGTTGCATTAAATCCAGCCTGTTCCAAAACCATCACCAACATGTCCCTGATAGCATCTTCATCTTCAACAACAAGAACCGATATTCTAGTCATAAATACACATGTTTCACTTTAATACTTGATTTTAACAGTTAGTGTATTACATCTTTATGACAAGAGTGATTACCACACCTATTCAGCACAAGCATTTGTCTGATGAGTTGTCTGAAGGATGACAGCTCATAAACTAAAAAGGTATCGAAGGAATTATTGCCGATGCGGCAATCAAGAAAGACTAAGACCGAGCAGATCAAAATCAAAACGAAGGACCATGCATCCCTGCACAGTTATCCTGACAAAAGAAATGAATTTATACGGCGACACCCACGTCCAGCGCTTCAAACCAATCCAGGAAGCGCTTTACGTCATCACCTTTAAATATACGGCCATGCTGGGGCGCCATGATATCGATATCCAGCTTACGAACGCGCTCAATCCAAACACGTTTTGCCTGATTTGAGGGCATCCAGCGCTGATGAAAATAACGCATATGTTCGGTATGTGCATCAAAATTATCTACATAAATAGGCGCTCCGGGCGCCTCCAATGCAGCTCCGACATCGCCTGACATCAAAATTTTGGCTTGTGCATCGTAGATATGAAAATTGGCGGAAGAATGAAGATAATGCGCCGGGATGATTTTTAATTCGGTAGAATCCAATTTGATACTGGCGCCATTATCGGGAATACCGACATATTCAATGGATTCACAACCGAAATGCCTGATAAAACCCTCCCACAATTTTGACGCATGCAGCTTGGCTTTAGGTAAAGCCTGATCCCATAGCCCCAAGGAAGAAATGATGTCCGGGTCTTGATGGGACGCAAATAAATCGGTAATTTCTTCAACCGGCGCGTGGTGCAAAACGGCCGCCAACATGGGCGCAAACAACTCAACACCGCCCGGGTCCATCAATAGGCATCGCCGGGCCGTCCTGACCATGTATTGATTGGTATCAATGATGTTAGCGGGTCTGTTGACATCTCTGCCAAACATAATCCACTGGTAATTTCCTTCATAAATCTTGGTCATTTTCATGACGATTCAAGGCCTCTAAATTGTTATTTTTCTGAAAAATTAATCACTATTAATGCGCTTCGGCACCCCTGAACATTGTCATGAATAATTTGCGCGGCATGATCTACGCTTTCTGCTACAGCCTGTAAACTTTGCAAATACTCACCGGCTTGAGACGCCTCAATTCTGGAATTAGCGGCGATCACACGGGCGGCCCTTGCAGGATGCATGACTTCCTGTAATTGATCCAATAATTGGTCGATATTAACCTGAAACCTTTTACGGCAGTCATACATCCGCTGTTGCACTAAATCTGACGACGCTTTAAGAGAGCTTTCGTTGGCAGAACCCTGTGCTAAACGTATGACTTCTTCAAATTTATTAAAGGCGTCCGTAGTTCGATATTCCTCAACCGTCAATTGATAGAGCAACATGGCATGTTCATTTATCCTGTTGACCTTTTCAATGGTTTCCTTGGCCAACTCATTGATAAAATCCGTGATGGGTTGAAAACCTCTGGCCTTTTCTCCTGCTCTAAAAGCAATCGCTTTTGCATTGGCGGCTGCCAGCGAGATTTCTTTGGCAACGTCCATTACCTCGCTTAACTCGGCCGCAATGGATGCAACTGCTACAAATTTAGATTTAGTCTGGCTTGTTTTCTTTTTCATAGCAATTAAGACTCATGCTGAGTGTTTAACATCGTCCATTCGTAAGTGGCCTTTACCTGATTGCCACTTCCGATATATTCAAAGCTTTGGCATAACTTTTTCAATAAAATCATGCCGCGACCGTAGTAGCTGTTAATACTTTTATCATTTAAAGCTTCAGGATTAAAATCAAACCCTTTTCCTGTATCCTGAACTTCAATAGTTAGTCGCCCGCCCTGACTGACCGGCAAATGACTGAGAGAAATCGTTATCTTCCCCTCAGATAATTGTTGTAATTGTTGTTCGCGCAATTCGTAAAATTGCATGGAACCATCGGGCGTTTGCTTTAAAGAGGAGTCAAGACCCAATAAACCGTGTTCCAAAGCATTGGCAAATAATTCACTCACAATGACATAAAGCGCTTCCCGGTGAGCTTTTAACCCTTGAATTTCCATTAATGAATTCATGACAATAGGAACCGGATTCACTTTACGGAGTGCTGACGGCTCAAATTCCAGAGACGTTTTCCAAGCCAAAGGCACAACATCAATACTAGTGCGCTCAGTTTGAGTAATAGCCCAAACCGGATTTGATGAATTGCAATGTAATTCAACCAAGGTTAAATCATCTTTTTGATCCTGACCTTGAGTAAACTGATGAAATGCATCAAGCACTTTGTTAAAACCCGGCTCCTTAAAACTCAAGCAAGCCTTGATACGCTCCGTCCCAAACTCATCCCCACCTTCCCCTTGGGCCTCAATAATGCCATCGGTAAACAAATAAAGATAAGTCTGCTCGCCAGTTTGAAATACCTGTTCCTGCGGTAGGTAAGAACTGAGTATGCCTAACGGCACATTATTCGAGAGAACAGTGATCATTTCCCCCGTTTCATGATTTACTAAATAATGATCCGGCAAACCGCAGTTTATTAAACTAACCGTTTGAGAATCCGGATATAAGGCCAAAAGAGTCGCCGCTAAAAAAAAATTGGCCGGCATGATCATCATTAATTTACGATTAATCTCAACGGTAATTTCATTAATACTGAAACCCTTTTGAGCCATGCCATAAAATATTTCAGCGGTGGGACCGGCACCGATAGCGGCCGATAAGCCATGCCCCGTAAAATCGCCTAATAAAACATATAACAAATTCCCCGGGGTACGCGCGGACAACAAGATATCACCGTTGAATAAGGCCATAGGCGACAAAAGGTAACGCAACGCCTGGGTTTCATAAAAACCTGCATAAATAAAGTTTTTATAAATTGATGCGGCAATTTCCTGATCCTGCTGAGCTAGTCGCCGAAAATGCTCCAGTTGTTTAGCCTGAGCAACCTGATCATGATAGAGCTTTTTAACGCGAAGCAATGAGGCGATTTTCGCAGAGAGCATCCGGTGATTAAACGGCTTACTGATAATATCATCACCACCGAGCGCATGACATTCATCGAGTTTTTCTTCGGCATCAAGCCCTGTCAGAAAAATAATGGGTATATATTCGCCAATAAGATAGTCCCTGATAAGCTTTGCTGCATTGATGCCATCACAAACAGGCATGATAATATCCAAAATAACCAGATCAGGCCTAATTTCTTTAAATAATTCAAAGGCTTGAAATCCATCAGAACTCTCTATTACCTCATATCCGAACGCTTCGATTAATGCCGCCAGCATTTTGCGCTGCGAAATACTGTCCTCAGCAATTAGTATTTTCGCTTTAGGCAGAGGCAAGACAGCAGCAGAAGCGCTACAGACAGGATGAAAAAAAGCAGTCATCATTAATTGATCGTAAATAATTGATCAAAATTGGCAATCTGAAAAATCTTTTTAACTTCCGGTTTCGCATGAATCAGTTGAATTGCATTTTTGTTATTATTAATTTTTTCACGTAAAACCAATAACATACCCAATGCAGAACTATCAAGATAATCTGTTCTGCTCAAATCTATTATAATCCGGTCAATATCCTGTTTATCCATATCTGATACTTTTCGAAAATCCTGGTGCAGGCTAAAATCAAATCGGCCGGTCACTCGAATCACCAGTTCTTTTTTATCTTTATTATATTGACTGCTTACAGACATTGGCTGTTGCTCCTTGAAATACTTTTATCAAAATAACTCTATATCGCCTTCATCAAGTGAATGCTGACCGACAGCTTTGGCAGAACTGGTTCTATGTTCCCATTGTTCCCTCAAATCACTTAGGCGTTTTACGCCATCATTCAAAAAATGAACATTCTGGAGTTGATCGCCTGATTTAAAGGTCTCAAAACTCAGGTGAATTTCGTCTATCAGCAGTTGAAAATGGTCAATGTTGCCCTGAACATAGTCAAGAAGCTGTCTAGCCATATCCTCGAATTGCAAAGCTCTCACGGCATTATTGACGTGAGAATCGATCTGTTCGGAAAGCCCCGAAACATCATAGAGTTTAGTTGCGATCAAGCTATTCATTTTATCGATATCCTGCAGCATCTCATCAATATTGGCCTTTGAAGTAATCGCTACATTCATGTCTTTTGAAGCCATCAACTCAATCATCTGTCTGGCTTCAGCAATGCTTGTTTTGGATTCTATAACCACTTTTCTAATTTCTTCACTGAACTTGTCCGAATTTTTAGACAATTTCCGTACTTCATCAGCAACAACCGCAAAACCTCGCCCCGCATCTCCGGCTCTGGCTGCTTCTATAGCCGCGTTCAATGCCAACAAATTGGTTTGATCGGCTATCGTCTGGACATCATTCACCAGTTTTCTGATCAGTTCCATCCGGCTATCAACATCACTGACGACATTCACCATCGACATACTTTGTTTACTGACGCTGATGATATGCTCTATGAAACTGGTTAATACACTTTCCGTTTCAAGGGCGAAATCTTTGAAATTTATGGCTTGAGTGTCATTCTCGGTACCGCCTCCTTGTACATTGGCCATCAAGGAATGAACCAAGCCGGTTTGACTTTCAGTCAACCGGTGAAGCCCCTGAAAGCTTTCCGTCATTGTTCCAACACCATCGGCAATCACCTTCTTGACCTGTATCAAATCTTCTCGCAAAACAGTCATTTCTTTATTGGTGCATTGCTCTAACTCAGCCAGGTAGTTATCAATCGCCCCATCAATCAAGTGGCCTTCATTAATTTTCAGCGACTCTTTTTCATCAGATGGCTGGTTTTGCATAAAGACAGACAGGCACCAACTACAGCCGAACAGCGGAAGCATAATCCAATACAAGGTCTGAACGGAAATGAGCAAAGGCCCAATAAGTCCGAAAACAGTTATTGCAATGGCCGCCCAATAGGTTTGTCTTTTCATTTTATCCACGCTAGTGCCACTATTCTTTTAAGGCCAAAATTTGGGCTGGAATCCGCTCAAGGGGTTGGACGTAATGGGCGGCGCCCAATCGGTAGGCTTCACCCGGCATACCCCAAACCACACTGGATGCTTCATCTTGAATAATATTGATCGCGCCAGCATCGTGCATTTCCAACATGCCTTTGGCACCATCAGCCCCCATTCCCGTGAGCATGACACCAATCGCATGAGCACCCACATTTTGCGCGACCGAGTGAAACAATATATCCACTGAAGGTTTATGCCGGTTAACCGGAGGTCCATCATCCAGTTGACAAACATAATGAGCGCCTTTGGCGATAACCATCAAATGCTTGTCGCCCGGCGCAATATAAATGTTACCGGGCAATATCTCTTGCCCATGCTGAGCAACGCATGCATTCATTTCACTCGCCTGATTGACATGATTGGCAAAAGACTGACTGAATGCTACTGGCAAGTGCTGAGTAATCACAATCGCCGGAGAACTTGCCGGCATTTTGCTGACAACATACTTGATGGCTTCAGTTCCTCCGGTTGAAGCACCTAAGGCTATCAGTTGAGCTTTCGACCGACTCACCGGCTTTTTAGGCGAACCGGTCATCATAGGGTCAATCTTTACCGTGGAAGCACCACCTGAACTATTCGAGTTATCAGATGAAAGCATAGCAGCATCTAATGTCCTCACCTGAACAGTTGAGGCCATAAGGACCTTATTAATTATCTCATCGGCATATTCGTTCAATCGATTGGCCACATCGATTTTAGGCTTGGATATAAAATCAACAGCCCCAAAAGCCAGCGCTTCCAACGTAACCTGAGCACCTTGTTCTGTGAGTGTCGACACCATCACAACCGGCATAGGCCGCAAGCGCATCAAATTGCGTAAAAACGTCAAGCCATCCATCTTAGGCATTTCAATATCCAAGGTCAGCACATCCGGATTAAGCTTTTTGATTTTTTCTCTTGCCATATAAGGATCGGAAGCCGTTCCTACCACTTCAATACGGGGTGAACTGGATAAAATCTGACTGAGCAGGTTTCTTATCAAAGCCGAGTCATCAACGATTAAAACTGTTATCTTTCGCATCCCTGAATCCTAAAAAAGTTCAATTTCGCTTTCAATTGGAACATCTTTAATTTTTTTGCGGTATTCAAACTCCCGGGTCACGATAGTTTGATTATGCAAATCACTGATTTTCTTCATCCTGACTCGGCCTGTCATAGGATAGAAATTCACTTTTCGTGGATAAATATCCCCCAAATCCTGAGCCAGCAAGGTTAAACTTTCAGTTTCGATATATTCCAGAACAAAAGTAATATTTCTCATGCCTACATCGCTTAAAGTAGGGATAATCTTGCCGCCGCCAAACAATTTAACCTCCAGATTTTTTCGCTTTCCCCCATGCGCCAAAATACTGTTGATCAAATGTTCCATCGCATAGTTTCCGTAGCGCATGGCATTACCTACAACAGCATCTATGCCACGGGTCAACTTGTTTTCGGACGTTTCCGGCAACATGAAATGATTCATGCCACCTATGTTTAACTCTTTGTCACGCACACAAGCTGCGATACAGGACCCTAACACGGTTGTAATCAATTCATTTTCCTTGGTCACATATAACTCGCCAGGCATAATCTTGGCGGCCACAATTTGATTTTCAGGATCCCAATAACGGTTAACTTTTTCAAAACCATTTAAGCATGGCAGGATAATTGGGCCCGTTAAAGGTTTAAACACGCCGCGGTACCTTTCTGTAAATCGTATGTCCTATTAATTCAAAATCGGTATTGCCATGCTGAATAGTTTCACTATGCCCAATAAAGAGATAGGCATCCATTGGCAGCAAACTACTGTATCGCTGAGCAATGGTACATTTCGTCTCACGATCAAAATAAATAAAAACGTTCCGGCAAAATATAAAATCAAACGGCTGTTGCATCGGCCACTCTTGCATTAAATTCAGTTGCCGAAATCGAATACAAGCCTGTAATTCAGCTTTGACTTTAACCTTATTGATCTGAGCGCCTTTTCCATTTTGAAACCAACGTTTCAGGCGGCCTTCCGGGATATTGGCGACCGTTTCCCTTGAATAAACTCCATTGGCCGCCGTTTCCAATACCTTCGTGTCCAAATCGGTAGCCAACAACTTGACTTCCCAGTTTGTGGGTAAATTTTCCAGCAATGTCATTACAATCGAATAAGGTTCTTCCCCTGTTGAGCACCCTGCAGACCAAGCTTTTATGATCTTGGTTGACTGGTTTTTTTTGATCAGCTCCGGAATCAACTTGTCTTTAAGAAATTCAAAATGATGATTTTCTCTAAAGAAAGAGGTCAGATTCGTGGTTATCGCATTAATAAACTCTGTAAATTCTGCTTCATGATTATTTTTCAGATAATTGCTGTAGCTTTTAAAATCCGACAAACCCAATGCCCTGATCCGC
The DNA here is from genome assembly GCA_018333785.1 of Methylomicrobium sp. Lineage (GTDB taxonomy): Bacteria > Pseudomonadota > Gammaproteobacteria > Methylococcales > Methylomonadaceae > Methylicorpusculum. The sequence continues at coordinate 18,740 of JAGXSU010000184.1, read as the reverse complement.
TTTGAAAGCCTGGAATAAAACATATCGAATTTTTCATCGGGCACCAAAATGCCGGAATGTTCGGAGGATAATTTTCTAAGAAAATTAAAATCGTCCCAGGTAAATTCAAATTCGCGTTGTTTATCGTGCGTCGACATCAAAAATGCAAAACCTGATTGTTAGTTTTAGAATTGAAAAGCCACTTAACTGACCGGTCACTTAATCGCCCGTGAGGTGAAAACCAGTGATCAATCCGCCGTCAAAATAAACCGGAAACAGGTTTATCCACTTCCAACAGTTTCGATAAGCCCAGTAAACCGGCGGCTTCAACAAAGCGGTCAGACGGAAAATCAATCGTTACTTGTTTGCCTTGTTTCAATGCTTGCTGTTTGAAAACAACCAAACACTGAAGCACCGATGTATCGACTGTTTTTACCGCAGAAGCATCGATTTCCAAGTTATCGACCGTGCTCAAAAGAGTTCGCAATTGCTCAAAAAGCGTTTGCACGTTTTGAATCGTATTGATTTCCTCTAACATCAAACAATTTTCAGGCTGTAATGCTTCAGTTTCTACTAACTGAGCCTGCTGATTCTGTTCATCAGCAGGGCCGTTGCCGGACTCGGAATGCCTATCAAGCTCCGGGGCATGATTATCAATATCCGGTCGCGACAAAGAGGGGTTAGCCAATTCCTGACTTTGTGAGTCGTTGTTCATCCACTCTAAAGGATCAAATCCGATCAGACTAGGGGTATCTTTAGAAGCCATCACATCACCTTGCCTTCAATAAAATTATTGGCCAGCTTTGCAAAATCCTTGGCTACAGGACTTTTTGGCTGATATTCCAGAATCGTTTTACCAAAACCGGGACATTCTGCGAGCGATGCAGTTTCACGTATCACGGTTGCCAATACTTGTCCGGGGAAATGCTTGAGCAGCGTATCCAGGACTTCCTTTGATAATCTTCGGGTCGACACATAACGAGACATGACTAATAAGGTCTTGTATTTTTTTTTCAGCACTTGCTCAAAGCGTTTAACCGTAGCGACCAAATGAGAAAGACCTTGTAACGACAGAAAATCACTGCACATGGGAATTAATAACTCATCGGCTGCAAACAAAGCATTTGCGGCGAGTATCCCCGAAGACGGCGGACAATCTAAAAAAACAAAATCCTGGTCATTCAACTGATTTTGCAAAGACAATCTCAACAAATCGCCTCTTGCAACACCGCCCTCGGTTAACTGCTCAATTTCTCGCAATTTTGGCCCCGAAACGATGAGCTGAAGGTTGTTTCTTACCAGAATCACCTGCGTTTCAATATCGCTATGCCCCAGCAACACTTCATCAATACCCGACTTCGCCGCTTCAACAACACCCAAAGAAACCGCAAGATGTCCTTGAGGATCCAAATCTATCAGCGTGACTTTTTTCCCCATCATTGCCAACGCGTGACAAAGATTGGAAGACGTTGTCGTTTTACCGACTCCGCCTTTTTGATTGATAACAGCGATAATTCGCGGATTCATAGCAAACTTTCAATCTTGGATAAGTCATCGACATCTAGCAACTTATCCACATCCAGCAACATAATCATGCCTTGCTTGGCAACATAGATGCCGCGCATGTAGCGAGTATCAATGTTGACCCCGAAATTAGGTGCCGGCTTGATATCGGCCAGATTTAAATCCAGCACATCGGATACCGTATCGGCAATGACACCTAAAACCATCGGATGGTCTTTATTATTGATCGATAACACAATAACAACGGTTACAGGTGTGTACTCGACATTCTCAAGACCAAATCGCTCTCGCAAATCCAATACGGGAACAATGGTCCCTCGCAAGTTTAAAGCACCTTTGATAAACCCAGGCGTGTTAGGAATCTTTCGGACCGGCTCCCACCCCCTGATCTCTTGAACTGTAAGTATTTCAACCGCATAAGAGTCACCGGCCAGTTCAAATGTTAAAAACTGATTGACTTCTTTATCGTTTGAGCCAGGTTGATTTTCGCTTTTCATAATGAAGTGAAGCCTTTGTCCTGTTTACCAACAAACCGGATTATCGTTGCCATTAAAACTCTTCCCATTCATCCTTATCGGCCGTTGCCGTGAATCCGGAAACGGGTGCCGCTTTTGCCGGAGCAGGATTCACTCTAGCCTTAACCGGGGCAGACGAAACCGGAGCATGACTTACTTTCTCGGGACGCTTTTCGGAGACTTGATCCAGTTTGAAAAAATTCAGCAAATCAGCCATTGTTGTGGCCTGATCGCTCATTGAGACACTCGCTGCAGACGCCTCTTCGGCCAAGGCAGCATTTTGTTGAGTGATTTCGTCCATTTGAGAAACCGCCTGATTGACCTGCTGTATGCCTTGGGCTTGTTCGGTACTGGCAGACGCAATTTCAGAAATAATGTCGCCGACCTTTTTCACACTGGAGACAATTTCTTGCAGCGCTGCGCCCGTCTCATTGACAAACTCGGTACCGGAGCGCACTTTCTGAACGCTGTTTTGAATCAACTCCTTACTTTCTTTAGCTGCAACAGCACTTCGCTGCGCCAAATTACGGACTTCCGTTGCAACCACTGAAAAGCCTCGACCATGCTCACCGGCTCTGGCCGCCTCTACCGACGCATTCAGCGCCAATAAATTTGTTTGGAAAGCGATTTCATCGATGACGCCAATTATTTCGGCAATTTTGTTACTGCTTTCATTGATTTCAGCCATCGCAGTAACTGCCGAGTTAACCACGGTGCCGCCTTTTTCAGCCAACTGCCGTGCCAGATTAGCCACTTGATTGGCTTGCTGGGCATTGTCGGCATTATTTTTCACCGTACCCGTCAACTGCTCCATACTCGATGCAGTTTCTTCCAGACTTGACGCTTGAGTTTCAACCCGTTGTGACAGGTTGTTATTGCCGCTGGCAATTTCATGCGAGGTATTGCTGATGAAATCAGCCGAGCTTCTGATGTGACTGACAATTTCGCTCAATTTATCAACGGTTTCGTTGATATCATTTTTACATTGAGCATAAACGCCTTGATAATCCGTCGTTATGCTTTGGGTCAAGTCGCCTGCTGACATCGCTTTCATCACACGCGCCACATCCCCGAAAGCGGTCTCTATGACATCGGTCAGTTCATTGATTCCTAAACTTAATGTCGCAAAAAACCCTTCCTTGTGGTTCATTGCTATCCGGCCGTTAAGTACGCCTGACTTGACCTGCTCAACAATCTCAGCGATTTCCCGCTGAATACTCACTTCTTCGCTGCGATCTATCCATTCAACGACAGTGCCCAGACGCGTTTCGTTGGCAATAACCGGGGTCGCTATAACAACCATGGTTCTGCCTCCGATCAAAAGTTCAGCCCTGTAAGTTTGTGTCAACTTTGCCAGCATTCCTCTTTGATGAGCCGGGTTTTTATGAAAAACATCGATATTCGCTCCGATCAGAGCATCCGCATTGTAATCCGGTAAATCGCGTCTAAAGGCCGTTTCATTTTGCTTGAACATTCGCTTTGCGGCATTGTTCATATAGATAATGTTGAATTCCGCATCGGCCATCATCACGTTGCCGGTAACCTGATCCAGCGCTTGCTTAATTCGTTCTGTCGATGCGCCGGCCTCCAAACTTGCAGAGAAATCGGAATTTAACTTAACCTGCATCGATTGCAGCGCGCGATTGAGATCACCGATTTGATCCAGACGGTTGATATCGACCTGATTTCGAAAATAGCCAGCTGCCGCCTTATGGCAAAAGCCAATGGTCTGCTCGATTGAACGGCCCATTAAACGGTAAGTATGAACTGCCAATAAAAGGCCCAATAAGGCACTTGCAGAAACTGAAGCAAGCAACATGTAATTGCCGGCAGCAACGGCTTGATAAGCGCCATACAAAACGGGCAATAACAACAGTAACAAGGCCAGGCCCGCTTTTTTCCAAAGCGCCATTTGTTTGACTGCATTAATTTTTGCACTTAAACCGGCGGGTCTGAGTACCGCTTGATTGGCGCTCACTTTTTGATACAGCGCTTCAGCTTGATTTATTTGATCTCTGGTCGGCGGCTGGCGAACAGACAGATAGCCCGCTACCTGCTTATTCTCGTAATAAGGCGTGACATTGGCCTCAACCCAATAATAATCACCTAATTTTGTCCGGTTTTTAACTAACGCGGTCCAGGGATTTCCTGCTTTTACGGTATCCCATAAATCCTTGAATGCGGCAGGTGGCATTTCAGGATGGCGAACAACATTATGATTCGAACCAATCAGCTCATTTCTGCTGAAACCACTGATTTCAACAAAAGCATCGTTGGCGTAGGTGATACTGCCTTTTAAATCAGTTTTGGTAACCAGTATCGTGCCTTTTTTCATTACGATCTCACGATCGGTTACAGGCATATTTATTTTCATTGTATAGGCTCCCCGCACACATCTACATTCAATAGATCACTTTTAAATTCCATCATCATCCACGCCATCTAATTCGAGCAGTTTATTAAAAACCAGCAGCATTACCCTGCACTCAACAACCTTAATCAACTTCATTCATTCAAAAATCGTCCCATCCGTCTTTATCTGGCCCTGAAGAATAACTTGGCAAAGGCGCCGGTTTGTGCGACGTTGAGCTTGCTCCCGATTTAAGCTGTGGTGATAAAACTTTTGCTGTCACCGGCTTTTCACTTCGCATTGAGGTGTTATTATCCAATTTGAAAAAATTCAGCAATTCCGCCATTGTCGTCGCCTGATCACTCATAGAGACACTTGCGGCTGAAGCTTCTTGAGCCAGGGCGGCATTTTGTTGCGTGATTTCATCCATTTGCGAAACCGCTTGATTGACCTGCTGGATACCTTGGGCTTGTTCGATACTGGCCGACGCTATTTCTGAAATAATGTCGCCGACTCTTTTGACGCTGGTTACTATTTCTTGTAAAGCCGTACCTGTTTCGTTGACAAATTCAGTACCGGAACGTACTTTTTGGACACTGCTTTGTATCAATTCCTTACTTTCTTTCGCTGCCACAGCGCTGCGTTGCGCGAGATTGCGAACTTCGGTCGCCACCACGGAAAAACCTCGGCCATGCTCACCGGCTCTAGCCGCCTCTACCGAAGCATTTAGCGCCAACAAATTGGTTTGGAAGGCAATTTCATCTATAACACCAATAATTTCGGCAATTTTATTGCTGCTTTCATTGATTTCCGCCATGGCCGACACGGCAGAGGCAACGACATTGCCCCCTTTTTCCGCCAGTTGTCTGGCATTATCCGCAACCTGGTTGGCTTGCTGGGAGTTTTCAGCGTTGTTTTTAACCGTCCCGGTCAATTGCTCCATACTGGACGCCGTTTCTTCCAAACTTGAGGCTTGTGTTTCAACTCGCTGCGACAAATTATTATTACCGCTTGCAATCTCATGAGAGGTGTTACTGATGAAATCGGCCGAACTTCTGATGTGACTGACAATTTCGCCGAGTTTGTCCACGGTTTCATTGATGTCGCTTTTGCACTGTGCATAGACGCCTTGATAATCGGTAGTAATGCGTTGCGTTAAATCACCACCGGATAGGGCCTGCATAACCCTGGCCACATCACTGAATGCCTGTTCGATCACATCGGTCAGCTCATTGATGCCTGCGCTTAATGTTGCAAAAAATCCGGCTTTACCGGTCATAGCAACTCGACTGCTAAGCTCACCCGCCTTAACTTGTTCGACGATTTCAGCAATTTCCTGTTCAATTTTCACTTCTTGAGTTCTATCTGCCCACTCAACTACGGTGCCAATACGGGTGCCTTCAGCATCTTTGACTGGATTTGCGATAACCGTCAGATAGCGTCCACCAATATTAATCTCGGATTTGGAAGTTGACTCAAGCTTGGAAAGCATGCCTCTTTGGTGAGCTGGGTTTTTATGGAAGATATCGATATTGGCACCCAGAATTTTGTTGGCATCAAAATCAGGAAGCTGTTTTCTGATATCCGCTTCAGCATTTCTGAACATCGCTTCCACTGCTTTGTTCATGTAAATGATTTCAAAATTATTGTTTGCCAGCATGACGCTGGAATTAACATTATCTAGTGCCTTTTCAACCCGGGTTGACTTGATAACCTGTTCACGGGTATTTGAAATATTGACGTTCAAATTGACTTGCATGGATTGCAGTCCACGAAAAAGATCACCCAGTTCATCGTATCCATCCAGATTCAACGGAGTTCTGAAACGACCTTCCCCAATTTGAGAAAATACTTTATTTATGCTGTTTAATGAGTTGACTATGTAGCGAAGGATGAAAAATCCAAATATGGAAACCAGTAAAATAACGGTTAATACCACCGATAGTTGCGTGTATTTTGATTGTTCAAATCCGGCTATGCGTTTTTCAAGCAAAGACTTCAGTAAATTATTATTCGTTTTGAACAGGTCATTGACTGAATCAAGAGCGCTTATTGCTGAATTGGATAGCGGCTCGTCAACCAACGATGAATATTCACTTTGGCTGGTTTTTTGAGCAACGCCTTTACGAAACTTATCCAGTTCCTTATAAAGACGCTGCTCTTTGTCCGCCAAAACAGATTTTAAATCTTCATTCGCTTTATAGATTGCGAATAAATCATGCTTTATGCCCTCGAGTTGACTATCAATTTGAACATCCAGTACGGCAACTTGACTTTTAATTTGCTCAGGTGAGCTGTCCGTTGATTGTCTTTCTAGCAAAGCTTTCAATTCACCGAGGTGATCAAGAAGCTGCGGCATGCGTAAAGTCACCAGACTCATTGCATAATAACTATCGACATCAGGATCCAGGGTTAAATTTGATTGATCTGCAACATCAATAATCAAACTGCCTATGCGCTTCAACAAGGCTTTATGTTCTTGAAAAAGATCATCAGTAGCAGGAAGCGATTCTATTCGACTCCAATCCTGTTTAATCTTAATAAGACTTTCTGACGTTCCCAATTCGGCCCCGTAGACTGAATCCAAGGTATTAAGAGCGTCCAGATGATCTGTAACGGCTTTACGTATCTGTAAAAGCTCACTGCCCGACTGGGCTGTATCTTTTGCCGAAACACTTCTATGCGTGTTAACCGAACTCATCAGATGAAATAGCGGCGTTACGTATTCAAGGCCTTTAAGCTCTTTCTCAGCAAATTCGATCGTATTATTCTTTTCATGAACCAACATGCCGATCAAAAGCAGAGAAGGAATAATGAGCAATACAGCAATAAAAGTTAACTTTGCACCCACGCCCAAACGCTTGACAAAGTTGAGCTTATCCAACCAACCTTGAGGTCTGATAGCGGCTTTTTTATTTTTGATAAGCTCATAAAGCGTTTCGGTGTTACGGATTTGTTCTCGACTGGGTGCATAACGGGCCGATAAATAGCCCTGCAGCTGCCCATTTTCATAGACCGGCGTCACATTCGCCTCTACCCAATAAAAATCCCCGCTTTTACAACGGTTTTTTACCAGACCTCGCCAAGGTCGGCCTGACTTCAGCGTACTCCATAAATCGGCAAAAGCTTCAGGGGGCATATCAGGATGCCGGACAACATTATGGTTGGCCCCCAACAGCTCGGCTTCACTAAAACCACTGATATCAACAAATGCTTCGTTGGCATAAGTGATTCTGCCTTTGAGATCAGTTCTGGTAACGAGTATCGTCCCATCCTTCATCAATACTTCACGATCAGTCACTGGATGATTTAGCTTCATTAAATTCTCACCTTTATTGCCTTTCAATCAACAACAATTCTTTAATCTTCAACATCATCCACGCCGTCTAATTTAAGCAATTTGTTAACATCCAATAGCATGACCATACGCCCATTCACCGTTATCAGACCGTTGATATACTCAGTACTGACTTTACTGCCAAAATTCGGGGCGCTCTGTACCGATTTTTTATCGACATCAATAACGTTCGACACGGCATCGACCACTACACCCATCACCCGCGTTTTATCTCCGATCAATGCCTGCAAAACCATGACCACCGTCAAAGCGCTGTACTGACCGTGTCCCAGATGGAAGCGCTCGCGCAAATCAATAATGGGAACGATAGCCCCTCGCAAGTTCACCACGCCTTTTTCATAAGAAGGCACATTAGGAATGCGTGATACCGGCTCCCAGCTTCTGATTTCCTGAACACTGAGGATATCGACACCGTACTCTTCATTACCCAACGTAAAACTGAGAAATTGAGCGCTGGTGGCCAGGCGTTTTTTTTCCGCCCGTTCTATTTCATTATTTTCGGCTGCTTGTGACATAAGGTGATTGTTTACTGGTTTGCCAGGCGGACGAGCCCTGGTATGTCGAGAATTAATGCAACGGAGCCATCGCCCAGTATGGTTGCTCCGGAGACGCCTTCGATACGCCTATAATTGGCTTCCAACGATTTGATAACGACCTGTTGCTGCCCCAGAAGATCATCGACAAACAACCCGCAACGAACACCCTGGCCCTCGACAACCACCAATAAGCCCTCGCTAAGCTTTGTGGTTTTAACATTGGGCACTTTAAAGATCTCATGCATCCGGATGATGGGTAAATATTCACTGCGCAGCAGAAAAGTTTCACCTTTGTCAGCCACCCGGTTAATGCGTTCTTCTTTGATATGAAGGGATTCAATGATTGAACCTAACGGCACAATGTAAGTTTCATCACCCACTGCAATGGACTGCCCGTCAAGAATAGCCAGTGTCAACGGCAGATGAATGGAGATGGTGGAGCCTTTTCCCAATTCAGAAATGATTTCTATATTCCCGCCCAAGGCCTGAATATTGCGCCGCACCACATCCATACCGACGCCACGTCCGGAAATATCCGTCAATTGTTCTGCCGTAGAAAAACCCGGCATGAAAATCAGTTCAAAAGTCTGCTTGTCGGTCAGAATGGCGTCTTCTTCCAGCAGACCTTTTTCAATGGCTTTAGCTCTGAGTTTATCCTTATCCAGCCCCTTGCCGTCGTCACTGACTTCAATAACGATATTGCCGCCTCGGTGGTAAGCTTCGAGTGACACGGTGCCTGTTTCTGGTTTACCGACAGCGATACGCTCATCAGGCATTTCTATGCCGTGATCCAGGCTGTTTCTGACCAAGTGAACCAGAGGATCACTGATTAACTCTACGACGGTCTTGTCAACTTCGGTGTGCTCACCAATCAGCTTGAGATCAATTTTTTTACCCAATTTATTGGAAAGATCATGAACAAGCCTTGAAAACCGGCTAAAAACCGAATTGATAGGCATCATGCGAATATTCATGACACTTTCTTGCAATTCCCGGGTGTGTCTTTCCAGCTGAGCCAAACCGTTTTTAAGCTGATCCTGCTTGCTCATATCAAAGTGCTCGCCGATCAGACTCAACATTGATTGAGTAATGACCAGTTCACCCACCATATTAATCAGCGTATCAATCTTGCTGGTATCCACGCGAATGGATGTAGAGCCCTTGTTTTTGGCTTCATCTCCCGGCGCTTTTTCTTTGATGACCGCCGTACTGCTGTCAACCGGTTTACTGATTACTGCCTGAACAATGGACTCGGTCGCAGGTTGTTGTTGCCGGTTAGCGGAAGCCGAAAGGGATAAGTCTTCGGCTTGATAAAGCGGTTGAATAGCCAGGTCGCAATCATCTTCAACCCAGGCAAAAGCCTCGTCGATAGGGCCTCGGCCAATATCGCCCTTAAGGATCAAATTCCATGACAGGTGGCATTCTTCCGGGTCAATCTGATAAAAATCAGGTACCCCTCTGAAATCTGCGGTGACTTCCAATTCTCCCAACACGCTTAATTCCCGGAACATCCTGACGGGATCATTACCGGTTTTCAACAAATCGGCATGCGGGCTAAAAGCGATATGCCAACCAATGACTTTAGACGCTGATTGATGGGCCGGACCGGAAAGTAATTCATGTGCGGGTAAAGACTCATCCTGTAGGCTTGAACCCGAATTTTTCTGTTCCAGGTCTAATGCATGTTTGTGCTCGGCAACACGCTCTGCATCGATGGCCTTGCCTTCTTTGACTGCAAAAAGCATTTCTCTTAAACAATCGACAGACCCAAGCAGCAGGTTAACGGCCGTCTGAGTAATCTGTCTTCGACCATCACGCATTTCATCCATGAGTGTTTCCATGACATGGGTGAAATCTGAAATTTCGGTAAACCCAAACGTCCCACTTCCGCCCTTGATGGAATGTGCCGCTCTGAAGATACTGTTGATTGCTTCACTGTCAGGTTCACCCGGACTTAGATTCAAAAGACCGGATTCCATGATATCCAGTCCCTCGAAACTCTCTTCAAAAAAAACCTGATGAAACTGCGCCATATCGATGGACATTAAGAGATCCTTTTTTTAGCCAAGAACCTTGCTAATGGTCTTTAACAACTGATCCGGATTGAATGGTTTGACTATCCAACCCGTCGCCCCGGCCTCTTTACCTTGTTGTTTTTTGTCCATTCCAGACTCGGTAGTCAGTAATAACATAGGTACAAACTTGTAATTTGGCAGTGCCCGTAAATCCCTGATCAGCGTAATTCCATCCTTATTAGGCATATTGACATCGGTCACCACGCAATCGAATTTTCTGGCTTTTGCCTTGTTTAAAGCGTCACTTCCATCTACCGCTTCAACAACATCATAACCAGCGCCCTTCAATGTGAAAGAAACCATTTGCCTCATCGAGGCGGAGTCATCCACTGCTAAAATACTTGCCATCATTTGCTCCAAAAAAGTAAAAAATTAAAGTTAGAAAATAGAATCAGCGGTTTAATTAACTCAGCGTGAGCCCTAATTAATTCGTAACTATTCAGTGCGCAAGAAAATAATGTTGATACAACGCATAGGTTGCGGTTGGCGATAGCCAGCCCAACATTTCAAGGCCATGGCGTTATTTGTTGGGTTGCGAAAAGCAGGCAATCCAAACTACGCAGAATAATTTCAATTTTTTATACCCATCACGCCCGTATATAAGGTTTTTCTAACTCATTAAAACTTGAATTTTAGATCAGATTTCTTGTTTGACTGAACTGCAGATCCTAAACAATCAGTAATAGTCAGAATATAAATTGATGTGACGAGTATAGTTAGGATCTTTATAAAAACCAGGAAACCCAAACCTAATTTTAACAAGTCTAAAATTGCTCTTAACCAAGCTTGACTCTTTAGGCTTTCAAAGCTATCGGGTTAAAAACCGCTTAAATCAAAAAACAGCTAAACATTAATACAGCAAATGCGAATACGCCAATCCACAGCCACAAACTGATAACCCAAACACAAAAATTCAATCTCTCAGCGCTGTGTAAATCACTTTTCATAAAAAAGACTAAGCTTGTAAAAGTTTTTTCACGTTTCAAGCTCAGTCATGGTCAATTTTTTGCTGCGTTATCCGTTTTGCTTACCGACGCTGACAGCTGCATTCTTTGGTCTGCTTTTCCCTGTCAGTACGGTCCTTTTCATGCTGTGGCACGACAGCAAACCGCTGTCATGGGACAACATCTTCTTTCTCCATGAACAACACTATGACTTGTTAATCATTTGGACAGCCCCTTTGGTATTGGCTTTTTTTGGAAGCTTTATCGGCAAAACCAGCCTGTTGCTCAAAGACAAGATGAGCAGCCTGGAGCAGCGCACACTTCAACTCAACACCATTCTTGAAACAGCCGCCAGTGCAATTATCACCATCGATAAATCCGGCGCTATATTGAGTTTCAACCGGGCCGCCGAGCAAATTTTCGGTTACCGTTTGACGGAAATCATCGGCACCAACGTCAACCGACTGATGCCGATGGACATTGCGATACATCACGATGAATACCTTCGACGCTACCTCGATACCCAGCAAGAAAAATTCATCGGCAAACGAAACGAAGTAAATGCACAGCGTAAAAACGGGGAAATTTTTCCGGCTTTGTTAAGAGTCAATCCTATGAATGTTGATGGTGACTTGTTCTTTTCGGGGGTGATCGATGACATCAGTGAAACCAAAAGCCTTCAGAATCAGCTCATCCAGGCCCAAAAACTTGAAGCGATTGGTCAACTGGCCTCCGGCGTGGCTCATGAAATCAATACGCCCATGCAATATATTGGGGATAACCTGTCGGCCTTGTCATGCAACTTTAATGACCTCATTGTGTTTCAAAATCAGCTTCATGAGATAGCCGATGACACGTTTAAACTCAAGTTGAATGCCTTACTCAATGACCATGACATCCCGTTCATCATGGCGGACAGCCCCAAAGCCCTTAAAGAGGCCCTGGAAGGCGTAGCGCGCGTCTCAGAAATTGTCGAAGCGATGAATACCTTTTCTCGCATCGAAACCAGTCGACTTAAGCAAACCGTCAATCTGCACGAAACCCTCAACAGCGCGTTAACCCTAAGCCGTAACAGTTATAAATACATTGCCGAAATTAAAACGGACTTTGACACCGATATCGGATTGATCGACTGCTATCCTGGAGAGCTGAATCAAGTCATTCTGAACCTGATCATCAACGCGGTTCATGCCATTGAGGCCAAACCCTCAGGCACAGGCCTGATTCGCATCGGCACACGCAAACTCAATAGCAATGAGGTGGAAATTAGCATTGCCGATAACGGCATCGGCATTCCGGAAGACATTCAGGAAAAAGTTTTTAACCTGTTTTTTACGACCAAGCCAGTCGGCAAAGGGACCGGCCAAGGCCTGAGTCTTGCTCATAATATTGTCGTGGAGAAACACCGTGGCAAACTGTTTTTTGAGTCCCGGCCGAATGAGGGAACGACCTTTCATATTCACTTACCCATTAACGTCGAAGAGCAGGCATAAGGGCATGAACAAAAAAAACATCCTGTTTGTCGACGATAATGAAAATATACTCAGCGGAATTCAACGCCAACTGCGTCCCTACCGCGAGCAATGGCAATTATTTTTTGCAAACAATGGCCCACAGGCTTTGGAATTGCTGGCTAAACAACCGATGGATCTGATCGTCAGCGACATGCAGATGCCCGATATTCGCGGCGACCAGCTTCTAAAGCAAGTCAGCGAGTTGTATCCGGCCACTGTACGCATGATTCTGAGCGGTTATGCCGATGACGAAACCTTGAAGGCCGGTCTTGAGGTCGCACATCAGTATGTCAGCAAACCCTGCAGTGCCGAAATGCTGAGGGAAGTGATCGCCCAAGTGTTTAAAATCCAGGCCTGTGTCACCAATCCAAAAATCATTTCCGGTATCGGGGACATTAACCAGTTGCCCAGCTTGCCGAAAATCTATAACGAACTTAACGCCATCATCACCAAAGAAAATACGACCAGCCGGGATATTGCCGAAATATTTGCCCGAGACATGGTGTTATCGGCCAAATTACTGCAACTGGTTAACTCGCCGTATTTTGGTTTAAACCACAAAATTTCAAGCCTTACAGAAGCAATCAACCTGATTGGCGTCAAAAAACTCAATAGCCTTGTTTTGTCTGCCCATGTCAAAAGCGCGTTTCCGGTCAACAACCCACAAATGGAGCGGTACATGGAATATATCTGGCAGGATGCGGCCAGGGTGTCGGACCTTTCAAAGCTGATTGCTCTGTCTGAACAACAGCTGGAGGACCGCCCTGATCAGGCGTATCTGGGCGGTCTTTTACATAATCTGGGGCTGCTGATATTTCTGTCTCGTGATGGCGATAAGCTCAACGCCCTGATAGAACAGACAAAAAACACCCAAATACCGGTCAGCGAACTGGAAACGAGCATATTCGGCTTTAATCGCTGCGAAGCAGCCGCTTATGTACTGAGCTTATGGAAGATTCCACCGCGCGTCATAGAAGCCATTTTGCTGCAAAAAACCCCCAATGACAGCGATTACGATGGTGTCAATGCTTTGACTGCGGTCCATACCGCCAGTTGCTTGCTCAAGCCCTCCGTCATGGTTGGCTGTGATCGCCTTTTCGAAATCGATCTGGACTTGCGCTATTTAGAACGTATCAACAAACTGGAACGGCTATCTCATTGGCAGTCACTGGCCAAAAAAGTTCTGGCCCACTATGCAGATAAGTGATGCTGATCGCCATAGGAATGCACGACAGGCGCCTCATCCGCTTTACAACGGCCTTTCATTTGCCGGGATACTGCCTAGCCTACATGGACGTATTCACGGCGTCCTGTCGGGCGAGTGACCGCGCGCTCCTTAACACCTGGTACTTTCATTTGACGGGGCGAATGCAGGACTTTCATGTACGGTTAGGACAAACCCATTAAACCATCGAATCTATGAAGGAGTTTCTCAAGATGACGACTATACAAACTGACAAAATCCTCTGCATAGATGATGAGGAGAATATTCTGCATATGTTTCGCCGCGCCCTCGGTCGACAGTTCAATATTTCAACGGCTAACGGCAGTCAGCAGGCACTAACCTTACTGCAAGAAAACGGTCCTTTCGCGGTAATTGTTGTCGATTACAATATGCCGGGGGTTAATGGGATTGAATTGCTGGGAAAGGCCTTCATGCTTTCACCGGATACGGTCCAAATCATGCTAACCGGCAATATCCAGCTGGATGTAGCGATTAACGCCATCAATGAAACCAATGTCTTTCGTTACCTGCCCAAGCCTTGTTCTATGGATCTGCTGCGCAAAGTGATTAATGACGCGTTGGATCAATTCCATTTGATCCAGGATAAACAAAGGCTGACCCGGGAAATAGAGCAACAAAATCTGCAATTGGCCGCCATGAACGATGAATTAACCCGGCAAAAATATATGCTGGAATACGAATTGGAAATGGCCAAGTCCGTATACGGCAACATCGTACTCTTCGATGAAAATGAGCCCGATGGACTGGATTATTTTTCTGCGCCCAAGGAAATAGTAGGCGGCGACTTTTTGCTGAGCCACTTCAGCAAAGATCGTCAATTATTTTATCTGATGGTAGGCGACATCACCGGGCATGGCCTTCAATCCGCATTAGTGGTTTCATTGATTAGCAATGTATTTGACGACCTGAACAATAACCTCATCAGCATTGAGCAACTGGCTCAGAATATTAACGGCAAAATGTGCAGCAAGCTGCCAACCGGCCTATTTTGTTCCGCCGTTCTGGCCAGACTGGACAAAAACAACGACAGCCTCACCCTTTGGCAAGGCGGGATGCCCAATGCCTTTCTGCTTGATGCGGAGGGAAACATTGTGGAAACACTGAATTCAAATAATCTTCCCCTGGGAGTGCTGGCTGAACAGGATTTCAGCCGGAGTACCCGTACTTACCCATTAAGCTGCGCAAACTCATTGTTCGTTTACAGTGATGGTGTTACCGAACAAATGGATCAAAACCAGACCGAATTCGGTGAAGAGCGCCTTCAGACTGCTCTGCGCAACACCCCATCAGGATGGAAACGGGTAGACTTTGTGATGTCAGCATTACAAGCTCATCAACAAGACCAGCCTCAAGCCGATGACATTTCAATGATGGAAATGAACTTTGCCCGAATCTCTCAAGCCTTGGCTCAAATATGAGCGAATCAACTACTGACATCAGCCAAAAAATTCTATTTGTTGATGATGAAATGCTGTTGCTGGAGGGAATGAAACGCCAACTCAGGCGTGAGTTTGACGTGAGCATAGCCGTAGGCGGCGAGGCGGCATTGGCCTTGACTGCAGAACAAGGACCCTTCGCTGTCATCGTATCGGATTACAACATGCCGGGCATGGACGGGATTTCTTTTCTTAAGACCGTTTATCAACATGACCCGCAGACAATACTGATCATGCTCACCGGCAGAGCCGAACTGGATGTTGCTGTCAGTGCCTTGCACAACGCGCATATCTCCCGTTTTCTCAACAAACCCTGCCCCAGGGAAATTCTACTGGAAACCTTGACCGATGGTTTGGAGCAATACCGGTTGAAAAAAGCCGAACAGCTACTGCAAACACAATTGCAGGAAGCCAATCAGCGGCTTAACCAAATGAATGATCAACTTGAAGTGCTGGTCGATAAAAAAACCAGAGCCCTGCAATTGCAATACCGTTATGCCGCCAGCATGGCGCAGATGACCTATTCATCAGCGGTTATCGATGCGTTTATCCGGTCTGTCATTGAATTGACATCCATACAGTCCCTCTGTTTATGGCTAAGTCCTCAACAAAACGGACAGTTTACCTGTCATTATCCCGCCAACGCTTCGCTGCCGGAATTTGACAGTAAAAACTGTCCGGCCGGATTGATCGCCAGCACGCTCAGTCAAAAAAAAATCTGGCGGCAAGACAACGACGCGTCAAAAACAGCCACCTCTTTCGATCAATCGGTATTTAACGGAAAGCCGTTTATGTCCGTTCCGTTACAAGGCAATCAAGGCATTCTGGGTCTGCTGAATCTCGCAGGCGATTATCCTGGCCTGCCTGACGATAGCTTAGAAGCCTTGGTCGGCATGACGGATGTTACCGCCACGGCTCTCCAAAGCCACTGGCACAGAGAAGCCAGTGACGAAGCTCAAGACGCCATTATCACCGCGCTGGCCAAACTATCGGAATACCGGGATCCGGAAACCGGTGCTCACCTCTTGCGACTGAAAAAATACAGTGAGTTGATTTGCAGGTTCTTAGCCGAAACGGATAAATACCGTGACATTGTTACTGAAGAATTTACCAAAGATCTGGTGCGATCCACACCGCTGCATGATATCGGGAAGGTGGGTATTTCTGATGCCATTTTGAAAAAGCCGGGCCGTCTGACCGAAGAAGAATTTGAAATCATGAAAACCCATGCCGCAATCGGTGGCGATACCCTGCGCGCTGTTTACGAAAATTATCCCACTCAAAACTTCATCAAATGCGGCATGGATGTCGCCTACAGTCACCATGAAAAATGGAACGGCAGCGGCTATCCGCTTGGACTTAAAGGTGAAGCCATACCACTACCAGCACGAATACTGGCATTAATCGATGTTTATGATGCGCTGACATGTCGGCGTGTCTACAAGCCCGCTTATCCACGAGAAAAAGCCAACAGTATTATTGCAGAAGGCCGGGGCAATCATTTCGATCCTGATATTGTTTCGGCATTTTTAACGAATGAAGCCGAGTTTTATAAAATTGCTGAAAAATACGCCGACCTTATTTAAATCAAAAATAACAATCCCTAAGCATGTTTAATGACACTGAAGAAAAATCAGCCATTCTGGTCGTAGATCCGGACCCTTCGTTACGCACTCACCTGGACGCTATGTTTAACGGAAGCCCAGTCGCAAGTCTTAGCGATAACGATGAGAATCTGACTTATCTTATCCATGGTTGCACTCAGAGCGAAACGGCAAAAGAAAAAGTCATGAGCCGTCTGGCTAATGGCTCTCCCTATGAACTGCTTTTTATTGAAAGCCGGATCGAGGATGGCAGCGGACTGGAACTGATCAGCCATCTTTGGCAGATCGACCCGGACCTGCATGTGGTTTTATGCAGCGCCGATCCGGATCTTAACTGGAAACTCATCGTTGATAAACTGGGTGAAAGCGACCAATTGCTTATTTTACAAAAGCCCTTCAGTGATCTGACGTTAAGGCAAACTGTCCATGCGATGATCAGAAAATGGCAACTCGGAAAACAATCACAAAACGTGATGCAATATATGGAAGCTCAAATCAACCAGCGAACACTTGAAATTCAGGAAGCGAACAACAACCTGCTGCAATCAGAAAAGCTGGCTGCGGTAGGTCAACTGGCTGCGGGTATTGCCCACGAAATTAACACCCCGGCCCAATACGTTGGGGACAATATCAAAGCGATAGGTGATTTTTTCGACAGTATCACTCGCTTGTTGGCGCTATACCGGCACCTCTTAAGCGAGCAACAACAACCCGAGCTTATGGAACAAGTTCATGATCTGGAGGAAAAAGAAGATCTGTCCTACATTCTGGAAGATATGCCTCTAGCGATAGCCCAATCGCTGGAAGGAATGTCGCAAATCGTGCGTATTGTCCAGGCCATGAAAGGATTTTCTCATGTCGGCCCCAGCCGCATCGCCAATATTAACGTCAATCAGGCACTGGAAAACACCTTAGTGGTATCACGCAGCAGTTATAAGTACTTTGCCGATGTTGTCACCGAATTTGGGGAAATTCCGTTAATTGAGTGTTATCCGGGGGAGTTGAATCAGGTCTTTTTAAACATCATCGTCAATGCAGCTCACGCCATAGAAGACAGCCGCAGAGGCCGCGGCAAAATAACCGTGGCTACAGCGCCAACGGAAAAAGGGGTGGAAATTCGTATCGGCGATACCGGTAACGGCATCCCGGAAACCATTCGCAGCCGTGTTTTTGATCCTTTCTTTACCACCAAAGATGTGGACAGAGGCAGTGGGCAGGGTCTAAATATCGCTTACCGCATTATTCATCAGCAACATCGTGGAACCTTGACATTTAATACCGAAACCGGCGCCGGTACGACTTTCATCATCAATCTGCACCGCTATTTACCAATTTAGAATTGGTCGGCAATAACGTCACGATGGCATAAAATAAGGCTATATTCGCGTTAGTAGTTGAAAGTAAATCAACGCCGTCATTCCGGCATGGATTGCCGGAATCCAGGTCACAAGGATGTGAAAGCCCAACTCCATCCATGGCTTCTGGACCCCGGCATTCACTGCCCCGGTCAGGCTCTGCCGGAATGAAGGCAACTATTAATGCAAACAAAGTTCTCTATTAAGCCTGTACAACCCTATAAAAACAGGGAAATTTCAGCTTTTTAGGTACTTTACGACAGCATCCCACACCGGTTCACCTGATAACGGCTCGCCCACGCCC
>JAGXSU010000183.1 GCA_018333785.1 Methylomicrobium sp. | reverse complement strand
TCTGGCTCAGGAATATAAGTATCTAAGGCTTCTACCAATTTGATAATTGAAGGAATACCTATTTCACTGGTATCGCCTTCCAAGGCTTTCAAGGCTGAACCGACGATCAGTGGCGTATCGTCTCCTGGAAATTCATACATATCCAACAGTTCTCTGACTTCCATTTCTACCAGCTCAACCAACTCGGCATCGTCAACCATGTCAGCTTTGTTAAGGTAAACCACTATGTAGGGTACACCTACCTGTCTGGCAAGCAAGATATGCTCTCTGGTTTGAGGCATTGGACCATCAGCGGCTGAACAGACTAGAATCGCGCCATCCATCTGCGCAGCACCTGTTATCATGTTTTTGACATAGTCAGCATGTCCCGGGCAATCTACGTGTGCATAATGACGCGCTTCAGATTCGTATTCGACGTGTGCTGTCGCAATCGTAATACCACGCTCTCGCTCTTCAGGTGCATTATCAATCTGATCGTAGGCTTTGAAGGTGCCTCCACGCAAATCCGCCATGACTTTCGTCAATGCCGCCGTTAAGGTCGTCTTGCCATGATCGACGTGACCAATGGTTCCTACGTTTACATGGGGTTTTTTACGTTCAAATTTTTCTTTGGACATGAGTCAATACCTGTGTTTTATTTCACTATGAAACTTTTTTTATAATTGCTTCTGCAACGTTTGCTGGTGCTTCTGCGTATCTTTCAAATTGCATACTATATGTTGCACGCCCCTGTGTTGCAGAACGCAAATCAGTCGCATAACCAAACATTTCCGCTAACGGCACTTCGCACGTTATTTGTTTTCCAGATGGCGTATCATCCATTCCATGAATTATACCTCGCCTTCTATTGATATCACCGACTACATCTCCCATGTAATCCTCCGGTGTCATCACTTCAACTTTCATAATCGGCTCTAGCAATACGGGATTAGCTTTTTTAGCGCCTTCTTTGAATCCAATTGATCCAGCAATTCTGAAAGCCATCTCACTCGAGTCGACATCATGATAGGAGCCATCAGTTAAGCTAACTTTGACATCAACTACCGGATATCCGGCTAAAACTCCATTTTCCAACTGCTCTTGTATACCTTTGTCAACTGCTGGTATATATTCCTTAGGAACAACACCACCCACAATTTCATTGACAAATTCATAACCTGTGCCTGGTTCTTTTGGTTCTATTCTTAACCAAACATGTCCATATTGGCCTTTTCCTCCAGACTGCCTTATAAATTTCCCTTCTTGCTCGACCGTCTTCCTAATTGTTTCTCTGTAAGCTACCTGAGGAGCGCCAACATTAGCCTCTACGCCGAATTCCCTTTTCATCCTGTCGACTATAATCTCAAGATGCAGCTCACCCATCCCGGCAATAATTATTTGCCCAGATTCAGAATCTGTATTCACCCTAAAAGAAGGGTCTTCTTGAGCAAGCTTACTTAAAGCCACACCCATCTTTTCTTGATCTGCTTTTGTTCTTGGTTCAACCGCGACAGATATAACCGGCTCAGGAAAATCCATCTTCTCTAAAACAATTATCGATTTCAGATCGCACAGCGTATCACCGGTAGTAACATCCTTTAAACCAATTGCAGCCGCAATATCACCTGCTTGCACTTGCTTGATTTCTTCCCTGGAATTTGCGTGCATTTGAACAAGACGTCCTATGCGTTCTTTTTTCATTTTTGTAGCGTTATAAACAGCATCACCCGAATTCAAAACACCTGAGTAAACTCTGAAAAAAGTCAATGTTCCAACAAAGGGATCGGTTGCAATTTTAAATGCAAGAGCTGCGAATGGTACCGCATCATCTGCATTTCTTACTTCCTCAGCCTCTCCATCATCGACTAAACCGCTAATCGGCTTCACATCTGCTGGTGAAGGCATGTATTCAATTACTGCATCCAGCATGGCTTGAACACCTTTGTTTTTAAAAGCAGAACCGCATAATGTAGGAACCACCTCATTTCTAAGCGTTCGCACTCTCATGCCCAGCTTAATCTCATTATCTTCTAACGTTCCTTCGTTCAAATACTTGTCCATTAATTCATCATTTGCTTCTGCAGCAGATTCAATCAGATATTCGCGCCATTCTTTACAAATATCTTCCATTTCTACCGGTATCTCTTTTTCTTTAAACTCGACACCTTTTGTTGAATCATCCCAGTAAATTGCCTTCATCTTTATAAGATCGACAATTCCCTCGAATTTTTCTTCAGCGCCAATAGGCAACTGTAATGGAACAGCTTTGCTTCCTAAGCGATCCTTGATTTGCTTGACTACACGCAAAAAGTCTGCACCCGACCTGTCCATTTTATTGATGAAAGCCAATCGAGGAACATGATACTTATTTGCCTGCCGCCATACTGTTTCTGATTGCGGCTCTACTCCACCTACAGCGCAAAATACCGCACAGGCACCATCTAATACTCTGAGGGATCTTTCTACTTCTATAGTGAAATCAACATGTCCCGGCGTATCTATAATATTAATCCGATGCAATTGGAACTGCTTGGACATCCCACTCCAGAAACAAGTGGTTGCCGCAGAGGTAATGGTTATACCTCTTTCCTGCTCTTGCGCCATCCAATCCATAGTTGCCGCACCATCATGAACTTCACCTATCTTGTGTGAAACACCGGTATAAAATAGAATTCGCTCTGTTGTAGTTGTCTTTCCGGCATCTATATGAGCCATTATTCCAATATTACGATAATGGCTTATAGGAGTAATTCGGGACACCGGGGAACCTTATTTTATTTCTTTACCAACGATAATGAGAAAATGCCTTGTTGGCATCAGCCATTCTATGAGTTTCTTCTCTCTTCTTTGCTGCAGCGCCTCTGTTCTCAAAAGCATCCAGCAATTCACCGGCTAATTTTGCAGGCATATTCTTTTCGTTTCTTTTTCTTGCGGCGTCTATCAACCATCTCATAGCCAAAGCCGAACGACGGGAAGAACGCACTTCAACAGGCACCTGATAGGTTGCACCACCTACACGTCTTGATTTCACCTCGACGCGTGGCTGAACATTTTCCAATGCTTTGGTCAATACCTCCAAAGGCTCTGCATGACCTTTAGTCTCAATAACATCCAAAGCACCGTAAACAATGCTTTCTGCTACTGACTTTTTGCCGCTGACCATAACCATGTTCATAAATTTAGACAACATTACACTGCCAAACTTAGGATCCGGTATGACATCTCTTTTTGCTGCAACTCTTCTTCTAGACATTCAATTCACCAACCGACATTAGGCTTTAGGTCTCTTTGTTCCATATTTGGAACGACCACATTTTCTATTTTTGACACCTGACGTATCAAGACTACCACGCACTACGTGATAACGCACACCAGGCAAGTCCTTTACCCGGCCACCCCTTATTAGGACAACCGAATGCTCTTGAAGATTATGCCCTTCACCGCCGATATAGCTACTTACTTCAGATCCGTTTGTAAGCCGCACCCGAGCAACTTTCCGCAATGCTGAATTTGGCTTTTTAGGCGTAGTAGTATATACCCTAGTACAAACTCCTCTTCTTTGCGGACACGCCTCTAATGCCGGCACATTGCTTTTTTCTATTTTTCTAGCACGCGGCTTACGAACCAATTGGTTGATCGTGGCCATAACTTTGACACTCCAATATTTAATTTACCTGTTTAGCAATAAAAATAACCGCTGAGCATAAATTTATGCTCAGCGGCCACGATGCTTAAACCTGATTTATCATGTTAGCTCATTCGAGCCAATTATAGTAACGCCTAACTTTTACCAGGTCAAGCCAATTTAATTAAAATGCTTTCTATTCAGTATTCAACGCTTGCTTAAGCGCCTCTTCCACTTCATCTGTATCTACAGAAGATATTGATTCACTTTCAATGTTAGGTTCATTAAAAGCAGTTTGTCTTCGTGCATGCCTTAGCTCATGATATGCCAAGCCAGTTCCAGCCGGAATTAACCGACCTACGATTACATTTTCTTTTAGCCCATGCAATCCGTCACTCAACCCCCTAACTGCTGCATCGGTCAGAACTCGTGTCGTCTCCTGGAATGAAGCGGCAGATATAAATGACTCTGTAGCCAACGAAGCTTTTGTTATTCCCAAAAGAATGGGCTCAATAGTTGCCGGAATTTTGCCTTCCGCTTCCATCTTTTCGTTAACTTCCCTTACTAATGCACGCTCAACCTGATCGCCTTTCAAGAAATCAGTATCACCAGAAGACAATATCTCAACTTTTCTAAGCATTTGACGAATAATGGCCTCAATATGCTTATCATTGATTTTTACACCCTGTAATCTATAGACATCCTGTATCTCTTTAACCAAATAATTAGCAAGTTCCTCAACCCCTCTCAACCTTAGGATGTCATGCGGGGTTAATTCGCCTTCTGCAATTGTTTCACCTTTTTCAACATACTCCCCTTCGAAAACGGTTATATGCCTCCATTTTGGAATCAAAGTTTCAAACTGTTCGCCGGTTGAATCTGTTATAACAACCCTTTGCTTACCTTTTGTCTCTTTTCCAAAAGATATAGTGCCACTTGTCTCGGCAAGAATTGCAGGATCTTTCGTTTTTCTAGCTTCGAATAAGTCCGCAACGCGAGGCAGACCCCCGGTAATATCACGCGTTTTACTCGATTCCTGAGGGATTCTAGCTAATACATCACCTACCCTGACCTTTTCTCCGTCTTTAATACCCGCAATTGCTCCGGTTGGCAAAAAATACTGAGCAGGAATATCGGTTCCGGGAATGTTTATTGACTCCCCCGATTCAGCCAACAACTTCACCATCGGCCTCAACTCCTTACCCGCGCTGCCTCTTTGTTTTGGATCAATTACGACTAAAGAACTTAATCCGGTTATTTCATCTGATTGTTGCTGAACAGTTACACCATCAACAAAGTCATTCAAAATAACTATACCTTCTACTTCTGTAATAACAGGGTGAGTATGCGGATCCCAATTGACTATTATTTGGCCCGCGTTTACTTTACTGCCTTCCTGCACAGATAATACTGAACCATAAGGTATTTTGTAACGCTCCCGTTCACGGCCATAATCGTCGACGACGCCTACCTCACCCGAACGAGATACCGCGACCAGATTGCCCTCTCTATTGGTTACAGTTTTTAAATTACTTAACTTGACTGTTCCAGCCGATTTAACCTGGACATTGCTGATGGCAGCAGAACGTGATGCTGCACCACCGATATGGAAAGTACGCATGGTTAGCTGGGTACCCGGTTCACCGATGGATTGCGCAGCAATAACACCCACAGCTTCCCCGATGTTGACCACATGTCCGCGAGCCAAATCCCTACCGTAACAAGCCGCACAAACGCCAAAACGATTCTCACAGGTAATGATCGAACGAACATAAACCTGATCGATGCTGTTTTCCTCCAATACTGACACCCAATGCTCATCAAGTAAGGTACCCCCCTTGACTACCACATTTTCGCCGGCCGCATCTTTCACATCACTGATGATAACCCGGCCCAATACTCGTTCAGACAATGGCTCTACAACATCGCCGCCCTCAATGATGGGCATCATCATCAAACCTTGATTTGTACCACAGTCGTCTCCGGTAATCACCAGATCCTGAGCCACATCGACCAATCGTCTTGTCAGGTAACCTGAGTTGGCTGTTTTCAAAGCCGTATCAGCCAAACCTTTACGCGCACCGTGTGTTGATATGAAATATTGCAGTACGTCGAGACCTTCACGGAAGTTAGCTGTAATAGGTGTCTCAATAATTGAGCCATCAGGCTTTGCCATCAAACCTCGCATCCCTGCTAATTGACGGATTTGCGCTGCCGAACCTCTAGCGCCGGACTCTGCCATCATGAAAATTGAGTTGAAGGATTTTTGTTTCAGTTTATTGCCTTTTGAATCAATTACCTCATCTTCACCCAGTCCTTCCATCATTACCTTGGCAACCTGATCATTGGCATGAGACCAAATATCAACAACCTTGTTATATCGCTCACCGTCTGTAACCAGACCTGAGGAATATTGGTTCTGAATTTCATTAACTTCGGCTTCAGCCATTTTAATGATATCGACTTTTTTGGCTGGAATTGCCATGTCTTCAATGCCGAACGACACACCTGAAATTGTTGCGTATCGGAATCCCAAGTACATCAGCTGATCAGCCAGTATGACTGTCTCCTTGATACCCAAATGCCGGTAGCAATAATTGATCAACTTAGATATGTTCTTTTTGGTCATATCACAGTTGATTACAGAAAAAGGCACTCCTTCCGGAATAATTTCCCATATAAGGCCACGACCTACAGTCGTATCCACTCTGTAGGTCTTTGAAACCGTTTCACCATCTTCCGAAATCAGCTTTTCAGTAATTCTTAAATTAATCTTTGCCTGCAATTCAACTGATTTGCATTCAATAGCCTTATGTATTTCGGCTGTAGAAGCAAAAGTACTCTTTTCACCTCTGGCATTAATCTTCTCTCTGCTGATGTAATACAAACCAAGAACAACGTCTTGGGATGGATTAATAATGGGCTCACCGTTTGCCGGCGAGAGAATATTATTAGTCGCCATCATTAATGTCCTTGCCTCGAGCTGAGCCTCGATAGACAAGGGAATATGAACCGCCATTTGGTCGCCGTCAAAGTCGGCATTAAATGCGCTACATACCAGTGGGTGCAATTGAATCGCTTTACCTTCGATCAGGATGGGCTCAAATGCTTGTATACCCAACCGGTGAAGTGTAGGCGCTCTATTCAGGAGAATAGGATGCTCGCGAATAACTTCTTCCAGAATATCCCATACTTCCGTGCCCTCACGCTCCACCATTTTCTTAGCGGCTTTTATAGTTGTAGCCAGTCCGCGAAGTTGGAGCTTGCTAAAGATAAACGGCTTAAATAACTCCAACGCCATTTTCTTTGGTAAACCGCACTGATGGAGACGAAGCGTTGGACCCACCACAATGACAGAACGACCGGAATAATCGACCCGCTTGCCTAACAGGTTTTGTCTGAAGCGCCCCTGCTTACCTTTAATCATGTCTGCCAATGATTTTAAAGGCCGTCTGTTGGTGCCCGTTATTGCTCTGCCGCGACGGCCATTGTCCAATAACGCATCTACGGATTCCTGCAACATCCGCTTTTCATTTCTTACAATAATGTCAGGCGCATTTAGATCTAATAACCGGTTAAGCCGGTTATTCCTGTTTATCACTCTACGGTACAAATCGTTAAGATCTGAAGTAGCAAAGCGCCCGCCATCCAGAGGCACCAAAGGCCTTAATTCTGGCGGCAGCACAGGAAGAACCTGCATTATCATCCATTCAGGATGATTTTTTGAAGCTACTAACGACTCCATCAGCTTCAATCGTTTTGAATATTTTTTAATTTTGGTTTCAGAATTTGTGCCGAGTATATCTTCACGAAGACGGGTAATCTCCATTTTTAAGTCAATACTCTTCAAAAGCTCGTAGACTGCTTCTGCTCCCATTTTTGCGACAAAATCATCACCATGATTTTCAACCGCATCCAAATATTCATCATCAGTCAGTAATTGACCTTTATTTAATGAAGTTGTGCCTTCATCAAGTACAACAAAAGACTCAAAATAAAGAACGCGTTCAATCTCACGCAGCGTCATATCGAGTAGCAACGCAATTCTTGATGGCAGTGATTTTAAAAACCAAATATGTGCAACAGGGCTTGCAAGTTCAATGTGCCCCATTCTTTCTCTACGCACTTTTGACAGAGTGACTTCTACACCACATTTTTCACAAATCACACCACGGTGCTTGAGTCGCTTATACTTTCCGCACAAGCACTCGTAATCGCTGACAGGCCCGAATATTTTTGCACAGAATAAGCCATCTCTCTCGGGCTTGAACGTACGATAATTTATTGTCTCTGGTTTTTTTACTTCACCGTAAGACCATGAACGGATCATATCGGGAGATGCTAAACCGATTCGTATGGCATCAAAGTCTTCAGTACGACCTTGACGTTTAAGAAAATTCATTAAATCTTTCAAGAGCTAGTCCTCTTTAAATACAATTTAGCAAATGCTAAGAGCAAGAAACTGTAAAGCGATAATACAAACAATCAATCACTCTCTAATTCAATATTGACACCCAGTGAACGTATTTCTTTTATCAATACGTTAAAGGACTCCGGCATACCGGGCTCCATTTTATGATCACCATCCACAATATTTTTGTACATTCGAGTACGGCCCGTTACATCATCCGATTTAACAGTCAACATTTCTTGTAACGTATAGGCTGCACCATATGCTTCCAACGCCCATACCTCCATCTCACCAAACCTTTGCCCGCCGAACTGGGCTTTTCCGCCTAATGGCTGTTGAGTAACAAGACTGTAAGGTCCTGTAGAGCGAGCATGCATCTTGTCATCGACCAAGTGATTGAGTTTTAACATGTACATGTAACCTACAGTGACTTCTCTTTCGAAAGGCTCGCCTGTCAACCCGTCATAAAGCACCGTCTGACCGTGTTCCGGAAGATCGGCTAGACGTAACATTGTTTTAATTTCTTCTTCAGTCGCCCCATCAAAAACAGGACTTGCCATCGGAACGCCACCAACAAGATTCTTGGCTAATTCAAGAATTTCGACTTCGTTGAATTCATCCAGGCTTTCTTTACGACCACTGGTGTTATAGATTTTTTCAAGGAAGGCTTTGATTTCTGTAGCCTGAGCCTGAGCTTCAAGCATTTTCCCTATTTTCAAACCCAATCCTTTCGCGCCCCAGCCTAAATGTGTTTCAAGCACTTGTCCTACGTTCATCCGGGAAGGCACGCCCAATGGATTTAAAACGATATCAACCGGATTGCCGTCAGCCGTATAAGGCATGTCTTCAATCGGCCTTATCATTGAGATAACCCCTTTATTACCGTGTCTTCCGGCCATTTTATCACCTGGCTGGATACGTCGTTTAACAGCCAAATAGACTTTTACCATCTTTAGAACACCTGGTGCCAAATCATCACCCATAGTGATTTTTTTACGCTTGATCTCAAATTTAGTCTCGAAATCTTTTCTTCGTTGTTCAATTTGCTCAGCAATCGCTTCAAGCTGCAAATTGATATTTTCATCAGCTAGTTTGAATAGCAACCATTGTGACTGCTTCAATTGATCAAGAGAATCTTGTGTAATCGTCTCTCCTGAACTTATTTTTCCAGGGCCTGACTCAATCTTTTTACCCACCAGCATTTTGGCGACACGGGAATAAATGTCCTGCTCGACAATCTTCAGCTGATCGTCCAGATCTTTTCTGTAACGTTTTATTTCATTCTCTTCAATTTCTAAAGCCCGTTTATCCTTCTTGACACCGTCTCTAGTGAATACCTGAACATCTATGACAGTGCCTTCCACGCCATTAGGAACGCGCAATGATGTGTCTTTAACATCGGCCGCTTTTTCACCAAAAATAGCACGTAGCAATTTTTCCTCTGGTGTCAGCTGGGTTTCTCCTTTAGGCGTTACTTTTCCAACTAAAATATCACCGCCCTTAACTTCAGCACCGACATAAACGATGCCTGATTCATCAAGCTTAGATAAGGCTTCTTCGCTGACATTAGGAATATCTGCAGTTATTTCTTCAGGATTGTGCTTGGTATCTCTAGCCACACAGGTTTTTTCTTCGATATGGATAGTGGTAAAGCGATCTTCCTTAACCACCCGTTCTGAGACCAGAATTGAATCTTCAAAGTTATATCCGTTCCATGGCATAAACGCCACCAGCATATTCTGACCTAAGGCCAATTCACCCATATCTGTCGAGGGGCCATCGGCCAAAATATCACCTTTATTAATGATATCGCCCGGTCTTACCAGCGGCTTTTGATTAATACAGGTATTTTGGTTAGACCTGGTATACTTGGTGAGATTGTAAATATCAACTCCGGGTTCACCCGCCTCTGTTTCTGCATCATTCACACGGACCACGATTCTTGCCGCATCAACGGCTTCAACGCTACCGCCGCGTGTTGCAACCACACAAACGCCAGAATCCTTCGCTACAGTTCGCTCCATTCCTGTTCCGACCAAAGGCTTTTCAGCTCTTAGTGTTGGTACAGCCTGACGCTGCATGTTTGATCCCATCAATGCTCGGTTAGCGTCATCGTGCTCAAGAAAAGGAATGATTGACGCAGCAACCGAAACAATTTGTTTTGATGATACGTCCATGTATTGAACAGTATCAGACATGGCCAATGTAAATTCGTCTTTATACCGGCACGAAACAAGCCCTTCAATCAATTTTCCATTGTCATCGACACCAACACTTGCCTGAGCAATCACATATTCGCCTTCTTCAATTGCGGATAAGTAATCGACCTGATCAGTCACTTTTCCATCTACAACCTTCCGGTAAGGCGTTTCCAGAAAGCCATACTCATTGGTTCTGGCATAAACAGATAAAGAGTTGATCAAACCTATATTGGGCCCCTCAGGTGTTTCAATGGGACAAACACGTCCATAATGGGTTGTGTGAACGTCTCTTACTTCAAAACCTGCACGCTCTCTAGCCAGACCACCTGGGCCTAAAGCTGATACACGACGCTTATGCGTCACTTGCGATAGTGGGTTGTTCTGATCCATGAACTGGGACAATTGGCTAGAACCAAAAAACTCTTTGACCGCAGCGGAAACAGGTTTTGCATTGATAATTTCTTGCGGCATCAGACCTTCTGAATCCGCCAATGTCAATCGTTCCTTGACGGCTCTTTCGACTCTTACCAAACCAACACGGAACTGATTCTCGATCATTTCTCCGACAGATCTGACGCGCCTATTACCCAAGTGGTCGATATCATCAACAACACCGTTTCCGTTTCTGATGTTGATCAACTCTTTCAGTACATCAATGATGTCTTCTTTGCTTAGAGTGCTGGTTCCTAGAACTTCATGGCGCCCCAAACGGCGATTGAACTTCATTCGCCCAACACTGGATAAATCATATCTCTCCTCAGTAAAGAAAAGATTTTGGAATAGATTTTCTGCAGATTCCTTGGTTGGTGGTTCACCGGGACGCATCATTCGGTAGATTTCAACCAATGCTTCTAACTGATTATTAGTGGTATCCACTTTCATCGCATTAGAAATATAAGGACCTCTATCCAAATCATTGACATACAGGGTATTGATCTCCTCAACACCACTATCAATGATTTTTTGTAATAAATCTTCCGTCAATTCGTCATTGACATTTGCAACTATTTCGCCTGTTGATTTATTGATCAAGTTATGGCTTAAAATCTTTCCATGAAGATACCCTCTTGGCACTTCAATTTCAGACATACCAATTTCATTTAACTGACGAATATGCTTGGCAGTGATTCTGCGGCCTTCCTCGATCAGCACTTTTTCATTTAATTTAAAGTCAAAGGCTGCAATTTCCCCTCTTAAGCGCTCGGGGATAAGATGAAATAGGCATTTATCCGCTGAAAATGTAAATCGGTTAGTTTCAAAGAAAATCTTGATCATTTCTTCGTTGTCGAAACCTAGCGCTCTCAATAAAATCGTGGCAGGTATTTTTCTTCGCCTATCAATTCTGACGAAAACACAATCTTTGTGATCAAATTCGAAATCAAGCCAGGACCCTCTGTAGGGAATGACTCTGGCATTAAACAACAGCTTGCCCGATGAATGGGTTTTACCTTTGTCATGATCAAAAAACACACCAGGCGAGCGATGTAGCTGAGAAACGATAACTCGCTCTGTACCATTAATGACAAACGTTCCGTTGTCTGTCATGAGCGGTAACTCACCCATGTAGACTTCTTGTTCTCTTATATCTTTTACAACTTTTGCATTGGCTGGCGCTTCTTTATCGTATATGACAAGACGCACCAACACTCTCAAAGGCGCAGCATAAGTAGCGCCCCTTTGTTGGCATTCCCTCACATCAAAAGTTGGCTCTCCCAATCTGTATTTCACATACTCGAGTACTGCATACCCTGAGTGGCTCTCGATTGGAAACACACTTTTAAATGCAGCATGCAAACCAATACTTAACCTTTTTTCAGGATTCAGACCGGACTGTAAGAAACTGGAATACGAATTAATTTGGGTCGCTAAAAGATAGGGAACTTCAAGTACTTCTGTACTTTTTCCAAAGTTATTACGAATGCGCTTTTTTTCGGTAAAAGAGTAGGCCATATTGCTTCCGTACCTATTTCATCAGGAATTAATTACTGGGATCATTTTCATGAAGCAGTAAAAGGCCGATGACAAAAATTGTCACCAGCCATATTTAAGGGGTTGTTGCCTTTCTTGAATAATCAATTTTACTTGATTTCGACACTAGCTCCGGCGTCTTCGAGTTCTTTCTTCAATGCATCTGCATCAGCTTTACTGATACCTTCTTTCAATACAGTTGGAACGCCTTCAACCGCATCTTTGGCTTCTTTTAAGCCCAGACCAGTTATGCTGCGAACTGCTTTAATCGCGCCGACTTTGTTAGCGCCTGCAGCTGTTAGAATTACATCAAATTCTGTTTGTTCTTCAACTACAGCTGCTGCTGCAACAGGAGCTGCCATCGATACTGCTGCTGCGGAAACGCCAAATTTTTCTTCCATCGCAGAAATAAGGTCTACGATTTCCATAACAGACATGTTCGAGACTGCTTCTAAAATATCTTCTTTAGAAATTGCCATTCTTCTTTTCCTCTAATAATAAATTTAATTGGGTTATGCAAAGCTTAAGCGGCTTCTTTTTGATCTCTGATCTCTGCCAAAGTCCGCGCCAATTTTTCCACTGGTGCTTTCATCACATACATCAACAAGCCGATACCTTGGTCACGGGTTGGGAGTCGAGCAAGACGCTCCAACTCAGATCCATCAAAAGCCTGCCCACCGATCGCTACAATTTTTGTGACAAGTTTATTTTTTGTTTTCGCAAAATCACTTATCAAGCGTGCGGCACTGCCGGGATCTTCCATTGAAAATGCGAGCAACAGAGGACCTACCAATCTGCTTTGCATACACTCAAATTCAGTTCCACTGACGGCTCTTTTTGCCAGCGTATTTTTTACAACCCTTACATAAACACCTGTTTCACGGGCTGTTTTACGCAACTCAGTCAACTCGGTGACTGTTAATCCACGGTATTCCGCTGCAACAGCGGAATGGGCTTTTGCGGCATATTCAGCAACTTCTTCTACGACAGCTTTTTTGCCATCTAAATTTAGAGCCACAGTTTACCTCCGGTATACTTTCTGATTTTTTTATCAGAACTAACTAAATGCATCAATTTTTTTGATGCCCCTTACGGTCCCTTTAACCATTTCCGGTTAAGCTCCCGTCTGCGCAGGAAATTAAGTTTAATAAAACACCTGCGGTCTTTGACGGTTGCCGCAGTCTTTCCGGGCAACCCAAAGTTCTAATGCTTATTAACTGACTGAGCTCTGGTCAATCCAGATACCAGGACCCATAGTGGA
Organism: Methylomicrobium sp.; assembly: GCA_018333785.1. GTDB lineage: Bacteria > Pseudomonadota > Gammaproteobacteria > Methylococcales > Methylomonadaceae > Methylicorpusculum. The sequence continues at coordinate 2,498 of JAGXSU010000183.1, read as the reverse complement.
TGAAATAGATATTTTTTTCATGTAAACGCCTTTTGCAGCGCTAGGCTTTGCTTTTCTCAAATCTGAAAGCAAAGCTTCCAAATTTTGTTGTATTGCATCGGCCTCAAAGGTCACCTTGCCAATAGTGCAATGAATGATTCCGGATTTGTCAGTTCTGTAACGCACTTGTCCAGACTTTGCGTTTACTACTGCGGTTGCAACATCAGGTGTTACAGTGCCTACTTTTGGATTAGGCATTAATCCTCTAGGACCTAATATTTGACCTAACTGACCAACCACACGCATTGCATCAGGTGAAGCAATAACTACGTCGAAGTTCATTACTCCCTTCTTGACCTGATCAGCCAAATCTTCCATACCAACGATATCAGCGCCGGCCTGTAATGCTGCATCCGCATTTGCACCTTGAGCAAAAACTGCCACACGTACAGTCTTCCCAGTTCCATTTGGCAGCACAGTAGCACCTCTTACGTTTTGATCTGATTTTCTCGGATCTACACCCAAATTAACGCTGACGTCTATTGATTCAACAAATTTATTAGTAGTTAATTCTTTCAGTAATCCAACCGCTTCACTTACCGTATATTGTTTTGCTTTGTCAATTTTTGACTTAATCAACTTTGCTTTTTTAGATTGCTTAGCCATTACAAACCCTCCACATTAAGTCCCATACTGCGAGCAGTTCCCGCTACCGTTTTAACTGCTGCATCTAAGCTCGCGGCATTTAAATCGGGCATTTTTGTCTTAGCAATTTCTTCCAATTGTTCTTTGCTGACAGTACCTACTTTGACCTTGTTAGGTGTTCCACTTCCACCTTTTATACCTGCCGCCTTCATTAGCAGAATTGCAGCGGGTGGGGTCTTAGTAATAAACGTAAAACTTCTATCGCTATAAACTGTGATAACAACAGGTGTTGGAAGGCCTTTTTCTAAATCTTGTGTTTTTGCATTGAAGGCCTTGCAAAATTCCATAATATTCACACCATGCTGACCCAATGCCGGTCCAACTGGTGGGCTAGGATTTGCCTCGCCTGCTTTTACCTGTAGTTTTATATATGCATTAATTTTTTTTGCCATTTTTTTCTCCAGTGTGGGTCATATCGCTTTGCAGCTCCCCAATTAAAAAAATCTCGGGCGCATGCACGCACGAGATTTTATTTTTACAGCCTGCTTAAATTTTCTCTACCTGATTGAAGTCCAATTCAACCGGTGTAGATCTACCAAATATCAGGACTGATATTCTTAATCTATTTTTTTCGTAATTCACTTCTTCTATCGTCCCGTTAAAGTCTTTAAATGGCCCGTCATTTACCCTGATTACTTCACCAGCTTCAAATAGAACCTTGGGGCGCGGCTTATTCACGCCTTCTTCGACTCTGTTCAGGATTGCCATTGCTTCTTTATCGGAAATAGGAGCCGGTCTATCGGAAGTACCACCTATAAATCCAAGCACTCTAGGAACATCCCTTACCATATGCCAGGTTTCATCTGTTAGTTCCATTTGCACCAATACATACCCTGGAAAAAACTTTCTTTCGCTTTTTCTTTGTTGGCCCATCTTCATCTCAACAATTTCCTCTGTCGGAACGAGAATCTTGCCGAAATAGTCACCTAATCCTTCTCTTTTAATTCTTTCTTCTAGGGCTTCCTTTACTTTATTTTCAAAGTTGGAGTAAGCATGAACAACATACCATCGCAAAGCCATTAACTAGACTCCTTGTCCAGTCAAAAGACGTATACCCCAAAATAAAAACATGTCCAGGACCCACAAAATGAGCCCAACTATAAAGACCATAGCAAAAACAAGTAATGTTGTTCTTATTGTTTCTTGCCTGTTAGGCCAAACTACTTTTCTTACTTCTTGCTTGGACTCCAACATAAATGCCCAAATACCTTTCCCTATGGAGGTAGTTAACATTAAACCTAATGCCATTACCACCACCACAACCAAACCCAACACACGGTAGAGTAAAGGGAAGCTAGAGAAATAATAAAAAGCCGCCAAACCTGCAATCACCAACACAAGAGACGCTACTTGCTTTACAACATCGCCCATTGAGGATGTGTTTGGTTCAACTTGTGTATTCATTTTTATATTTCGTTGTTTATATTTTTATTTTTTTCTGCCTGGCAGGCCAGGAGGGAATCGAACCCCCAACCTGCGGTTTTGGAGACCGCCGCTCTGCCAATTGAGCTACTGACCTATGCAGAAAAATAAAACTTATGATACTTTTATTCGTTACTCAATGATTGAAGCAACGACACCCGCACCCACTGTGCGTCCACCTTCACGAATTGCGAAACGCAATCCATCTTCCATAGCGATCGGTGCTATTAGTTTGATTTCTACGGTGATATTGTCGCCGGGCATGACCATTTCTACACCTTCTGGTAATTGCACTGCGCCTGTTACGTCGGTGGTTCTGAAATAGAACTGCGGACGGTAACCGTTAAAGAATGGCGTATGACGTCCACCTTCATCTTTCGATAATACGTAGA
>JAGXSU010000182.1 GCA_018333785.1 Methylomicrobium sp. | reverse complement strand
ATGGCTTTATTAATGTTGCGATTGATTGGTTTTAAGTGTCCCTCATTTTATCAGGGTTTTAAATTGGGAATTGCTGCAAGTATAGGCTTGAAAACCATGGAATATTTTTCTTCTTCTCTAATATAGGAATGAGCATTCTCTTTGGATATAAAGAAATCACCAAGCAATTCCGATCCTTTGTAACAAATGGACTGATTCTTTGGAAGAGGTTGGGGCTCAGAATTGACATCATCAAATAATCTAGGAGATATATTGTTAACCAAAACATTATTAATATATAAGGAGCCATTCCAATCACCTTTAATTAAAAAAGCTACCGAAACATAAACCGAAGCAGTGCCAGGCCACTTTATATCTGTCAAAGCCGAATAAATTTTACCTGAGTCCTCTGTAATCGGAATTAGTGATGCTTTGAGATTCTCACCTTCTGATATGCTATTTGTTACTAATAAGCCGACACAGCCATCTTTTCGAATTAATGAAAAACCTTGCCTAAGGAAATAGGTGCAAAGATCCGCCTTTCCAAGTGACTTCCAATAGACTGATAATAATGTTTTTAAATATCGATTACCCAATATACTAGATATTCTGCTTCCGTGATGGTATGGAGGGTTGCCTATAATTGCATCAAAACCATTCCTAATAGAAAAAACTTCAGGAAATTCTAAGGTCCAATGAAAAGGCTTTAGTCGTTGATTTTTTGTCGACAAATCCATCGATAAACCATGGAATGCCCGGTCCAAAATATGTCGATGAGATTCAATTTCTCCAAGCAAATATTGCTCTGCCTCAATCGATAATGCTGTAAGCGCTGGAACAAGGGCATTTAAATTTCCCTCGGTCCGAAATACTTCACCAATGAATGCATCCGCGATCCGTTCCGGTGCTTCGAGTTTCACCTTCGCCTCGGTATCCAATCTAGCCATCGCCTCCACATCATGGATGTCCCGAATCGGCATCTGACGCAAGCGTTTGCGCAATTCGATGGCTTCTGCCACGGCCTGTTCGATATTCCGGCCGAAAAGTCGCATCTGTGTGTTTTTTTGACCCGGCGTCATGCTCAGTTCGGTGAGCTGATCCAGCTTATGGATGCCGAGCAGACTGTCTCCACAACGCAAATTGTGATCGAGAAAGCCGAACGGCCGTCCTTTCGCCAGGGTCACCAGCCAAATCGACAGTTTGGCCAATTCCACCGCCAATGGATTCAAGTCCACACCGTACAAGCAGCGTTCGGCTATCAGGCGGCGGGCGGTGACGATGCGTTCCTCGTCGTCTCTCGGCAAGGGTTCTTCACTGGTCACGGTGTCTCGAACCTCTCCGTCGACCGTGACGTATTTGCCAGACGATTCCGCTTGGCTCCAGGCCTCTACCAAACGTTCCGCCAACCAGCGGCAGACTTGCACCAAGAACGCACCGGAACCCATAGCCGGGTCGCAGATCTTTAGATCCAACAATTCGGCGGCCGATTTGAGTTGCCATGCCTCGCGTGGATTGCCTTCCGCCGGGCCGACATAGACTACGGGCGTGAGGGTCTCGGTGACGATGGCTTCGGTCAAGGACTTGGGAGTGTAATGGGTGCCGGTCTCGCGCCGATCGGAACCGGTGGTGACCATGAACGAGCCGGTGGGATAGACCAGCGGGTACCCCCACGGATCGACACGCAGCTGATTGGCGTAAGGTTTGACGCGATCGCGGAGTGCCACGTCGGCGTGACATGCCGTCAACAGCTTGTCAGCCAATACGTCGTCGACGGCTTTGGACAAATCGTTTCGGATGCTGCTGGCCGAACTACCTGACCGCTCGCGTAGCAATTCGACCAGTTTCTCATCGCCGGATTTTCGAGCCGTTTCCAGTTCGGTCAATGTCACCCAAGGTGACTTGGCGCTCTTGGTGGCGTCCAATTCCAGAGTGACGTCCTTGGCACGTTTGACGGTGCGTTCCAGCAAACCTTCGTATACGTAGCCGATCTGTTCCACGTCCAATGCTCGGTAGGACAAGGTGCGACCTTGAAATTGCTGGATCGCGTCCAACAGCAACAGGACTGTGCGGTTGTCGATGGGTAGTGGTTTGGCTGGATCGGTGCGCCACCGGCTGTGTTTGTCCCGACCTTCCAGGAAGGGAAAACGATCCGGATCGAACAATGAGCCACCCAAGGCCGGCATACGCAGGTTCTCGTGTTCGATGCCGCCATAGACGGCACGGAACAAGGCCAACAATCGCGACCAGGCGTCCCAACGTCGTTCGAGGATTTCCGCGCTGTCGGCGCGCAACTGCATTCGTAATGTGGAAAGAGCATAGTGGGCTTCGTAACGTTCGTCACCCAACAGTAACAAGCCGCGTTCTTCGGCGGACAACAGGAACACCAAGCGCATCATCACCGTCAAAGCGGCCTCGTAGATTTCGGCGGTCGAAACGTTGACCAACAAAGTTCGCTCTCGGTCCAAATCGGCTTTGTCCAATGCCTGAATCAAGACCTCCACGGCACGACGGACTTGTTCACCAAGGGCTTCGGTAACTTCGTCCTGGTGTTTCAGCGAACGATCGAATAATGCCGGCAGTCGTTCCGACTCGTCGACGAAGAAACGGCGGATACCGAGCAGATGCACGAATGCTTGTAGCGTGACCGGTTCTTGCCCCCACAAGCGGGCATACCAACTGGCAAAGGTGGTGACGGCGCCGATAGGTGCATCGACCAACAGCCAGCGTTCGCCATTGGTGAGCAATCCCAAGCGACATCCGGTTTTGCGGCAGAGGTTCACCATCCTTTCCGCCGGGCTGGTGGCCCAGCCATCATGCTTACTGGTGGATTCCAGATCGGTGTGGACCGGAAAGGTTTGGATCAACATCAGTGCATTGCCGCTCTGTTCGTCGATCACGGCGGCATCCGGCGTCAGTTTCACGCCGTATTCTGGCAAATCAATGATCAGTTTGTCGGGAATGGACACGCCGCGCTTCAATACGTCACCGCGTCCGTCTTCATCCAATTCCAAACCACGGGCCAACACTTCATCAATCCATGCCTGATGCAATTCCGGAAAATGCGGGTCGTCGTTTTCCAAGGCGTCACGCCATTCCTCGTAGGCTTGGCGTAAGCGTTTGCGTTTGTTGGCATCCAGTTGTTCGAGGCCCTGCGGGAATACCTCTTTCAGTACCGGCACCGCCAGAAATGGGCCGGAGATTTCGATCAGCGACAACCACTCGGCATGGGATTCGATGAAGCTCATGCTCGATCTCCTAATTCCATGCTAGCGGGCATCAGAAAGATGACGGCGACCGGAAAGGTACGATCATTGAAATCAGCATAACGGTGCTGAATGGCTGCGATTTCACGTTGGCGTTCCTCAGGGATACGATCCAATCGTGCTTGCAATGCGCCGATGTCGCGCTTGAGCTGGGTTTTCTCGTCTTCGCTGAACATATCGAATTGCTGAGGCTGGTCGTCTTTGTTCAATTCGGCTTGGATGGCTTTCTCTAGCTCCGATAAGACGTTGGTAATGTCTTCGATCTCCTGGTCTTTTCGGGTATTCAGGGTGTTGATCAAATGTTTGAGTCTATCCTTGGAACGGGCATCGACGGTTTGCAGCAGCGCGTTTTCGCTTTGTTCGAAGCGGGTGCGGATTGTTTGGAAAATGTCCTCGTTGGCCATCGCTGGCTCGGCCTGGTCCAACCAACGTTGGATACGTGTGACGCCATCTTCCCGTTTGAATCCTTGGTCGCGCAGGTAGCCGCCGGCAAAGGTCAATTCTTCGTGTAAGCGGTGATGATTCCCGCCGGTAATCATCAAGCGGGAAATCACCACTACGGCCATTTCGTTCAGTTCGGTATCCGATACATTTCGCACAGTGATGCGGTGTAGTTTCTTGACGTCGTCCTGTGCCCAGATTTCCGCCCGTAGCAGCCTGAGACACATCTGCACCAAACGATGATTGAGGTGGATCAGTACGATGTCGTCACGGCCATTGGCGACGGCGTGATCAAACGTGATGGGGCGAGTGACTTGGGTATGGGGATGTCGCAAGCCTTCCTGGCAACGAGCCCAAGAGCCGGCAAGTGCTGGCATCTTGAAGACGGAACCATCCGGTGCGGATTGTAACCGAACGGCTTCCAATGGTGGTTTGCCGGCCAATTTCAGCGCGGTTTTCACGGCCATTTCGATGTGTTGGGGTGTGAGGTGAAAATCTTGACGGGTCTCTAGTAACCGCTCGTGCAATTTGGCGACACGAGCCTTGAGTTCTCGCTCTGCTTTGACGTATTTTCGGGCGCCGGCGATTTTGGCTTCGGCGAGGCGGGTATCCAAGTCCGTGAGCGAACCTTCGATCAATCCTGCCATCTGCGGAGCGATGACTGGGTTGACGCTACCCATGTCGGCACGCATCAAGTCCAGTTTGCGTAAGGCACGAATGATGTCTTCGCCATGGCCACCAACCTTGTCCTTGCCTGAATCACCACCGTCGACGGGATGCCAGATCAACACTTCCGAATGCCGCTGACCATGTCGATCGACACGACCGTTGCGCTGTTCCATGACGTTAGGATTGTAGGGAATCTCAAGATGGATCAAACAATGACAGTGGTTCTGCAAGTCGATACCTTCGGAAGCCGCATCGGTGGCGAGCAGAATACGCACAGCAGAATCGCGCGGCGAGGTCTGGAATGCTGCTTTGACTCTTTCTCGCTCATCGTGATCCATTCCGCCGTGCAAAATCTCCAGACGCTCACCGCCAAAACCATGGCTGGCCAGGATTTCATGCAGCCATTGATGGGTGGTGCGGTACTCGGTGAACAGAATGACACGGTTGTCGTTCCAATCGCCATTGGTTTTGAGATGTTCTTTACACCATTCGAGTACGCTATTGGCTTTGGAATCGGCTTGATTCTTGGCCCGTTGCGCCCAGGACCTGAGTTCATTCAATTGTTTACGTTGCTCTGGGGTCAGCTCGGGAGCTCTCCGAGAAGCTTCTTCGACGGCTTCTGATTGCGCATTCTCGTAGTCTTGGTCGTTGGCGTAATCTTCCTCGACCTTGAGTATTGCCTTGTACAAGATGCGTTCAGCCATTGCATCGCACTTTTGCTTAGTGACACTACCGGACAGCGTTGCGATGTGTTTTTCGAGGGTAGAGGCGAATGCCGCTGGCGATGAAAACAGGCGTTTCTTAAGCAAGCGATTGGTGAAGGCGGTACCGAATGCATCACCATTTTGAGCAGCGGATTTTTCCCGGCTGGCACAATATTCGTCGAGCTTCTGATGAATGGCTCGCTCTTCGTCGGTATAGGCCACCAACAAGGGCTGCAATACCCGCTTGGGATAGATTGGATTTCCATCGGCATCGACCAGATCGCTTTTGAGACGTCGGATCATCACTTGCGATAGGCGTTTTTCGTCCGGCAGGATATTGCGCGCAAATCGCTGGTCATCGAGGAGTTCCAATAGCGAGGTGAACGATTCGGTGTAACCGTTGTGCGGCGTAGCCGTCAGGAACAATCGATGTTGAAAATGCGGACCGATGGCGCGGATGAAACGGGTGCGTTGGCTTTCCAGGGCGTAATGTGCACCGGCAGAAGGGGCGACGTTATGTGCCTCGTCGACCACTAGGATGTCGAATTTACGGGGAAATCCGATGTGCGGTGGTAGAACGTCACGCATCAATCTGAGTCCTTCACCCGTCTTCGCCCAATCCATGGATGTGATCAACCGGGGATGGGATGTCCAGGGATTGGCATGAATGCCCCGATCACGACGTAGCTGTTTGATGTAGGTCGTATCGACTATCTGGAATTCGAGACCGAATTTCTCCAGCATCTCGACCCGCCACTTTTCTTGTAGAGAGGCTGGGCAAACGATTAAGACGGTGCGAGCGCGGTGTCTAAGCAGTAATTCCTGAATGACCAATCCGGCCTCAATGGTCTTACCCAAGCCCACGTCATCGGCGATCAACAAGTTGACGCGGGCCATGTCGATGGCCCTGACCAATGGATCGAGCTGGAAGTCTTCGATGCTGACACCGCTACGGAAGGGTGCCTGCAGGAAACCGCGATCGGCGTTAGTAGCAGCGCCCCAACGCACCGCATCTAGAAAGGCTTCTAGCGTGTCTGGATCATCTTGCCCCGAAATGCTAGGCAGACCTGCTCGCTCTATGATGTGAGCGCCGGGTTCGATTTCCCAGATGACTTCCAATTCTTCGCCGAGACCATCTTCGTCTATGGACGACAAGGTCACCAGATTCTGCCGAGCATGGTTGGTCGCTAACTGCGATGACACTACGTCGGCTACGACCCATTGTCGGCGTCTGACTTCTACCAACTGGCCTGGTTCGGGTGGTGTAGCATAGATTTTCGAATTTTCATCGACCGCTTGATTCATGAGTTCCGTCTGTGTTGTCTTCACTATTATCATTTTGGCCGAGACTTACTTTGGCCTCGCTCCGTTTCACATCTATGACTCCATTGATTGCATCGGCAGCCATTTCTGGGCATTCGTGTTCCCATATGCGAATCACGGTCCAGCCAATTTCCCTCAACTTGGCATCGGTATCGGCATCGCGAGCCCGATTGGCTTCGATCTTCTGCAGCCAAAATTCGGCATTGTTCTTCGGCCAGCTCGCATGTTCCGGACAACCATGCCAGAAACAGCCGTCGACGAATACCGCGATCTTATGCTTGGTGAAAGCAACGTCTGCAATGCGGCGCGGTTTCTTCAACACTTGGAAATTGACTCGATACCGCAATCCCAATCGATGCAAAGCTTTTCGAAGAGCCATTTCGGCTTTGGTACCCGTCTGCCTGACCTTTTTCATTCGGTGGCTTGCTTGTGGTGACGAGGCTTTAATTCGTATCACCGCGAATGACTGAATTTATTAGCTGAAAACAGCAGTCGACAAATGGTTGGCGATGCTCCTCGCAATGGCTCTACCTAATTCAACGGGTACTGCATTACCTATCATCCGACCCAAAGCCTTGAAACTGATTTCAGCACTTTCAGGCAAGAAAGTATAATTCTCAGGGAAACTCTGTAGGATTGCCGCTTCTCTCAAAGAAATCGCACGATCCTGTTCTGGGTGACCGAAACGTCCGTTGCCAAAACCATAGCATTGAGTGGTCATGGTAGGCGCTGGTTTGTGCCATTCCATCCGACCATAGACACTTGGATAGGTCTTGCCTGTCTTGGATTTATGGCAATCGGCTATCAGATGCTCTGGCCAATCTCGCCAAGTGCCACCAGGTTTGGAAATCCTAATCCGTTGAAGATTTTTATCTGAAAGTGTAGACGCAATATGCAATTTATCTTCAGAATGAGATTCACCTGCCTGGATGGCTGGCAATTTGCCGATGGCTTCTTCGACGGTCATTGGTTTTGAATGAGTGGGGTCGATCATTCGAATCTCGCCGAATTTGGAAGCCAAAAGAACCATTCGGCGACGAGATTGCGGTATACCATACAGCGAACTATCCACGATGTCATAACTGACGTGATACCCCAGATTCTTCAATTCCGTTACGAAGTCATGGAAGACTTGATGTCTGATGACTGTCGGCACGTTTTCCATGGTAATGACATCAGGGCGGGATTCTCTGACCAAGCGACTGAATTGATAGAGCAGACCCCATTTGCCATCTATTCCGTCGGATTCGTACCGTTGCGCGTAAGTGGAAAATGGTTGGCAAGGCGCGCAACCGGCGAGTATTTTCAGTTCGGAATTACCAAACAGTTTATTGATCTCATCGGCCGTGACTTGGCTTATATCACGCTCCAAAAACTTGGCAGTGTTGTTCGTCTCATAGGGAAAACGGCAAGCGGGATCCAGGTCGATCCCTGCTAATACGGGAATCCCTTCCAAGGTGAAACCATGTGTAAGGCCGCCCGCTCCACAGAAGAGGTCAATGCATGAAATGTTGCTCATTCATATCACTCCCGGGCACCAAAGCCACCATTACTATTGGAATTCTGTAATTTGATGTGTTCCTCTATCAGCTTCAACAAATATTGACTCGACTCAATACCTTTTTCAATTTGTTCTAAATCTAGCTCGGGACAAATTAATTTTAATATCCTTAGTCTAGGCAATGGACCAAGTTTACTTTTCCCAGTTCTAACTCCAGAAATGGTTGCTCTTTTCAAACCAAGAAATGTGGCCATTTCCTTGTCTGTTATGAACAAGTTTTCATCTTGTCCATATGTTTTGAACAGTTCAATGAGTTTTATATCAACGGCTGTTGGTTCGCCTTTCTCAAGCTCATCCAGCGCTAGTCTCTCTGCGCCGCGTAAACTGAGCCTATGCAGTTCATTAGACAAATTTTCGGGGGTGATTCTCTCCAACAAATCACGTATCTGAATGCTGCTAAGTCGATCCATGATTTTTATTCTCTGACTTAGGCTCAATCCTAGCTCTCCGCGCCGGATTTGGCTTATGGTTTCCTTTGTCACACCTAGAAACCTAGCGATTTCAACATCCGTTTTATAGCCAAAACCCTGTTTGAGCTGGTCTAGCAAAGTTGCATTATTATTTTTTTCTCTTGGTATTGACATGAGTAGGCATGATTAATTTATAATGAGTCAAGGTTACTAACGCATTTCATCTTGAGATTGTTGAATAGAGTGTTGGCAACGCATAATACATCAATTGTAATTAACTAGGAATGGCAGATATGGTCAATTTAAAACTTTTTGCTGAGGCTCAGTATCAAGCTGCGCTATTACAGCTCAATGCAGCATCGAAACTACTAGAAACGGTTGAACGCCCATCAGCAGAGGCGCAATCATCTTCAACACCTGAATGGATTTACATTAACAGATTGTCAGAAATTACGGGATTAACGACTAACTCGATTCGGAACCGAATCGCCAGAGGCGCATGGAGAGAGGGAATTCATTTTCGGCATGAATGCGACAAAAAAAAATCGAGAATAATTTTTAATTTTAAGGAAATAAGCAAATGGCTGGCCGGCGAGTAAGTAAAGGTGCAGGAGTTCAGGTGCACGGCGGGAAATTACGAATTTGGTTCAAGTTGCAAAATGGTGAGAGATGCTTTGAGTCCTTGGGTACGCGTGACACCAAAGCAAATCGCAAAGCAGCTGAAGCATTACGAGAAGAAATTTGTCATGAAATCAAACATGGTTCATTTAGCTATTCAAAGTATTTTCCTGATTCAAAAAGAGTTTTGAAAACAGGCATGCATTCTGAAAATATCAAAAATCCAGTATTTGAAATATTCTGTGGGATATGGCTCAAAATGCAATGCGATTTAGCAGTTTCGACAAGACAGGGTTATGAAAGAATCATAAAATTTCATTGGATACCAGAATTTCGCGGCAGAAGATTGGAGGAAATTACCGGTCTTGAAATAATGTCAGTTCTTGCAAAAAAAAATGTTAAGCCTAAAACCTACAATAATCTTATCACACCAATCAAGGGGGTATTTAAAGTTGCTTACCAACATAAATTAATAGGATCAGACCCTAGTGAAAAAATTAAATTTGCAAGAAATCAGGCACCTGAACCGGATCCGTTGACTCTTGAAGAAGTTGAATTTGTTCTTCAATTTATCAAGGATAAATACCCGCTGTCAGTCTACAACTGTTTTGAATTTGCATTCTTTACTGGCTTGAGAACTTCCGAGTTAATTGAATTGAAATGGACTGATATAGATCTTGTTCACAAAATTGCTCATATCAGTAGAGCGAAAGTCAGGCAAGTTGTTAACTGCCATACTAAAACATATAAGCCGAGAGATGTGGAGCTTAATACAAGAGCTTTAGATGCGTTAAAGCGGCAGTTTCATATTACAGGATCATCAGGGTATATCTGGTTAAATCCTAATACTGATAAAGCGTATATTGATGACCGCCCATTGAGGCGTTGGATTTGGGTTCCAACTCTGAAAGCATTATCACTGAGACACAGACATTGTTATCAAACACGACATACTTACGCAACGTTATTGCTTATGTCAGGCGTTAATCCGGCCTGGGCAGCAAAACAGCTCGGACATAGTGTGAAAATTTTTCATGAGCGCTATGCAAGGTGGATCGATAAAGCAGACAAAGGAAGGGAGTTATCAAAAGTTGAAGAAACGCTTTTTTCTTTTCAGTCAAATCAAAGATCAACCGGTATAGATTCAACTGAAATTAAATGTGCCAATAATGTGCCAAAAAGACGCCAGCTACTTGTAAGTAGCTGGTATAAAAGAAAAAAATTGGTGGAGGCGGCGGGGATTGAACCCGCGTCCGCAAGTACTCCGCCACAAGATCTACATGCTTATCCTGAACTTTTGATTTAACCGCCAGCTACCCGTCAGGCCAAGAAAACTGTCAGCGATTCCGTAAGTTTTAGGGCATCAGCTCCGGACTAGCGTCAGCACGATCTTATGTAATATGACCTCTGAGCGTCCCCTCGACTCCGAAGAGCTTCAAGAACTCTGCGCGCATAAGCACACACAGTCAAAGGAATGGTAGCTGTTTTTAGGCAGCTAAAGCCATTGAGTAGTTTTCGTCATTTGCGAATACTTTTTTTCAGTAGGTTTTACGAGCTGTACTGTGCTCGGCATGCACTTAAGGTTTCGCTACCCACGTCGAAGCCATGTCGCCCCCTTAGTGTTTTGCGATACTATCAGAACAAATGATCAATAAGCAAACTTTAAATTCTGGTTTACTCATCGACTGATTGATTAAGAAAAAGTCGCTGTCGGTTAGTTTAACAAGCTGGCTTTTAGTTCAACTTTATTTGTTTCCAACCTTTACATGAGTTGATATTGGGGTGCCAAAGTCATTTTCAAGCTTTCGTGTAAAAAACCGGTTATCAAAAAGAGTCATTTCACCAGCATCCGGGCTAGCGGGTCATTATTGCTGATAGCTTTTGAGTCTGAGTTTGCTTGTTTGCAATGCATCATTAATTTTTTGCCATCGGTAATGCGTTGACGGCGCTGCTTATCGGTTTGTTCCAGGGTTTGAATCACCTCGGCTTCAAGCAGGTTGAAGGCCAGCGTTACGCCTTTTCTCAAGCCGTTGAGCGCAGTTTTTTCTTCTGAAGGTAATAGTTTTTTGTGCAGGTAAAAGGGCACCAGCCAGGTGATCGCGATTACCAGTGCGCTGTGGATGGCAAATTCGGTTCCCAGATAGTGGGTATGCGTGATATGGCTGTTGTAATACCCGTGTAAGACTTCGTAGCCGACTAAGCCCATGGCCGTCAGCGGCAGAATAAATTCTGCTATTCGCAGAAACTTTAAAAAAAATCGTTGCATGGCGTGGCCCGGTTTGGCTAGGGCTTGCCGCAGCGATAATTCAACCTGTTCATGCAGAATCTTTTGCGCTCGAGTCCGCAAGGGCAAAAGCTGTTGTTTGAGTGGCGCGGTCGCCAGATTTTGTGAGTCGGCCTGAATCAGCAGCTCATCCAGCCCATCTTCATAAAGTGTTTGAGCCCAATCATCCCACAGGGACAGCCCTTTGGATCCGGGCATCTGAGCCTTTTCTGCATAATGCCTGGCCATTTGCAGAACAGGCCACTCCATGCCTGTCGTTAGCGTTTGTGCGGTTTTTTTCCACACGGATTGCCAATGGTCCGTTAATGTTGAAAACGCCTGTTCAGTTCCTAATTGGCCGATGCAGCCGGACAGCAATTCATGCATCGCTTCTTTTCTGACACGAATGCCCCGTTGCTGAAGTTGTTCTATGGTGCGTTCGGTCGCCATTGTCTCAATCGTGGCTTGCAGTGCTGGAAAATCATCGGGCATTTCAATGCCGCAAGCTGTTTTAAAGACCAGGGGATCGGTAAATCCCGCGCCGCCCAATTGTTGCTTGAACGCGTCCAGCTGGATGCTGTCTGCCCGGTCCCATTGATTCATCACGAAGACCCAGGCATGCCTGGCGCCTTCACTCTGCAGAAGACGCCAGGCTTTATTGTCGCGGTAGCGTTCCGGACTGACCACATAAATCAGTAGGTCAATATGGGGTAACCAGCCCATGACGATTTCCTTGTTATGCGCTTCGACACTGTCGAAATCCGGCATATCTATCCATACCACCGCTTTTTTGCCGGATTCATCATGCGTTGCGATACGGATTTTGTCCAAGGGCAGCGATTCGGGCAGTTTTTGGAGTTGAACATCTTTGTGACAGTAAACCGTGACTTCTTTGGATGTGGGCCTTTCCAGTCCTGTTTTGGCAATGGCCTGATTGGCCAGACGGTTGAGCAGTGTGCTTTTTCCAACGCCTGTGCCGCCCATAAAAGCAACGATAAGTGGCCGAAACTGCGGATGCGAGAGCAGGTTTTCGGGATTAGCCGCTTCCAGATCATTCAGCTTTTTGACACAGCTTGCGTCAATCCAGCCTTCATCGGTCACCAGGCTGATCCAGCTTTTCGTGTGTTGAATCAATTCAGAGTAATCGTAATCCATGCGGTTTTTCTCTTAGTTGTTGTTCGGCCATTTCGAGTTGATGAGGGGTGATGTTGAAATGTGCATCCAGATTGATTTGCTCAGGTAGCGCGTACAATTGTTTTTGAAGGAAGTCGAAAAACAAGTTGTCTTTAACCGTGTGCAATTGCTTGATTTTTAATTCGGCCTGCACTTTATTGACATAACTGCCGATTGCGCTTTCAGCTAATAAAGAGGTGACTGAAAACATTGCCGGGGCAATCAGTAAATCATGCAGGCCAATACCACCGAATTGCAGCGATAATGCTATGGCGGCCGCATCAGTGGTTGCGCGCGTAGCTCTAAGACTGTTGAGCACAAACGGTTGTTCTTTTAATTTTGTGTAAAGGCGCTGCGCAGCGGTGTCCACTTCCACTTGAAAATTTATATGATAGTGGTCCACCGCCTGGCTGAATTGGGCAAGCATGGCTTTGCGGTGTTGTCTTAACAGTCCGTTGGCACTTTTCCACCACAGGCGGGTTTCATTCTGCCCGGCTTTATCGAATAATTGCTCGGCCAGTTGAATCAGGACATGTTCAGCCAACTGGTTCAACAGCATCACTTCGTGGCTGCTGGTTGTAAGAGGAGGGCGGCGCTTCGTCAATCGGCCCAGTTTTTTTATGGGCCAAGTCAATATCTGGCGTGTTTTGAAAATCGCCCTGTCCAGTCCCGGAATTTCAAGCAGGGTCAATAATGACGCTAAGGCGTGTTGAAAAGTCTCGTAATGATGGGGATGATTGAGATAATCACGCTGATAGTGATGGAGTGCTTGTTCAGTCAATTCATCAACCAGGCTCGCCCATTGCCGGTAAGCTTCATGTTCTGCAATGACGGGTTCCAGCCAGTCCTGCCAATGGACTTTAATAAACTGTTTGGCCAGTTCTGCGGGTTTGCGGCGAGCGGCCAGACGGATAGCTTCCTTAACGGCGGATTGGGCGTGAGCAGGCCATTGAGGCGTTCTTCCCTGGGACTGATATAGCAGTGGAATGATATCGGGCACAGCGTCGGTTCTGGCGCTGTGCCATTTTTGTTTGAGTGAGGCAGTGATGACCGCTTCGGATCCTTCAGGTAGTTTATTGACGACGATAAGTGTCGGCTGATCAAACGCTTCCAGTTCACGCATCATGGTCCAGACGGACTGATCGGCGTATTTTTCCTTGCTGACGACCAGGACGAGCACATCGGCGAGCGCGATGGTGCGCAGTAAGCTCTCGCTATAGCCGTAGGCATCAATGGAGTCAAAATCTGGTGTATCCCAAATAATGCAGGGCGACAGTAGTTTGGATTCGCCTTGAGACTCGCTCAATGAATAGCTGTCGTAACGATCCTTGGAAAGCTGAGAAGGCAATACCTGTTCATAATGACCGAAGTAGTGTTGCAAATGCGTGCAATCGTGCAAAGCTAACTGGTGACAAAAACCTTGGGCATGAACGGTATAGCCAGCCAAAGGGCTGACGCCGGCGCAGCTGTCGCCCAGCAATAAATTGACCAGTGTGCTTTTTCCCGCTTGGGTTGGGCCAATGACGGCAATATTGACTGGAATTACCGAGGATGAATTGATCAAATTCGTTTTACGAATAAAAGCTTCGGCGAGAACTAGCTGATCGATTTTTTGCTGATAGAATATTTTCTCATTGTCACTTTTATCGTGCGCTGAGACTTGATGGTAGCGCTGCTTGAGTAATTTAATAAATTCCAGCATATAGAAGTGGCTTAGGTTTATAATCGACGAACATTTTACTGTGTTTAATTCGGTTCGCGTTAAACAAATAATGTATTTAGAAAATGCTGCGGAAGTCAGTATTTTCCAAGTCATGCTGAAACTCAGATTTTGATTTTTCAGTGTGCGGCTATGGTAAAGAATTTACTGTAGATATTAAGCAGCGATGACGCCCGGTCATTGATGCAAACAGTGCAGAGAACACTGCGGCAAGAGCTGAATGAATCAGTAATTGCCTGATTACGGACATAATAACAATAGCAGATCACCAGACAACGAATTGAGGTTAACTTTATGAGGAAATTTTCTATCTTATTGATACTTGCTAGCGCTATATCCCTATTTGGTTGCGGTAGCGGTGGTGAAATCAATGGTCGAAACAGTAGCACCGCTTTTCGATCGGTGAAAATGATGAAAGAGCGTTTGCCGCAGGAGAAACGGATTCAATTTGAAGTATCTTTTTGGACCATCAGGGATGCCAATAAGGACGAGTCAGCTTTCCTGGATGCCGTGGATGGCAAAAATCCCGATGAAATTATTTTGTTAGGTAAAGAAATATACGATCAGCGTAAAAGCCAGGGATTCAAGGAATATGAGCAATATACTTCCTGGGAAGACATGATCAGCAAGTTTGGCCAGGAGCGTATGAATCAGGACAGAACTATGAAAGCCGATCCTAAAGACCGTGATAAAGCCAACGACGTATTATACAAATTGTAAAAGTGTCGCCACTTTTCAATCGAGCAACAAAACCAAGAAGATGCAACCTGTAGGTTGAGGTTGCCGTTAGTCAAGTAAACTTTTAAGGCCGTGGCGTTAAAGTTGGGTTGCTAAAATTAGGCAACCGACGCTTAATAATTGGCTATGTTCGCGTTAATAGTAGGCGTCGCCCCGGCAGGGATTGCCGGTGTTGATTTACTTTCAACTACTAACGCGAACATAGCCTAATAATAACCACGATCTCAGTTTTTCAATGCTTAAAAACCGGCAACCCTCATCGGGTTGATTGCAGTGGCTCAACGCCGGCAGCCTCTAACATATCAGTGATAGACGTTTCACACGCCCCGCAACCTGAGCAGGCGCCGGTATTTCTTGATAGCTTGTCCAGGCTATCGAAGCCGCTATCAATAAGTTCCTTGATTTTTTCCTCAGTCGTGCCTGTGCAGTGACAAATGATGCCTCTTTTTTTATCAGTATTCATTTCATTCATGTTGAACTGCCACTATTGATAGAAGCATCAGCGGGAGAGGGCAGGTTTTGTTCAATAGCCAAGCTATTTAAAGCGCCGGTTGGGGCGGTTTTAATATGGATATCGCGTTGCGGAAAAGGAATTTGAATGTTGTGATCTTTGAAAGCCTTATTGAGCCGCATATGCAAATCATGAGTAGCGGCCAATCGGCCGGATAGATCACTGACGAAGATCCGTATCGAAAAGTCTAAAGAACTGGGTCCAAATCCTACCATCAACACATTGGGTTCGGGTTCGGCCAACACGCGTGGCGTCGATTTGACCGTTTCAATCATGACTTTATAGGCCAGTTCTATATCGGAACCATAGGCGATGCCTACCGGAATTACAACACGGGTAATCTGGTCGGTGAGCGTCCAATTGATCATTTGTCCGGTTATAAATGTTTTATTCGGCACGATTAGTTCTTTTTGATCCCAGTCAGTCAAGGTGGTTGCCCGCATTTGAATGCGGCTGACTTTACCACTGATATCGCCTATGGTCACAGTATCCCCAACCCTGATCGGGCGCTCAAACAGGATAATAATCCCTGAAACCAGATTGGCGAATATTTCCTGCAAACCAAAACCCAAGCCCAAACTGAGCGCAGCAACCAGCCATTGAACCTGAGACCAGCTGCCCCCCAGTTCATTGGCTATGATGATAAAGCCGATAGCAATCAGGCCGTATTTGGCCAGTTGGTTGACAGCGTATCGCGTTCCCGCTTCGGCCGATATCTGCCTGAAAATCATGAGTTCCATCAGCCCTGAAAAGTTTTTGACGGCAACGATGACCAGAAACACATAAAGTCCTGCCAAAAGCAGGTTCGTCAATGTCACCGGTTGAAACGTTTCCTGATTGTCGATGATTTGCAGATGCTGCCATAACACAATGTTATCCATGAATGAAAATGCAGGCAGAATATCGCGCCAGATCATCCAAATACCGACGATCAAACTGAAGCCGATAAAGACGCTGAGCAATTTTTTGGTTTGGGCGTTGATTTTGGGAATATCGAGCAATTGTTCTTCAATGGAAATAATAGGATCGTCACTCGACCCGCCAGCGGGTTTCGAAATTTGCGCAGCGGCTGTTTTGCGTTTTTGCCGGGCATTTTTTAATGCCAATTGACGATTGGCCAAGGTTAACCAGCGCACCACCAGTTCATGAATCAGCAGATTAGCCATGATCAATCTGAGGGTGACAATCATTTTGTGTTGCAATTCCAGCGCGCTCAGATAATAACCTGCGACAGCAAAACCGGCGATAATCAAAGGTGTGGCTACGATGCCGGGATACCAAAAAAAACGTAATCGAGCCAGCCAGCCATTTTTATTTTCCAGAATTAAATGGGTCAATAAACCGTTATTGGGTTTTAGCAAGCGGCCTGCGAACAAAGCCAGTGAGACCATGACAATCATATGCGCCAAACGCCCTAAATGATCACTGATACTTGAATAGGGTAAAGGCGTTCCAATTGCGATAAGAAAAAAACAGGGGACAGCGATATAGCGAACCCAGCGTAATTCTTTACTGACCTGTTTTACAGTTTGTTCGCGCCACAAAAAATGTTTATGAGCAATGCCCTGAGGACGAAACAGCTTATAAAAAAACTGTACTAATAAATAAGGGATAGCTGCGGCGGTAAGTCCTGTACCTATTGCGTTACTGAATTCGGAGACATTTGCGGGCAGCATGAGAAAAAGGCCTGCATAGAAAAACAGCAAGGGCATTTGGCTGGCCAGAATAAACGTACAGATTAAGGCTTTAATCGTATGGTTAAAGCTGTCGGTATAGATTTTTTCAATTTTTTCTTTCGTGGCCGCCAATTCGGTTTTTGCCCAAGCTTTAAGCATGCGAAGCATCACAATGCTCATCATAGCCAGAATGGCAAAAAACAGATTGTCCCTGGCGCTGTAGCCTAAATCCTTGATTAATCCAAACCATTGTTGAGGGGACAATAACCAAATTGAGGCTTGATAAAGCCCGGCAATAAAGCCAAATCCAATAGGGTTGGAACTGGGCACCCACAAAAGGCGTTTATCAAGAAAATTGGCAAATTTTTCAGACTGACCGAACAATTGCTGGCGGGCAAAATCGAAATCACCCAACGAGCGCAGATAAGATGTATAGGCAGAGGTCAGACGATTGAGTATTTCTGTTTGATTGTTCAAAAGCACTCTCAACTCGGCCTGAATCATCATTCTTTCATTGCCGGGTAATGACGGGTCAACGAGTTGGTTCATTAACTCGTTTAATACGCTATTAATATCCGTATGTAATTTTAATTTGTCTTCTACTTTGAATAAATTAAGACTGGTTAAGGCGGTTTCTTCTTGAATCGTATCGGATCGAACAAAAAATCTGTCACCGGAGGGGAGGTTTCTGCGTTGCTCTCTCAGGATTTTACCCAATGCCGGACTTAATCCGGCTAGGCTGATTTTACGCTCGGCGCTTTTGAAATCAGAGTCAAGTTCGCTGGTCTTTGTTTCAATTTTCGTTTTGAGCTCGATATAGTGTTCAATTTTTTGATTGATTGCCTGTAGATCCCGGCTGAATTGAATGTTTTCACGCGTTATCGTCTGAATGACAGGGTGCTTGTCGGCGATTTCCTGTTCTGCCTGATCAAGCGCCTCTTGAATTTCTCGGTCTTTTTCCTGCCGCCGCTCAGCTATCAAGGCTTCAATTGCACCGACAACGGGTGTTTGGATATTTTTTTTGAGGTCCAGTAAACGTAATTCGGTGTTGAGTAACTCAATTCTTACCGGCTGGCTGGTCGCTTCCAATTCCAGTAGCTTAATTTCTGCCGTTCGGGAGGCAATGCTGGAGTTTAAATAGTGTTTCATCGCCTCCGACTCGAGGATTGAATCTCCTGAACTTGCAGGTGATGCTAGTCGTTTCGTGAGTTCCTCGATGTCCTGTTTTGCTTTAACCGTTTCAAGCCGTATCAAATTGGAACGGTTATTTTCAGTAACCAGACGGCCTTCAATTTTTTTTATTTGTTGCTCTAATTCGCTGAGTTTTCCTTTTTCGATCAGTAAGCGTTGTTCGAGTTCTTCTTGAGGAATAGTGTAAAAGTCATTTTTTATAGGATCATTCAATTGACTTTGATGACGGGTAATTTCCTCTGATAAGGCTTTTATTTTTTGCGGTGCCTCTTTCAGGTCTTTTTGGTAGGCGTCCGACAGTTCGTTAAATCGTCGATTATTAAGCCGGTTGTCTTTAATCGAACGGTAATGCTTGATTACCCGGGCTTTGGTGCTTTCGTCAAGATCCTGATTGGCATTTAAGGCTTCGATTTTTAGTTCCAAGGTTTGTTCGTCAAGTGCCGAAGTGTCATCGAGCAGCACCGTTCCAATGGCTGAAACATCCAGTGCAAATAAAATCGTGATAAGAAATAGCAGGAGACTGGAAGGTGTAAGGCGGTTTTTTATCATTAAAAAAAGAAAGTGGAAGTCAGGATAAAGTGAACGGAAAGGTTCTTGGCTGCTGATTGGCCGATCGTGCAGCCTTGCAGATCTTTTAAACAAAAAGAAGTTTCTCATTCAGGTTATAACATGATTGGTAATAGGGTTGAGCTGTAAAACAAGTATTTCTGATTCTGCGGTAGAATAGAAATTATTGTGACTATGAGTATTTTTATTTGACGATGATACACAACAACGAATTTCAGGCAAAGGCGCAAGAGTTGATAGACGCAGGGCGTTTTATCGCCGGTAAAGGCTGGGTACCTGCCACCAGCGGAAATTTTTCGGCGAGACTTTCGGATGGAAATATTGCTATCACCGTTTCCGGCCGCCACAAAGGGCGGCTGGTAGCAGACGATATCATGTTGATAGACAGCATGGGACAATCGTTGGACGGCAAGAAACCCTCTGCCGAAACGCTGTTGCACACGGCTATTTACAAGCGCTTTGAGCAAGTTCAGTGCGTTTTGCATCCGCACTCCCAAAGTTCGCTACTGGTATCTCGGTTATTCAAATCGGCGCTGGTACTGAAAGATTACGAATTACTGAAAGCCCTGGCCGGTATCGACACCCATGAAACCCAAACGGTTGTGCCTGTTTTTGCGAATGATCAAAATATTGCACGTTTGTCCGCCGAAGTTGAAAACTATATGGATCAAAACGATCCGATTCATGCCTACATCATTGCCGGTCATGGGTTTTACACCTGGGGTAAGGATGTCGCTGAGGCATTACGGCATGTCGAAGCACTGGAATTTTTATTTGAATGTGAAATTAAACTGTACGGAGTTCAACTGCCATGAGCGCATTATCTGTTTACCACGAAGAACAGCCCCAACAAAAAACAACTTATTTTGACTTTGACGATATTCAGCAACAGCTGGCTTCGCTAGGTGTTCGATTCGAACGATGGAATGCCGCATTTCCGTTGTCGGACACTGCCGATCAGGACACTGTTTTTAGTGCCTACAAGCAGTCTATAGAACAATTAAAAAAAGAATACGGTTTCCAATCGGTGGATTTAATCAGTATGCACTCAGGTCATCCTGATAAGGAAGCTCTGCGCGCAAAATTCCTTTCAGAACATGTGCATGAGGATTTTGAAGTACGGTTTTTTATAAAAGGCCGTGGACTTTTTTGTTTGCATGTAGACGATAAAGTGTATGCCATGCTCTGCGAACAAGGCGATTTGATCAGCGTTCCGGCAGGCACCCGGCATTGGTTTGATATGGGAGAGATGCCCGACTTTAAATGTATACGTCTGTTTACCACACAAGAAGGCTGGGTCGCTCAATTTACCGGAGAGCCGATCGCGGCCCAGTTTCCCACTTTGGACCAGTTTGTAGCTGAATTGTCATGATTAAAGCCATAGTGACAGATATTGAAGGTACCACTTCATCGCTGTCTTTTGTTAAAGAGGTATTGTTTCCGTATTCGCGGCAACACCTGGCTGATTTTGTCAGAGGCCACGCTGATGAGCCGGATGTTAAAAATATATTGGCTGATACTGAGCAACTGCTAGGTAAAAAAACGGATATTAACGGGCTTATTGATCAATTTATCAGTTGGATAGATCAGGATCAGAAGATTACTCCGCTTAAATCGTTACAAGGCCTGATATGGGAACACGGCTATCAAACAGGCGATTTTAAAGGCCATCTCTATGAAGATGCCCAACAATGTCTTACGGCATGGAAAGAGCGAGGTATTGCTCTGTATGTTTATTCATCAGGTTCCGTTTATGCCCAAAAGCTGTTGTTTGGTCACACCGGATACGGCGATTTGACGCCTTTATTTTCAGGTTATTTCGATACCCAAATTGGCGGTAAAAAAGAGCAGGATTCTTATACTGCTATAGCGGATCAAATCGGGCTACCACCTCTCGATATTCTGTTTTTATCGGATATTAAAGAGGAGCTCGATGCCTCTAAAGCCGCCGGATTCAAGACTACATGGCTGGTTAGAGAGGGGAATTTGGAGCCAGGTTCGGATCATCCCACTGCGAAAGACTTTTTTGAAATAAAATTTTGAAAATGAATGATTACAGCCTTTCCCTGTATTGCGGCTTTGAGGGTTGGCATAAGGCTTGCGGTAATCGTCGTTGTGACACCTTGCGGGGCCAATGCCGTTTATATTGATAGGCAGTTTTGTAGGAGCGGGCCATGCCCGCGCTCCTATATGTATTATCAAATTCGGGCTTGTCTTAGTAATTACGATGGCTTGAGTTGATCGATAGTCAGCCGGTTCAGATGATGGAGCACCGCCTCTTTATCAATGCGGCCAGGTTCTATATTAGTCAGGTTAGCCGTTGCACAGGCTACGCCATAGCAGAAGGTTTCTAATGGATCATACTGATTTAACATCGCATATGCGATTCCTGCCAGCAGCGTATCGCCACAGCCAACGCTACATAGTGGGGTGCTTGGCGATGGCTGGAGGCGGATTGCGGTAGCCGTTGTCCGGCTGATGGCAATAATACCTTTTGAACCTCTGGAAACAACTACCCATTGAACCCCCTGGTCAATGACTGATCTTGCCGCTGATAGATAGTCGGTTTCCGTCATCAGGGGTCGATTGGCCAGTTCTGCCAGTTCATGTCGATTGGGTTTGATTAAATAGGGCTGTGCGGCTATGCCGTGTTGTAAAGCGGCACCGCTAGTGTCCAGCAATGTAATAGCCGATTTGAGATGGCATAGTTCAATTAACTGCCGGTAAAAATCATCGGAAGTTCCAGGCGGCAGGCTTCCTGATAATAGGACAATATCGTCTTTGTGGATGAGGCTTTTGATTTGTTGAATCAGTTTTTCTTGATCCTCAGGCGTAACGCAATAACCGGGGGTGCGGATATGCAGCTCTTTTTGGTTTGCGGTATCAATGAGCGTCAGATTCGTCCGTGTTCTACCGGAAACCTCAATAAAGCGGGTCTTAAGGTACTGTGAATCCAGTTGTTTGAACAGATTAAGCGAATCTTGTCCAACAAAGCCCAGTGCGGTGACCGGACAACCCAGAGAGTCAAGTGTTTTGGCAACATTGACACCTTTTCCCGCAGCAAATTCGATACTGGAGCGCGCTTGCAGATTATCGGATTGACCCAGATGTTCGACTTCAATGACGTGGTCGATTGCCGTATTGGCTGTGATGGTGAAAATTCGGGCCATCATGGAAAGCTCATACGTTTTTAATCAGTAAGATGCAGTCGGTAAAGCCATCCCTGGCTTGTAAGATTAGGCTTACTTGTTCCGGTCACGCACAAAACTGCTCGATAGCGGCCTTTATTCCGGCGGGGTCCAGGCCGCATAACGCCAGCAGTTCTTCGCGGGTGCCTTGTTCGATGAAGGCATCGGGTAGGCCGATATTCAAGACCGGCATCAGGATTTTCTGCGCCTGTAAAAAGTCATTCACGCCGCTGCCTGCGCCACCGGCAATGACATTTTCTTCAACCGTGATCAACACATCATGGCTTTTGGCCAGTTCCAGAATCAGGTTTTCATCCATGGGTTTGACAAAACGCATATTGACCACGGTCGCACCGAGTTGCTTACCGGCTTCTTCTGCCGGGGCCACCATGCTACCGAAGGCCAGTATCGCTATACGGCCGCCTTCATGGCGAATTTGCGCTTTGCCGATAGGCAGGCCGGTCAGCGCTGGATCGATCGCCACACCCGGGCCTTTGCCGCGGGGATAGCGCACCGATGCCGGGCCGGGGTGCAGAAAACCGGTGGTCAGCATTTGCCGGCATTCGTTTTCATCGGCCGGCGCCATGATCAGCATATTGGGCAAACAGCGCATG
>JAGXSU010000181.1 GCA_018333785.1 Methylomicrobium sp. | reverse complement strand
AGCGGCCTCCGGGTGTCTTTTCTTTTGGATACTTTTCTTTGGACAAGCAAAGAAAAGTATCGCGGCTGTCGGTCCGCGAACCGACTCCACAAAAGCGTCGCGATAGCGACACAAAGCCTTTTTTAGGTTTCAAATAAACCAAATCTTATAATTAATCCGGAAAAAGGAATATTGTAACTATCTGATTTTCTGCAGTGTTTTAATGCGTTTGCACTGGGCCTGCTCCTGCAACACTTCCTATCCATTCATTATTGGGGATAGGGTTGGAAATAATGTGCGGCCAAACCGGACATGTCTGGCAAAACCTAATACGCCCCAAGCACGACGATCGTTTTCCCCTGGCGAATCCACCTGCCTGCTTGCGCAGATCCCCTGGCTCCATACATCATTGAACCGGACGTGTTTAAGTTGGCAGGAAGATTCGCAACATGACGCTGAGCTGCAGCCATAACAGCGTTTTTCGCTGCCGCCTGTGAATCCGAATTGGAATCAGCCAACGCTGCTTGCCTGGCTGCTGTACCGGCAATACGGACAAACCGGCGCGCTATTTCAAACTCCTGGTCTTCCTGCGCGAGCTCACCGTATTCAAGTTCCAATGCCTTGCTTAATGCGCCGCCCAAAGCGGATCCAACGGCGGTACCGACACCAGGAATAGGAATGAATGAGCCCAACGCACCGCCCACAACAGGAAGCGCTGCCTTGGCCACACCTTTGAGCACACGGCCCAGAGGCTTAGCAACCTTACCAACAAATTTACCCACTTTTTTAAGACCCTTCCATGCCCCCTTAAACAGTTTTCCCAGAAACTGATCCAGCTCTTCCTCACTGGATATCGATAATAATTCTGCCGCCAATTCAATCTCTTCGGCTTCGCTGAAGGGGCTTTCCAAATCTAACTCGCCGTATGATGCTCCGGCATAAGGATATTCCCATTCGCCCTCTGTTTGTTCGCTCAACAGTTGGCACTTTGGGCAATTGCAATTTGGTCTGTGCATGATCTTCTCCTCGTTTAAATAAAAGCGCTTACGTTATTTTGTGTTTCAATTCCAGACGCTTTGTTCTGGCGCCAGTTCCAGTTCGGCTCTTTTGTTGGCCACCAGTCCTGTCGGTACAAGTGTGGCGTTGATTCGCCTTTCCTCAGACCGAAGCGCCAGCCGCTGCTTCTCCTTGTTTCCAAGCTTTGCAATGTCCGGCCGTTCGGCAACGAAGACCCTGAAATTTTTGCTGGGTACGCCCAGATGCTCAGCACACCAAAGGTGTTGTTGTAGCCGGGTTCTAAGATCAGTGGACTGCCCGACGTAGGGTTTCTTGCTTTGACTCTTGATCACATATAAACCGGGGCCTTTGAGCGTTTTAACCGTAGCACTGGTAAGCGGTCCCGCGTCCCTGAATGAAGGAGATGCCACGTTGGCGCGCCGGAGTGCCCCGGTAATCCGTTGTCCGAATTCATATTCATTCCAGGAATCAGTCTCGCCTTCGGCTAGATCGTGAGCAATTTCTGTGTCTGTAAACTCGCCTTCCGGTTCCGGACCGATTTCCGGTGTAACCGATGAGCTCTTCCAGGTGCGCCAGGCATCCGGAATGGGATTACCCGAGCCGATCTTAAACCCGGGGCCTCCGTCCTTGAGCCCGAGTTTGTCGACTGCCCATTGGCCGACCTGGGACCAGATGTCGGGACCCGGATCGTTTTGGCGGGTTCCGCTGGACTGGCGGTGCGCCAACACGTGCGTGAGTTTTATGGTTTTCATCAAATAGCGAACAAGATAACGACCCGCTTCGAACTGAGCCTGGGTCGGATGATTGTTGCCATACTTGTCGCCCTGCCACCATTTGCCGAGGGTATTGGGGAAATTTCCGGCAAACTCAACGGCGACGCTGCGGGCGTTGAAACCGTTAGAAGCCCAGAGCAAGGCAGAAACTGGATGCAGTTGCAAGAGGGTGCCATCGCGGAGGATAACAAAGTGGGACTTGGTTTTCAGGTAGTTCTTGAGAGGGTCCTTACGGTTAGCACAACAGGCCATCTGATGCAGCACCAGGGCATAAACAGTTTTAGGATCACGGCTTCCTTTACGGTTACTTTTTTCAGAGGAAGCGGTCAGATCAATAATGCGAGACCCCGTCGCACCTCCTGCTGCATCGACAACGCGGTCATAGGCACTGCCCAGACCGCCGGCAATACGGGCGAAAATATCGCCAAACTCAGTGTCGGCTTCGAACCGCCATTCGCTTTCCAACGCACCATCACCCGCAAACGGGTTTACCTCGGTGTCCGAGGCCGGTCCGGGACGGCAGGCACTGGCTAGAGCCTGCTCAGTATCAGGGCCGAGAATACCGCTCTCGCCAAGCCCTTGCCGCTGCTGAAAACTTCGTAACGCGCTGCGCGTTTCCACGCTCATGATGCCGTTCACCGGAAGCTGCAATCCCATAACCTGATTCAGGCAGTCTTGTACCCACCTTACCCGTTCCGAACCAAACGGAGCTGTTGAGTAAGGCTCTCGAATGATTCCCCAAGCTCCCCTCGGCCTGGGCCGCCCGGAAATGGGTCTTGGCCTTGGCGCCTTAGGACTTCGAATCCTTTTAGGTCGCAGCCCGGCCTTGGAACGGGCATAACTGACGCGGCTAGGGGTTGAAGGCCGACGGCGTCCTCTCTCGTTTTCCGCCTCGAACTCTTCGCTCTCAAATTCAGGATCGAATGCCAGGGGTATTGTTTCAAAAACCGTATCTTGATTCATGATTAACCTCATAAATGTAAAAGGCCAGGCCGTAGCGGCTAATCCATAGCCAAGCCACTGAAAACCTCAGGATTGACTGGCGCTATTTCTGACAAACGCCAGCCTTTCGACGCCATTGATGCAAGCATCCAACGTCTCCAGACACCGATCAATATCCCTAGCGCTGTGCCGAACCGTAATTAAAAAACTCAATCGTGCATCTGTGCTCTTGTGCGATCGTGACAATACGGCCTGAATACCCCGTCGATAAAGTTGCTGGTGCAGTCTTACGGCAGAACTGCCCCGCATTCTGTTCAGGGTTTGAACCGGAAACCATCCTCCCGTCGAACAGCAACCTATCAGTGCCAAACCTTCACGAAATTGTCTAACCCGTTTGTTAAGCTGCAGTCTCAATTGATCACCCAGCATCCGGTTTACTTCCAGCGCATGCGCTGCCGCCTGGATAACGGGAACCGAAGGCGGGCTGCAATGGACTCGCGTATCACTTTCAGATCTAAAACGGCTGACCCAGTGTTGACTCCCTGCAAGTACCGCAAGCGGAACGCCGAAGCCCTTAGCCAGCGACGAGCCAAGCAAGATATCCGGTCCGGACTGTCCGCTCCACCGTAACAGTCCGCCGCCGCCATTACCATAGGGTGCATGGCGCTTAGGTATTACCCCTAAAATCCCTAGACTCTGAGTGTCATCCAGCACCAGCAAACCGCCGAAGCGCCGCACCATGTCCAGATAAGTGTCAATTGGAGCTGGCCGGCCACAGCCAGGACAGAAACCGTCAGCGACAACAACCGGGCGTTTGTTCCTGTTCAAGTGAACCGTCATCTGAGACAAAAGCGCTTGCGGATCGTGGTGGCGAAACCGATGAACCACAACACCTCCTTTAGACGCTCGTTCCACTCCCCATTGGGCAATCTTGTAAGTTTCCTCATCTATAAAAAGAGTAATCGGAAGCTTACTGAGCATCCCGAAAAGGTCCCAAAAAAGATGCAACGTAGAGGGCATCAAAAGTCCCTGCTCGCAGCCCTGAAGCTCCGCCAGCGCAATGGCTACGTCATCCGCACCGGGAGGCTCGGCGAGCGCCGCTGGAACACCCAGTGAAAGGTGCGTCCAGGGCGGAAGCGACCAACTTGAGTGGTGCATCCCCAAATACAGTGCCGAAGTAAAATCGATCATATCGACTCATCTCAGCCCGCCCGCTGCTGTGATGCCAAACGCTTTTGCAACAGGACCGACGGCAAGGTGGAATCCACTCGGGCATTTACGGTCGGGTCGGCGGATAGGTCAACCCCGGTTGCTGCCCGGTAAGCATGAATATAACCCTGCACCTGAGGACGGAAAAACCGCGCCCAATTAAGCGCCTTAACCGGTTCGAATTCATCGCTCCAATGGCCCCAGCGGATAGAAAGCAATAACTGTTCGCCAAACATGCCGAGGTTACGAAAATGCAGCACGCTGGTGTCGGTCCAGCCCTGCAGTTTTTTCATCGCATCCACTCTATCCATCCACGGTTCGGGATACGCGACCATAATCCGGGTCGGCAGATATTCACGAAATTCCGGGCGGGCCAGCAACCATTGCTGCATCAACATTTCGATACGGGCCGTGGAGGGCAAATCCCCGAACTGGTTGTGCGCTCCCTGAGAAAGAATCAGATGCACTTCCTTGAGTCCATTAAGCACAGGGAAAGCATCGGCTTTGACGGTAGTGTCGTCGTCCTGTTTATAGAACACCGTGCACAGACGTAACAGATGGTGGAAGGCCTCCAGAAATTTTGACCGCGTATCCACAGGGCGAAAATTCTTCACGGCTTTGCCTTCCAGCCTTAGCCCATAGTGGTGATCATATTCATTGTTCCGCCGACCCACCGTCAACCGGTGTTGTTCATCCTGAATATAGCCCCAAAGCAGGTTATTAAGAGGCCGTAAGGGCTCCATCTCCAGATTGGCTAACGGATCCTGTGTAAAAGCGGGTGATCTTATGTTCTGGAATCGTAGCGTAATTGCATTCATCGACTGCACAAGCATCCCTTCCTCATGCCAATAGGACCAGATCAGTTCCAACAGACAGGGATTCTCCAGCTTCTCTTGCAACAATCCGAAGCAATTATCCATTTCTCTGTCTATCATTTCTCCATTGACTGGCACGGCATCCTCAAATACGGATGATTTTATAGGGATATCGGGCAACTTCCGGCGAATGACGGCCAAGTAGGGAAGCGTTTTTTTACCGTTTAAAGGTACGAGGTATTTTTCAAAATTCGTCTTCAATCCCGAAACGGGGATGGGCAAATCTCTGCGATCAAGGTAGGCGTCGTCCCGGTTTGGACGATTCAAATCCGGATCGAACGGCAAAGGTGCTTGCTGTACCCCGCAGTTGACCATCACAAAAGCCTCGGTAGCGGCCTTTATGACCCGATATGCGTCGGAATCGCTGAATGGCAGGAAGCGTTTGCTGATCAAGTGCTTGTATTCTTCTTTCTTGACCGAAAAACGGTCAGCTTCAAAGCCTGCAGGAGGCAGTTTTCCGCCACAAAAAATCCAATCCATGAAGCTGAGATAATTGTTGAACGAGAGCGCCTCGGTGCTGTTGCGTATCCCCGTCCAAAACGCCAAATCTTCGGTAAAAGCAGTTTCCGTCCGCGTCAACGAAACATCAAGATTACCGCCAATGTTGTTTACCGGTTTCTGCTTGGAAAGAAATGACAGGAATGCGGTCAGGCTGGCACTGCCTATTTCGCTCATCGTGGCACTGATATTGATCTTACCCGTATGATTATTAGTATCGAGATAAACGGTATCGCTCTCGGTATCCGACTCATAAAAATTGCCGCCGGTCGTTGTCCATGAGATCCGTCTATTTTCGGGAGGAATCCCGGCTTTATCATAAACTCTGAAAATCCAGGTTGTTCCTGCATCCGCCTGAACGCATTGGTTGAACTCAGTGCCGTGACAATCATCGGTGAGCGCTCCCCAATCGATGCAAAATCCCAAGGGGAGCTTTATTGTCGAGGTATAACAGCTGTCGTCCTGGTTAACCAATACCGTGTCTTTAAAGGCTTTTACACCGAAAGCTTCGCAACTGGCTTCATAAGTGCCGTAGGGTACGTCAAAAGAGACCCTACCCTTTTCGTCCGTTTCTTTGCGATACACTTTTTCTTCGCAGGAAGGGTCATCGATGGGCTCTTCACTTTTTTGCTGTACGGCACTTTCTTTGGAAACCTTACTCTTTGCCCTTTTGGAACGCAGAGTAACCCAGGCATTTCTGATTGGAGTAGTAGTAACCTTGTTTTGGCAATTTTCGACTTCATCAGTCACCAAGATGATCACCTTACCCAATGGCGTGTTTTGTGTAGACATGGACGTCTCCTTAATAAATGATTTCAATGTTAGATTGCGGCTATTACCCTGGGACTTGTGTATCGAATGCTTCGCCCGGCACAAGCTGCAGAGACGCTCAATGTGCTGCTCAGTGCCCAGTGCGTAAGCAGTTTGGCAAGAATGGCACTCTCCTGTTCAGGACTCATGCGCCCATCGGAGCGTGCCTGGCCAATGATGGCAAAAGCCAGGATGGGCGAGATACGGTACATTTTCGAGGGGTCCTTTCGCCAAGCTAGAAAATGCGCCTGCAAATACCGAGGCTGGCGGTTCTTTACATCCAGAACATCGACAAGCGTCTGGCCACGTAAGGATTTGGGTCTATGGTTGACCAACAGTGCGACAAAGCCCGGAAGCGTTGCCTGCAGCTTGTCGAAATCGCGCCGTAATTCTGCGCTCAACCCGCTTAGCGGATAAAACGCTTCCCATAATTCAGCCAGGCGATCCCACTGCGGGTGGGGATACAACGCCTTCCCCATCGCACAACTCAGCTTGACGCGAATCCACGGCGGAGGATGCGGATCGTCCAGATTCAGGCGAAACACGAAGGCCCGCGGCAGACTTACCACGCCCATAAGCCCCAAGGTAGAAGCAATTCCGACCCTGGCAACCGACCAGAAGTCGGCGACGATCTCGGAAATCCAGCGCTCCCACAGCGACCAGACAGGGTTATAAGGTCCGCTGCCACGTTGTAATCCTTGCAAAACCGGCCGAAGCGAATTAACCAGATCAAGCAGAGCGGCAGCCTGATGACCGACCTCATGAACCAGAGAAGAAGCGATACTGCTACCCACCATCCGTTCTCTGGGCACTCGAATTACCGCAACCGGATTTTCTCCACCACCCGGAAGTCGCGTTCTGGCTCTGCGGATAGCCGCTCCCACACCACGATCGAGATAACAAATTACAGGGGGGGCGTCATAGTAATCACCGGGTAACCTAAGCGCATCGGCGGCGACCACGTCCAACCCTGAAAGCCAGACACCGATTTCGTTTTCGCTACGCTGGGTAAGCGCATCACTGAACAAATCGAACTGTGTCAATACCGCATTGAACCTGAGCCGCAAGATTGAAAACAGCCGCTGCGCATGGGCGGGTGTCGCACGTTGGCCTGACGGCCCGCGCAGCCATCCGATATACTGCTGAATCATGCCTCTCAATTCCTGACGGCTTTTGATGAGATAGCTCTCGATGCCGGTTTGCGCTGACGGCAGAATAGACGCCGCAGGCAACATGCTTTCATGCAAGGCAAAAGGCTTGATGCGATTCAGCCGAGTCATCAGGGCTCGAGCCTCCTGCTCAAGTATCCATGTCGCATAGGAAAGCGAGGCCATAATCGCTCATACCCCGGTCAGGATAATTTTATTGCCTCGACGGAACCAGCGCCCGCTGGCTGCTCGTCCTCTGGCAACAGTCATAGTATTGGCGGCAGCAGAAACGGCACCGGGGAGCAGACCCGGAGCCAGTTGACGCGCGGCAGCCGCTGCAGCTTGTTGGGCAATGGCTTTCGGATTGGCTGCCGGAGGTGCTGAAGCAGCATTTTTTGCGGCTTGACTGGCGAATTTGACAAAGCTTTTGGCAACTTCGAATTCCTGGTCATCCACGCTCAAGCCTTCCAATTCCAAACCGAAAAGACGGCCGGCTGCTGACGCTGCCTGACTGCCTAATCTGGCGCCGCTGGAACCGCCAAAATACCCTCCGATTGCGCTTCCAACCCCAGGTAATGCTTTTTTAGCTGCGCTTTTCAAGAGGCCTCCCAGCTGCTGTCCAACCGGAGATTTGACTAGCTGGCCAATAGCGCCGCCAGCTTTCTTGATCAGCCCCCCTAAAAACATATCCAGCTCACCTTCGTTGCTGACGCCCAATAGTTCGGCGGCAAGCTCCACGGTTTCGGCTTCACTGAAAACGCCGGTTTCGGCCTCCCATTCAGCCTCTCCGTATTCGTATTCATCGTATTCGTAATTTTCCAGATCAGGGCTGTATTCCAGTTGAGTGCGATCTAAATCATGCATGACTTTATCCTCCACGAATAAGGTATCAATGATGTGTATTTATGAATTTTGGATGATGATATTGCGGCCTTGCCTTATCCAGCGCCCGCTTCTTCGTCCTTTGCCGGGCATAGACATCACGCCCCCTGAACCGGGGCCTAATAGATTGGGAGCATACTTTTGTGCGGCTTTGGCAGCAGCCATTTGTGCTGCGTTGCGGGGATCTGCAGAGGGTGGCGCGGAGACTGCATTTTTGACGGTATCGGCAGCAAAACGGACAAATTGCTTTCCGCCTTCGAATTCAAGGTCTTCCTGACTCAGTGCTTCCAGTTCCAGACCCAGCGCACTTCCCGCAGCGGATGCTAAACCACTGCCGATCTTGGCACCCAAAGGGCCGCCGAAATAGCCGCCAAGCGCACCGCCTGCAATCGGCAAGGCTTTTTTTGCAGCGCCTTTCAAAACCCCGCCTATGGCTTGTCCGATGGGCGATTTAACAACCTTGCCGATGGCCCCGCCTACCTTCTTGATTAAGCCACCAAGGAAAAGATCAAGCTCCGCTTCGTTGGTGATATCCAAGAGTTCGGCAGTTAGATTCATCAATTCACTCTCGCTGAATATTTCTCCCCATTCCGACTGGTCAAACTCGAATGTCTCGGCCTCAAAACCGGCTACTTCCGGATCGAATTCAAATACGTTTTCGCTTTCATACATGGCTTTTTCCTCCAATGGCTAGACCAGCCCAGCACTTCCTGGCTTATAGAAAAAATCTTCAAGTCTTAAAGTGCCGGGCAGTAATGGTGTACACAATAGCGAGGAGCAAACGCTATGCCAGTTACTTTTGCCGTTAGCACGGCCGGTTTTAAAGAGACATAAGACACTGAAATTAAAATTGAATTTCAATCCTAAGCGGGTTATGGCGCCTTATTGAAAGGTCAAAACCAAGCGAAGTTTGCTTCGGAAAAACAACGGTTCAAGCCTGGGAAAGCGAAATTGGCTTCGTGAAGTTCTTTCAACTTTTCATCAACAACCAGAACCCAAACGTATCCATCAGCATTAAATGTGAGCGCTGTAAGTAGTCGTCCTAATTTCAAGACGTCATGTTCTGTGATAAAAAACACCCCATTATTAAAGGTTTAAGATCAAAAAGGTCCCTTTTCGCGACACCAGACTATGCCTATGGGTACGAATGACTTAAAGCAGTTGGGTGCTCTCAGTATCGAACTAATCCTTTTTCAGTGAGGCCTGTCCATGAACGCCGTATTTAACAACGCTAACATACGCCTGCTATTGGTTGACGATGACCGTTTCGACCGCCTCGCTTGCAAGCAGGCGCTTACCCAATATCACAACTTCAACTGCCTGTTTATCGAAGCAGAAACCGGCAATCAAGGCCTTGAGCTCGCGCGCACCCAACACCCCGATTGTATTTTGCTGGACTACCAGCTTCCGGATTTAAACGGTGTAGAGTTTCTTGCCGAACTCACTGCTGGATTGGGTAAATTGCCGATACCGGTGGTGATGCTGGCAGATTCAAACAATCCGTCGATCATAGCCGACGCCCTCAAGATGGGCGTGAGTGACTATGTGGTCAAAGGCTGGAACTGGGAATCGCTGCAATGGCTGTCAGGCACTGTGTTTCATATACTGCGGGAAAAGCAGGCCATTAAGGATAAGGAAGAGGCTTTTGTAAAACTGCGCGAAGCCGAGGAAAAATACCGCAAACTGGTGGAACAAATTCCAGCCATCACTTACATTGCTTCTCTGGAAATTCCAGGAAAACTGCTCTATCTCAGCCCACAAATTCATCAGTTGGGTTTTGCTGACGAATACTGGCTTAATGATGCGCATGGCTTGTTGAAACAGGTTCATCCTGACGATTTATCCGTCACGATCGAAGCTTATTCACATACCTATGAATACCATGCGCCACACCGGTGTGAATACCGGTTGATAGGCAGCGATGGCAAGCCTCGCTGGTTTTTGGACGAGGCCAACATCGTACGCGACCAGCAAGGCCAGCCCCTTTTTCTGCAAGGCCTATTGGTCGATATCACCAAAAGCAAGGAAGCAGAACATGAGCTTTATTATTACCGTCAACACCTTGAAGAACTGGTGGCTGAGCGTACATTAAAACTGGAAAAGCAATGCGCCAGTCTGAAGTCGGCCAAAGACAATCTGGACAGCGCTTTTTCAGGGCTCAGACAAACAAACTCGGATTTACGGGCCAGCGAGCAACGCTTCCGGCTCCTGCTGGAATCGGCGGGCGAAGGCATCCTCGGACTGGATGCCGCTGGGTGCTGCACCTTTGTCAACCGGGCGGCACTGGCAATGCTGGGCTTCATGCAAAATGAAATCCTAGGACAAGACATACGTGTCTTGCTGAACCACGACTGCACGCAGGAGTTGGAGGCTTTCCCTGAACAAAGCACTGCTTGTAAAACTATTGCCCATCGCTGTACCGGAAAATTCCACCGTAAGGACGGCCGTATTTTGCCCGTGGAATGTTCATCCTATCCGATAGAAATTGACGGGCGGATCGACGGAACCGTGCTGATGTTTTGGGATGTGACCGAATCTCAAGCCCTGATACAGAAACTGTCTTATCAGGCCAGTCATGATCCTCTCACCGGACTTGTCAACCGGACTGAATTTGAAAAACGCATCAGCAGGGTCATGGCGAGCGCTATCAAAGATCAGTCCGAACATGTGCTGTGTTATCTGGATCTGGATCACTTCAAATTTATCAACGACACTTGCGGTCACGCCGCCGGCGACCAGTTACTCAGCGCACTGGGTACCGAGCTTTCGTCCAAGCTGCGTCAGCGCGATACCCTGGCAAGACTGGGTGGCGACGAATTTGCCTTGTTGCTTGAACACTCCAGGCTTGAACAGGCCTGGAGTATCGCCAATGATCTGTGTGAGTGTATAAGAAACTTTCAATTTACCTGGGCAGGTAAAGACTATTCGGTTAGCGCGAGCATCGGCATAACCGCATTGACACATGCTGATCGCGATATAACCGCGGTGCTATGTGCCGCTGACTCCGCTTGCTACATCGCCAAGAAACAGGGTGGAAACCGGGTACACGGCCTCAAAGCCAGTGATGAGGCCCTTGTGCATTAACCTTTGAACCGAGAATAATCAGTTGAGCACTCCCTATCCTGCTCGTCTTGAGCACCGTCGATAGTCGAAATTTGGGATGCCCCAGGAGCATAAGAAAGCTGGATGTCCCCAAAGCAATTCTTCTGGCTGAGGAATGATTGAACATTCTTCAAAATCGAAGGTATCGACTGGATTGCGTTTGTTGCCATAAGGCAGCCGCAGCAAATAGCGAGGATAAGCCACACAACACGGTTTGCGTTTATTTCGTTGAGAAACCGATCCCATTTGCGGAACGCTGTCAGATCCATTCAAAATAGTGTTTTCTATAAATGATGACGCCTTAGGCAAGGCTTGCCTAAATTAATCCACTTAAACACACTCTACCAACGATTCCAGCAGCCCAAGCACCCCTAGCTGTCTGTTTTTGAAATTTGTGGAAAACTTTAGTCCGATAGATTGATTTTATCTGTTAGAAAACGGAAAACTGCGAACTTCAAAAAAATGGTGTTACTGTGCAAAACTCGTAGAATGCACAATTTGACGAAAAGGGCCTTGACTGATGTTACGTGCAGGCAGAATGATTGGTTTAAGAATCTTAAAAACGGTGGGCTATTCCAAATGAATTCAGTTTCTCTCTGGATCCGGTTCAAATGTGCATTAACGTTTCTAATACTGATGATAATCCCTTTCCCCATTACCAGTCTGACCGGCTTTATCGTGGTGATATTCAGGCCAGTTTGGTTTAAAAAGCTCGTTGATATTATTTATGCGGATAAGAACCGCTGATATCCGAAAATTTCCAGACGGCAAGACTTATTTTGCCTCGCCATTTCTATGGCTGTTCAATCTGAAATGTCTGATCACGGTAGTTAAGAACCAGGCTCTTGGGAAGTATCTCTTTAATATCGACCTGATCTTTGGTTTGCTGCCCTGCTTTGTATTTGACCATGTTGATGATGACAAAACGCTCAGCTGGATCTCTGGCATAAACAAACACATTGATCGCCATTTTTGGGATCGATTGCCTAAAGTCATTCGGCAATTCCGATAAATAGGGAATTTTATTGACTGGTTGAAGCGCGGGGTCCGGTTTCTGATCCTCTGACAAATCGATATCCTTTATGTCCTGGACCGGCTCACTGTCCTGAGCAAAGCCTGGATTTTCTACCACGGCTGCCGAGTTACCCCCCTCTTCAACCGGCGCTTTCATTTTAGCGGAGGCCGGTTTAGCTGGAGTAGGCAAAACGGGCTTTAGCGGATTCTCCTTAGGTTTGCTGGTTGCTATCCGCTCAGCTGATTGAACCGGTTTAGGGGGCGGGAGACTTTCCCTGATTTTGGGTTGTTCAATCGTCTTAATTTTTGGTGGGTCTTTAGATTCACCATCGGCCAAAACGACAGGGGAAGCTGCAGGTGCAGGCTCTATTCTTGGCGGCTCGGGTAAATTTTGAACATACCAGATGATGCCTGCGATAGCCGCTACATTACCCATAATCGCTAAAGCAATCCAGCCAATGGCTGCGCTCTTGCGCTCGGGCGGGTGCATCAGAATTCTGTTAGTCACGGATTCAGGCTGCTTGGACTGGCGTTCCTGCTCTGATTTTCGTAAGGCATTAAGAATGTAAGACATGGTATTAATCGGCAATTATTAAACGAGGCGAGTTTGATGAGCTTGCCACGTTGTCGAGATAAAAAAGCGTTCGAGTCCCGGCAATACCGTCCTCAGTTAAATGATGCTGCAACTGAAAAGCCTTGACCCGTTTTATCAAGTCGCCATCAAAAAAACGCGGATCACTTGCCTGTTCATCAATGCCATCATTAGCTGTCAGCTGCTGACGTAACCAAAGCACAGACTCGGACGTTTGACCCGGATAAATCGCCTGGACATCAGGAAACGGCGATTTCCAGATGATCAGGTAACGACCGTTCCAGTAACGCAGCACATCGGCAACCGGAAAACTTACTTCCTGACCGAATTGAAAAAGCGCCTGGCCCTGTTTTATACCGGTCATCAGCACATAACGGTTGGACTGATCTGAGGAGGCAAATTCCAGAATGACAGGCCGCCTCATTGATATCAGGTCTTTCCAGGTAGCTGATCCGCTGACACAGATAAAACTCTGCTTCTGTATCGAAGCACAATCCGCACTGCCGGAAACAAGTGGAGTTTGCCCCCAGACTTTCAAGGCATTTTCAATCCCCGCGCTCAATGTCAAATCCCTATTGGCAAGCCAGGCATCGAATTTTTCGACCGGTTTAGCAGGCTGAATGACTACGGGGGTGATTGACGGCTTAGTCTCGACCCGTGCTTTATTTTTAGCAACAGCGGTTACTGCAGACGGCTTCGGCAGTTCCTTAACCAGTTCATTTGTTGATGCCAGACTTATCCAACGACCCAGATCTTTGTAATAAAACGTGCCGAATGCGGCGCAACTTAGCAGCAACAATGTAAACAGCAACAGTTTTCGCGAACTCAGCCCACCGAAAGGTGCCAAGGTCTCACGCGCCGCGGCATTGATGATACCGGGTGTGATGACGCGTGAATTGGTGGCATAAGCGCCCAGCAGGGCACGGTCGCAAAGGATATTGATAATTCTGGGAATGCCTGAAGAGTATTGATAAACTTTTTTGATCGCACCGGCTTTAAAAAGCTCGGTATCGCCATTGCAGACATAAAGCCGATGCCGGATGTATTCGCGGGTTTCAGCGAGTGATAGCGGCAGCAAATGATAACGAGCGGTAATTCGCTGATTGAGCTGACGCAACTCCTGTTTTCTAAGCAGTACTTTCAGCTCGGGCTGACCCACAAGAATAATTTGTAACAATTTGCTCTTGCTGGTTTCAAGGTTGGTCAACAGACGAATCTGTTCCAATACTTCCATACTCAAATTCTGCGCTTCGTCTATCAGCAATACCGTCCGCCTGCCCTTGGCATGGGCTATCAGCAAATACTGATTTAGCGCATCGACCAAATTTTTGAGTGAGATTTGCGAAGTGTTGTAGTCAATAGCCAATTCATCGCAAATAGTTGCGAGCAATTCCAGCGCATTCATTTTAGGATTCAATATCAAGGCGATATCAACATGCTTGGGCAAATCCTGCAACAAACAGTGGCAGATGGTCGTTTTTCCAGTGCCTACCTCGCCGGTCAGCGCAACACCCCCCCCGCCTTCGTTAATGCCGTATAAAAGATGGGCCAAGCCTTCCTGATGCCGAGCACTCATATACATGAAGTGCGGATCAGGCGCTATCGAAAACGGGTATTCGGAAAAATTAAAGTATTGTTTATACAATTTAGGGGGTTGCCAAATTAGGATATCACGATGCTTTCTTATTCTAACTCTACTTTAAACAAAAACCGAGTTTCCGCTATACCTTTGACATTGTAGGAGCGGGCCATGCCCACGCTTGATCTTTCGGTCGCGGGCATGGCCCGCTCCTACACTGATGCTTTGCCGCATCGCATCCAGGCAATCCCGGCAGAGAGCAGAATTTATAAGTTCGATAATGTTTCGAATTTAGCTGAAGCTTGTAAGCAATCAGGATGTAACATGTTGTATGTTATCCGCAAACTAACCAAGGCAAAAAAATGAGTATCAAATCCAGTTTATTAAAAATAGCCATAAAACTGACCCCAAACATATTAATTGTCTGGGTCTCGAATTTCATTCTCAAGGGCATTGTGGAATTAACAGAATTTAATTTTGATGTGGACGCACCCAAGCTCTATGTTCAAATTAGACTTTACGGTGAAGAACAAACGATTGACGTTTGTGTCGAGGATTTTGCAGTATTCAATGATGGAGAATCCTATAGAGTGATCATTCATCATGCGACATCTGACCGTCCCTGGTTGAATAATCTATTATCCCGCATCATTGGAAAAGCCTGGAAAATCCCAGCTATACCCAAATTGACCTCACAACTTGAAATTGTTGCCGAACTGTTCAAAGCCAAACCACCTGCGCTGGAAAGAATCGATTAAGCTTAGCCTGTCAATTCAATACGATCCATTCGCCCTAAGCGCCGTCTTAGGGCCAGCAATCCATGCCGGAATGACAGCGTTACTATTCTTTCAACAACTCACGCGAACAGTTCATCAAAAAACAGTATCTGTTCACACCCTCCAACTTTAGTTGTAGGTGCTTGATTGAAAAGGCTTCTGCAACAGGGATGTTGCAGAG
This sequence comes from Methylomicrobium sp., assembly GCA_018333785.1. Lineage (GTDB taxonomy): Bacteria > Pseudomonadota > Gammaproteobacteria > Methylococcales > Methylomonadaceae > Methylicorpusculum. The sequence continues at coordinate 17 of JAGXSU010000181.1, read as the reverse complement.
AGCTACAGGGATGTATT
>JAGXSU010000180.1 GCA_018333785.1 Methylomicrobium sp. | reverse complement strand
ACTATTCCGGTGCGCTTGGGTTCCTTATCAGATATGGCGGCGGCGACCAGCCATGAAAAAATCGATTACCTGCATGATTTTCAGTTTTCAGATCCGTTATCGGATGCCTCCGAGCGGCCGTTCTCTCATTTATTGTCCAGTGACGATTCAACGCCGGTGCTTTTGACCGCTCAAGCTGCGATGGATTTTGAAATCAATGATGATGCCGGCTTAATCGATTATCTGAAATCCGGTCAGCCGCTTTACGGGCAGTTGGAAGCCTTGTCACAGTTAACTTTGCGTCATGGGCTTGATTACAAGTTAAACCTGACGGCGCCCGATTCAGAAGATTGCTCGGTCAAAGATTTACTGGAAGAGATTTATGCCAGGGCGGGTGACCTGCATGTCTGGGATATTGTCAGGCGTTGTGCCGGTTTGCTGGGCAAATACGATATTAATCTTGAACAGGCGGCCACTGAAATATTAGTCAGGCAGCATCAGTTGACGGTAGGACGAGCTTACAGCGGCAAAGCCACTTTGAAACGTCCGGCAGATTCTTCTGAAATCCTGCAAACGATCAGAACCTATAACAGCACCGGAAACATCAGTGAACAGATTTTGATCCAGGAACTGATTATTTATTTGGGTATGTTGATCAAATCCGATCCCGAGTTGTTTGCCGATATGCATACGATCAGGGTCGGTCATATTTTGCAATTAATTCTGGCAACACGAAAACGGCTTTCCGATGGCACGCTGGATCAGGCGTTTAATGAAATATTAGCCATGCCGCCTCATCAGTTGGCAGCCAAAGTAGAGGATACACTCAGAAATTACAATCAGGTTCAAGATCAATTGGGCCGGGTCGAGTTGTTGCATATCGACGGTGAACCGCGCGAATTGGCCACCGCACGTTTTTCACCGGCGATGGATGCTCGCCGGGATGATGCGGAAGATTGGTATGAATGGCGGGAGCGCCAAGGTAGTGTTAGCCGTGAAAGTGAGTCTTTCTTTGCCTGCGTATGGGACATTCTGCATCACTGTAAAGGCTTGATGATAGGTGAAAAATTTAATAGTAACCGTCGTCTGGACAGTGAGACGACGCTGGCACACATGACCTCGGGTGAACAAAGCTTTAAACTTTTTGTCAGTCATCTGCTCAATAAAATACAGTCTCCGGTTTATCGGCAACTGACCGTCGAGGCGCTTCTGGCAATGGCTTCGATCATGCAGGTAAATCCGGCTTTGCAGATTGACGATACCTTGGTTATCGATGTCATCATTGGTCATGCTGTTCGCATAACCTGGCTGCAAAGCCATCCTGAAGCGCAGGAGTGTTATGAAGAGCAGGTGTCCTTTGCCTGGCAAGCCTTTTATCAGTTACCACCGCATAAAGTCGCAAATGCAATGCTCGATGCTCTTATCCATTTACTTGATAATAATCAACACTCAGAACAAGAAGGTACTCTATGATTCTTGCAGGCGATATAGGTGGGACCAAAACAGTATTGACATTGTTTAAAAAAGAAACCGACGGTTCATTGGTCTGCGAGCGGGAAGAAACCTATGCAAGTGCCGATTTTCTGGAATTTGATGAGCTGCTTGCTGCGTTTCTGCCGGACGGGGTTGTCCTTTCAGCTGTTTGTTTTGGCGTTGCCGGACCTGTGCTGGATCAACGTTGTCATCCAACCAATTTACCCTGGATTTTGGATGCAGAGGACTTGAAAGTAAAACTCAAGGTGGCCAAAGTCAGAATTTTGAACGACCTGGAAGCGATGGCATTGGGTATGTTGCATTTGCCTGAAAAAGATTTGCTGGAGCTTAATCCCAATGCTCAGCGTCATGCGGGCAATATCGCCGTTATCGCGGCTGGGACAGGGTTGGGTGAGGCTATATTGTATTGGGATGGCGTAAAATACCATCCGTTGGCAACGGAAGGCGGGCACTGCGATTTCGCTGCCCAAAATACGCAACAGGATTTGCTGCTGAGTTACATGCGCAGAAAATATAACGATCATGTCAGTTGCGAACGGCTTATTTCCGGCATCGGATTCAGTCATTTATACGACTTTCTTCGCGAACAGCAATTTGCTCCGGAGTGCCCTGCTGTTCCTCCGGTCAATGCCCTCTTTAACGAAGGCGTGGATCGAAACGCCATCATTTCGCGCCTGGGTGTTAATGGTGAGGATGCGCTTTGTGCCGAGGCGGTCCGGTTGTTTGCCGAATTGTATGGGGCGGAAGCCGGAAATCTGGTGTTAAAATCCTTTGCGATAGGCGGGGTCTATATCGGTGGCGGTATCGGTCCGAAAATCCGTCCTTTGTTGCAGAACGGCGTGTTTATGGATGCGTTTAAAGCGAAAGGCCGTTTCACGGCTTTGCTGGACAAAGTACCGGTCAAGTTATCACTCAATCCGAAAACACCGTTATTGGGTGCTTTACATTATTTTGACGATTGATGTGTTATTCAGTGCGTACTGAATTGATGTCCTGTTTTCTGATAAATGCTTCAGTCGTTCAGGCTTCAGGTAAAATGTTCGCATATCACATCTTTAACACTAAATAATGGGTAAAGGGATAGCCTCATGCTGAGACTATGCAACATAAAAGACGGCATTCTTAACGCACAATATCTGCCAAAGGAAATCCGCAAGCAATTGCTTGATGAAGCGCACTGGATCGATGCGCATGATCCCAATGAGCTTGAGCGAACTCAGTTACAGACCTTTCTGCATACGCAATTGCCCGATTCTGATGAAGTCGATGAAATTGAGGCCTCCGCCCGGTATTTTATCGATGATAACGGCATTCATATCCATTCCCTGTTTTTAGCACAAAGTGAAGGCCGTTTGGATACTGTTTCCGTAGCCTTTATTTTACAACCTGAGCGCCTGATATCGCTTAGGGAAGGACTGGATTTGGCCGATTTCAGACTGCTGCGGATGCGGGCCCGCAGACAGCAGGTTGAGGTCGATTCACCCAAGAATCTGTTAATAGAAATCTTTGGGCAAAAAATTGAGAATCTGGCCGATGCGATCGAAGATGTGTTTTGCCTGTTGGAACAGGTCAGTTATCAGATTCTTGAAGAAGATGACGCAAACCACGAACATGGAATTGATCAATTAGCCAAACTCGAAGACAGTAACGGTAAAATCCGACTTTGTTTGATGGATACGCAACGGTCAGTCGCATTTTTACAGCGGCATATGCGTTTGGATAAGGACGTACAATTGCCTATTCACGATATGATGCGCGATATGGATACCTTGTTGTCGCATACCACATTTATGTTTGAAAAAATCAACTTTTTGATGGATGCGGCCTTAGGTTTTATTAATATTGAGCAGAATCAGATCATTAAAACGTTCTCCATCGCCGCTGTGGTTTTTATGCCGCCGACGCTGATTGCGAGTATTTACGGGATGAACTTTGAAATGATGCCCGAGCTGAAGTGGTTGTGGGGTTATCCTGGCGCAATTGTGCTGATGGTGTTGTCCGGAATTGCACCCTATTGGATTTTTAAACGTAAAGGCTGGTTTTAGTGTTGGCTACAGAACAGTAGGATATCTTGATGTTACAGTTAATGCGGTTGAGTGTTGTTTTCGGATTATTTTTAAGTGTTTTTCAGGTTTGCGCCGAAGACAACTTTCAAGTCGAACTGATTGTGTTTTCTCAAGACATGCCCAGTACCGAATTGTTTGATCAGACTCAAACCAGGATTCAATGGCCTGATGCCGTACTGGATGTTGATGTTTTGGCTAGCGTTGCCGATAATGCAAAAATGCTTAAGCCGGTTTACGATAAATTGGCTGTGCAGCTTTCCTATAATGTCTTGATGCATGCTGCCTGGCAACAACCCGTCACTCCCAATGGAACCGGAGAAGCGGTGCGTATCCGGGATGTGAGTGGTGAGGTTAACGGCTTTGTGCGTATTCAACGAGGCGAATATCTTGAGCTGATTCTTGATCTTGAATATCAGCCGTTACCTAACCAGTTCTATCGGCTGAATGAAGTGCGCCGGATTAAGTTCAACGAGCAACATTACTTCGATCATCCCAAATTTGGGGTGGTGGCCATCGTCAAACCCCTTTAGGTTAATGAATTGAGCGTATTTTTCTAATCAACGGGCAGATCAGACTGATTTGTTTGAATATCATTATTTCAGGGTATAATTAATTCCAAAGTTTAAGCCCGCGTTTAAAAAAACCGGGCTTTTTTACTTGTTTTGTATAAACACCGGATGGCGATGGAAGGGTTGTTCAGTGTTTGATGTGTAACTTTATTTGCAGTGTTGTATGACCCAAAAACTTTATATTCAGACTAACGGCTGCCAGATGAACGAGTACGATTCCGACAAGATGCGGGATGTGCTAAAAGCCTCCCATGGACTGGAGTTGACCGATAAACCGCATGAGGCTGATGTTTTATTATTGAATACCTGTTCGGTACGCGAAAAAGCGCAGGAAAAAGTCTTTTCGGCGCTGGGTGTCTGGCGGCCCTTCAAGGAGCTGCGCCCTGATGTCATCATTGGTGTCGGTGGTTGTGTGGCCAGTCAGGAAGGTGCGGCGATTCAGCAGCGAGCACCTTTTGTCGACATCGTTTTCGGTCCGCAAACCTTGCACCGTTTGCCGCAATTGCTGGACGAAGCGCGCAGTAAAAAACGCCGGGTTATCGATATCAGTTTTCCCGAAATTGAGAAATTTGATGCTTTACCCGAACCCAGAGCGGAGGGCCCGAAAGCGTTTGTATCGGTCATGGAAGGGTGCAGCAAATATTGTACGTTCTGTGTGGTGCCTTATACCCGCGGAGAGGAAATCAGCCGTCCGCTGAATGATGTGATTGCCGAAATTTCGGCGTTGGCTGACCAAGGCGTTAGGGAAGTCTGTTTGTTAGGTCAGAATGTCAATGCTTATCGCGGCCTGATGGCGGACGGCGATATCGCCGATTTTGCCTTGTTGCTGCATCATGTGGCGGCTATAGACGGCATTGAACGGATTCGCTTTACAACCTCTAATCCTGTTGAGTTTACCGATAGCTTGATCGATGCCTTTGCAGAAATCCCAAAACTGGTCAATCATTTACATTTACCGGTGCAAAGCGGCAGTGACGCCATTCTCAAGGCAATGAAGCGTGGCCATGTTCGCGCTGATTACATCGAAACTATCCGTAAATTGCGTAAAGTGCGTCCCAATTTGACCTTGTCCTCTGATTTTATTATCGGGTTTCCGGGTGAGACAGATGAGCAGTTCGAAGATACTCTGCGCCTGATAAGGGAAGTCGGTTTTGATCTGTCCTACAGTTTTATTTACAGCCAAAGACCGGGTACGCCGGCCGCCGATTTACCCGATGATGTGCCTGCTGAAGTCAAAAAGCTGAGATTGAAACGATTGCAAGATTTGATTAACGATATGGCTGCCCATATTTCAACAAGCATGATTGGAACTACTCAAACCATTTTGGTTGAGGGCCAATCAAAAAAGAACTTATTACAAATGCAAGGCAGAACCGAAAATAACCGTGTTGTTAATTTTATCGGGCATCCGCGTTTGACAGGGCAATTTGTCGATGTATTCATTACTGAAGCATTGCCCAATTCACTTAGAGGCCGACTGGTTGAATCTTCAGTCGAAAAGATAAAAAATCAAGCTGAAACATTAGATGTATTCTGAGGAAATCACCCTGTTGCCGTCGGATAACGGCAGACTCTCCAATCTTTGCGGTCAATTCGATAGTCATTTGAGGCAAATCGAAACGCGGCTCAAAGTCGAAATAGCCAATCGTGGCAATCACTTCAAAGTAACGGGCGGTGACGAATCAGTCAAAGCCGCCTGTGCAGTGATGCATAAATTGTTTGAATCAACCGGCCAGGAGACGCTGACGCCGGAACAGGTTCATCTGGCGATGCAGGAATCCAGTATTGATGATGCCGTAAATGCGGAGCATGGCGACACCGAGGTCAATAATCATGTGATGATTAAAACCAAGCGAGGAGTCGTTAAAGGACGTGGCACCAATCAGCAAAACTACCTTAAAAAAATAATGTCTCACGACATCAATTTCGGTGTTGGGCCTGCGGGAACCGGTAAAACCTATTTGGCGGTCGCCTGTGCAGTCGATGCCTTACAAGCTGAAAAAGTCAGGCGTATTATTTTGGTGCGTCCGGCAGTAGAAGCGGGTGAAAAGCTGGGTTTTTTACCCGGCGATATGGCTCAAAAAGTCGATCCTTACTTGCGGCCTCTGTATGATGCGCTATACGAAATGCTGGGCTATGAACGTGTCGAAAAATTGATTGAACGAGACGTTATCGAAGTGGCCCCGTTGGCTTTTATGCGGGGCAGAACACTTAACGATTCATTTATCATCCTTGATGAAGCGCAAAATACCACGGTCGAGCAGATCAAAATGTTCCTGACCCGAGTCGGCTTCGGTTCTACAGCCGTTGTTACCGGTGATGTCACGCAAATCGATCTGCCTTCTGAAAAAATGTCCGGCTTACGACATGTGCTCCAGGTGCTCAAAGATGTGGAGGGCATCAGCTTTACTTTTTTTGCGGCCAAGGACGTGGTCAGGCATCCTCTGGTTCAGCGAATAGTGCTCGCCTATGAGGCTTATGAAAAAAATAACAAGTCGTCTTAATGAATCATATTGAAATTCAGTGGATGGTTGATGCCTCCGGTTTGCCGGACGAAGAACTGATTCACCAGTGGGTTGATGAAGCATTGGACGGCTATGCCCACGATGCGGAACTGGTTGTGCGGGTCGTCGATATAGATGAGAGCACCGAGCTCAACGAGCAATACCGGGATAAAATCGGCCCCACCAATGTCTTAAGTTTTCCTTTTGAAGTGCCGGAGGGCGTTTCTATGGATGTCAACCTCTTAGGTGATTTGGTTGTTTGTGCTCCGGTTTTAGCAGAGGAGGCGGCCGAGCAAAACAAATTGCTAAACGACCATTGGGCTCATATTGTTGTACACGGTGTACTTCATTTGTTAGGCTTTGATCATATTGACGAGATTGAGGCTGAAGAAATGGAGTCCCATGAAATTGCTATTTTAGCCCGATTAAATATCCAAAACCCGTATAACGAGGTATGCGAACCATGAGCGAGGAATCTCCTCACAGTAGTAACGGCGGCACACAAAAAAGCTGGTTAAGTAAAATCGGACAAATGCTTAGCGGTGATCCCCAGGATCAAGAAGATTTGATGGATATTCTCAGGGAAGCGAAAGATAATCATCTGATCGACAGTGACGCGTTTGCGATGATCGAAGGTGTCATGGAAGTTTCTGAAATGCGCGTCAGGGATATCATGATTCCGCGAGTGCAAATGGTGGTTGTTCCTCATGATGCCGAGCTAAAATCCATACTGCCTTTAGTGCTGGAACATGGCCATTCTCGTTTTCCGGTTATAGAAGATGACCGCAGTAAAGTGGTTGGGGTCTTGTTGGCAAAGGATTTGTTATCTCATATTTTGTCAGACCTGAGCATCAGGATTGAAGAAATCATGCGTCCGGTCAGCGTGGTCCCGGAAAGCAAGCGATTGAACATTTTGCTCAAGGAATTCAGGACCAACCGTAATCATATGGCTATTGTGGTCGACGAATACGGTGCGGCTGCGGGTCTTGTTACGATAGAGGATGTTCTGGAGCAGATTGTGGGCGAAATTGAAGACGAACATGATCTGGAAGGTGATGAAGAAGATTATATTTTTAGGCGCAGCGATGCTGAATATACGGTAAAAGCGCTGACGCCGATTGAGGATTTTGACGAATATTTTTCCACTGATTTCGCGACAGATGAATACGATACGGTGGGTGGTTTTATTGTGACGCGCCTGGGTCATTTGCCCAAGAAAGGTGAGAAAGTCGTCGAAGACCGGTTTCGATTTGAAGTGCTAAAGGCTGACAGCAGGCGCATCCATCTATTAAAAGTAAAGCTTCTCGACAGTTCCGACGATTAAATTCAATAAACCTTCCAGATTTAAATTCTTAAAATCAGTTCGTCTATGAGAGGCTTGTGAAAAAAATAAAAGTAATTGGAATTATCTTTTTTACGCTTTGGCTCTCTGCTTGTTCTTATTTTGCCGGTGAATTTAAAACGCCTCATGTATCCCTAGCCGGTATCTCGCCAATTGCGTTAGGTTTGTTTGAGCAGCGTTTCAAACTCAAACTGCGTGTTCAAAATCCCAATGATGCCGCTTTATCCATAAAGGGCATTCAATACTTCCTGGACGTGGAAGGGCGAAAATTTGCCCATGGTGTTTCGGATCAGGAAATCAGTATTCCTGAATTTGGCGAACAAGTCATATCTTTGCCCGTCAGTTCTAACCTCAGTGTTTTGCTGCCCCTGCTCAAAAAAGCCAGGCATGAAAAATTGAATTACGAATTGACTGGCGATATTCAACTAGCCAATCAAATCATGAAACTGCCTTTCAGTTATAAAGGTAAATTTGATCTGAAGCTTTAGTTTTATAGCCATCGTAGATCGAAATTCGGCGCCGGGACCGGGGTGCCCCGTCAAAGGACGCCTTAAATCCATCCCTGTAGGCTCTATGCTAGCAAATCCTTTGCCAAACACCCCGTTGCCTCCTTAGACACAGCCGAAATTTGAAGTGCTAAAGCTATAAACTTTTCAGCTGATGGTGTGGTTTTGAGGCATCCTTGAATTTGAGCTCAGGAAACTCGGAGAAGACGATGGGCTTAGTCGCAGTCCCCCGCAAAAAAATGACTTAAGCAGTCTAATGCGAGGGCTCTCATATCAAGGCTTATCAATTCAGGCGGGATTTACTGTTTTTGTCCACCAGACTTTGAATGACGCCGTCAATAGAACCGGTTTGGGCGATTTCCTGATTAAACGTAGTCCTGTAATTGGTGATAAGACTAATGCCCTCAATCATGATGTCGTAAACTTTCCACTCACCTTTTTTGTTCAATATCATCCGGTAACTGATATTAACGGGTTGTTTGCCGGGTTGAACGACTTGGGCTCTGACGATGGTTCTGCCGTCGTCCTTCGAATCGTTATTAGGCATAAAAGAGATCTGCCATTCTTTATATTCCAGAAATGCCTGGGTATACGTTCTTACAAGCAGTGTCTTGAATTCATTCATAAATTGTTGTCTTTGTTCAGAAGACGCTTTACGAATATTATTTCCCAATACCAGTAAAGAGACTCTCGGCATATCGACAAATTGAGAGACGACTCCGTCAATAAAGTTTGCAGCTTGATTGAAATCATTCTGATAAACGGGGAGTTTCAGGTTCTCCTGAATTTGAGTGGCACTTTTATTAATCACACCTTGGGCAGCCACTAAATCTTCAGCAGCAAATGACAGTTTCGAAAAAAAACTTAATGTAAAAACTATTAAACCTAACGCATAAAACTGCCGGTATTGCATAAAATGCTCCTGAAGAAAAAAATGAGACTGTGTGTGATGAAATGGGCTTGATATTCAATAGAAATCAACTGATTCATTATACAGTGTGTTTTTGAAATGAATTGACGTATCTGTTCGCCCGATTCTATTTTATGGGGTTGTAGGTGCTTGATTTCAATGAGCACATGAAACCATCCTTGAAGCTCTCCGTAACATCCCTGTTGCGTAAGCATTTTCAATCAAGCGCCTGAACCCTCAATGCCAATTAGGCGAGTAATTACGAATTAACTCAGCTCGCAATCGGGGCTGGGGGCGGGAGGCAAGCGCGCAATATGGCTGAACATTTCGCTAAAATGCTCTTGCACATTGTTGATATTGATTTGAGCTATACCGGATGAAAAGCCGAACCACACATAAAGACCGTTCAAGTCTCTGAACATGGGCGGCAGATGCTCAGGCGGGCTGATTAAACCATCAAGATAGTGTTCATAAATTACGGGAATATCGTCCAGTGTCACTTTGCCCACGAAGAGCATGGGCAAGATCTCAGGCACGCCTTCCAGTGTCGCGGTTCTGATGAAGTTAACCAGTTCAATAAAGCCTCTGACATACGATAAGTCCTTGGTAAAACAAGCACCGCCCTCTACCATGCCGCCTCTAAAGACCCGCTGCGCAATCGTATAGCTGTCGCTTGGGCTGATGCCGGAGTCGCAGAAATAGTGAAAAACCTCCAGAAAATCCGCACCTTGTTCGGCCATGTCGATAGCAATGACTCGGTCACTTATGCGTTTGGCCCGGTTCGGAAAGGAACTGAAGGTTAATGTTTCGATTAGTACGGCTAATCCTTCTTGTGTCGCGGTAATGCGGGGCGAGCCTACACTAAGCCAGGTAGCCCAAGGCTGGTTGCGTCCGTTTAAGGTGGTTCCGACATGCACCCACCCTTCGTGAACTTCCAGCACTTGCAGGTCAAGTTCCGAAAAGCTGGCATTTTTATTGATTTTTATTTTATCGCCACCGGCTGAGGCATCCGAAACAATGCCATCGTCCAGAACAACGCTTAGCGCACCGTCACCAAAATGATTCGATAAGCGTTGAGATAAGCGTTGTACGGCGTCGTCCGCCGAAAACACCTTGGGATAGGAGCGGTTAAGATGTTTGGCGCCCGGTAATGAAAAAATACCGCATAAACTTTCACCGAGTTCCAGCAGGCTTTTATTGTCGCCGCACAGATGGTCTTTGGCCGAGCCGTAGAGTGACTGGCTGTGCATTAAGAAATCGGGCGTACCGCGCGTTCGGAGCAAGCTGATAACCCGCATGTACTGGGTGGTTGTGTCCTGCAATATCAGGCCTAATGGATCGGTTTTTCCCAATTCGCGAGCGATAGTCAGGCGAAGCTCATTCAGCGCTTCAAAAACCGCAGAGACATCGTAACTGGGTGTTTGCTTCTGATAAAACGCTGCGTCAACAGCGGGCAATCTTCGAAATTTGTGATCAAAAAATTCAGTTCTTATCTCGCGTGGCCATTTGATCGAATCCAAAATTTGAATGGGTTTTTGGATTTTGATTAACTGATTGGACAGAGCAAGTAACCGTTCCCGGTAAGTCGATTTGGTCATAAGTCAATCCTCAGTTCATTGCACACCTCGAGCATACTGATAATTAAGCTAAAGATCAAAAAAACCTCCATTGATGGCGTATTGATTGAATTCAACTAATTTGGAGATAAAGAGTGATAGAAATGTCGACAGGGCAATGATCCCTTCAACAGATAACGGTGAATAGTCAAAAAAAGGTAAAAAAAAGCCCCTGACAAACGTGTTTGCCAGGGGCTTTGACGCTAATTAAGAGTGATGCTTATTTTTTAGCGTTGCGTTCCAGTGTTTCTTTAATGACTTCGTCCGATACGTTTTTCGGGCAAGGTAAGTAATGAGAAAACTCCATGGAGAACTGACCGCGACCTGAGGTCATGGTTCGCAAATCACCTATATAGCCAAACATTTCGCTTAGCGGAGCTTCGGCTTTGATCCGGACGCCAGTGACGCCCGCTTCTTGTGATTTGATCATGCCGCGGCGGCGGTTAAGGTCACCGATGACATCACCGACGTGATCTTCAGGAGTATACACATCAATTTTCATGATCGGTTCGATCAGTTGTGGGCCGGCTTTAGGAACTGTTTGGCGATAAGCGGCACGGGCAGCAATTTCAAAAGCAATCGCCGAGGAGTCAACCGCGTGGAAACCACCGTCAGTAAGGATAACTTTGAAGTCTAAACAGGGGAATCCTGCCAAAACACCTTTATCCAGACTGTTTTTGAAGCCTTTGTCAACGGCAGGCCAGTATTCTTTAGGTACGTTACCACCGGTAACCGCTGATTCGAAAACAAAGCCGCTGCCCGGTTCGCCTGGCTCAATAACGTAATCAATCTTCGCGTATTGGCCTGAACCACCGGTTTGTTTTTTATGTGTGTAACTGTCTTCAACCCGGCGAGTGATCGTTTCGCGATAAGCTACCTGGGGTTTGCCAACGATAACGTCAACACCATGGGTTCTGCGCAGAATATCAACTTTAATATCCAAATGCAGTTCTCCCATCCCTTTAAGAATGGTTTCACCGCTGTCAATATCGGTTTCAACGCGGAATGAAGGATCTTCCTGGATCATTTTGCCCAGTGCAACACCCATTTTTTCTGATGCACTTTTATCTTTTGGAGCAACTGCGATCGAGATGACCGGATCCGGGAAAACCATTGGCTCTAAAGTCGCCGGTTCTTTCGGGTCACACAATGTGTGGCCGGTTTGTACGTTTTTCATGCCCAGTACGGCAACAATGTCACCCGCTTGTGCTGAATCGATTTCAGCGCGGTTATCCGCATGCATTTCTACGATACGGCCAATACGCTCGGTTTTACCGGTGAACGTGTTGAGAACGTTGGTGCCTTTTTCCAAACGGCCGGAATAAATGCGTAAGAATGTCAATGCGCCGTAACGGTCGTCCATGATCTTGAATGCCAGCGCCCGTAAAGGTCTGTTTGGATCAACGATAGCGAAATTGCCCGTTTCGTTGCCTTCCAGATCAACTTCCGGTTGTGGGTTAACTTCGGTTGGGCTTGGCAAGTAGTCAATAACGCCATCCAGAACCAATTGCACACCCTTGTTTTTGAACGATGAGCCGCAAAAAGTAGGGAAGAAATCCATCTTGATAGCGCCTTTGCGGATGCAGCGCTTCAGTGTTTCGATATCGGGTTCTTCGCCTTCCAGGTATTTTTCCATGACGTCGTCATCTTGATCGACAACTTTTTCGATCAATTCAGCGCGCCATTTTTTAACGTCTTCCAGCATATTGGCAGGAACGTCTGTGATTTCATAATTCATTGGGTCGCCGGAGTTATCCCAAATCCAGGCTTTTTCGGTCAATAAATCGACAACGCCGACAAACTCATCTTCAGTGCCGATAGGCAGCGTCATTACAACTGGAACAGCACCCAAAACATCTTCAACTTGTTTGACCACGCGGTAGAAATCTGCGCCGGTTCTATCCAGTTTGTTGACGTAGATGACACGAGAAACTTTAGAGTCATTTGCATAGCGCCAGTTGGTTTCGGATTGCGGTTCTACGCCCCCGGAACCACAGAAAACACCGATGCCGCCATCAAGGACTTTCAGCGAGCGGTAAACTTCAATGGTAAAGTCAACGTGCCCGGGAGTGTCGATAATGTTAAAGCGATAATCTTTCCAGAAACAGGTCGTCGCCGCAGATTGAATGGTAATGCCGCGTTCTTGTTCTTGTTCCATGAAGTCGGTGGTTGCAGCGCCGTCATGCACTTCACCAATTTTGTGGATTTTTCCGGTGAGTTTGAGAATCCGCTCTGTCGTAGTTGTTTTCCCGGCATCCACGTGCGCGAATATGCCGATGTTTCTGTATAGCGATAGATCTGTCATGTTTGTACTCTAAAAGTTAAGGCTTAAGGCATAAAAAACTTTTCATCGGGACATGCCGGGTTTCCTAGGGAAACGCTTTTAATCACCGGTTTCTGCAGTGGAAATGGGGATGCACTGCTAAAATCCAAAATGAAAATCATCAGCACTACTTTACGGCTCGAGTGACTGTGTTCAAGCATTCACCTGCGAGAGCTATCCCCTGCAAAACGCGTCCAGAATCGAAAAACCCCATATTGTAACCTAAAACTGAGATTAAACTAGCTTGAAATCGACTTAAGTAAATCCAAGCGCTGAATAATCTCCCTTATTTTTCATAACGCCAAATCAGATCGATTTCAAAAGACTGTTTGGCCAGCCCAATCGCTATAATTACTTTATAAGGCCATTAAAAAAATTAAACGTGATTTCTGAACTCCCGTTTTTATTCAAACCGATTTAAATATGTGTGTTGCAGTACAAGTTTTCAGCAGATTTATTCCTAATCGCCTATATCTATTTCATAATTTAAACAATTTTTGGAT
>JAGXSU010000179.1 GCA_018333785.1 Methylomicrobium sp. | reverse complement strand
CATCCATGGCTTCTGGACCCCGGCAATCCCTGCCGGGGCGACGCCTACTATTAACGCGAACATAGCCTTAAACAAGGCGTCATTCGTCCATGGAATATCGCTCTAAAATTTAGGCAGAGGCTTCAACCCTGCCGGAATGACGGCAGCTGTTTATAAACAGGGTTTTCTAATAAGCCTGAATAGGCTTATAAAAACCGGAAAAATTTTTGGTGTTTTCTCGATTGTTCAAACAACGAGCATCCTGATTAGAGCCTTATTAAGATTTCAACAACATAAGACTGCAATAATACGGATTGAGAAATTGTTTTAGGCAAAAACGGTATGCATATCAATCAATTTAAACAGTTCATATCGGCTAGACCGGTACCCTTATTTTTGATTTTCTGCAGCATTGCGCTAAGCGGTTGTCAGACTATTGCGCCTCTTCCTGAAGAAGAAGAGGAATGGCAATTCATACCTCGGCATGAGTTTACTATCGCCGGGGAGCAGGCAATGATTGGGCTGTTGGCTCAATCGGAGGTGTTACCTGATGAGAGTTTACCCATCATCGCGCGTGAATTCGGTTTGGGTTTTGATGAAATAACCCGGGCCAACCCTGATCTTGACCCTTGGATTCCTAAACCGGCTGCAACGGTAAATTTGCCTTTGCGCTTTATTTTGCCGGATGCACCGAAACAGGGGGTGGTTCTCAATATTGCCGCAAAACGGCTGTTTTATTTTCCGGGTAAAGCCGCAGCCAAAGTGTTGACCTATCCAGTGGGTATAGGCCGTGAAGGATGGGAAACTCCGACAGGGAAAACTAAAATAGTATCAAAAAAAGCCCGGCCAAGTTGGACAGTGCCGGAGTCGGTTTTAAAAGAACATGCTAAAAAAGGCGACAAATTACCTAAAGTGGTCCCCGCAGGTGAAAATAATCCATTAGGTTTATATGCACTGAGGCTGGGTTTTGATGGCTATTTGATCCATGGCACGAATAAACCCTATGGTGTCGGCATGGAGGTCAGCCATGGTTGTGTCAGGTTGTATCCCGAAGATGTTGAGCAATTGTTCAACCAAACATCGGTTGGGACGCCGGTGCGCGTGGTAGACCAACCGTTTTTAACGGCTTGGGATAACAATGACTTATTTTTACAAGCCTATCAACCGGTACATAAGAGTCAGTCGGCTACTAAGAAGCTGTTAAAAGCATTAATGACACGTTTGCAAGGGATAGAATCTCAATCCGGACGCGCCATCAACTGGGATAAAGTGGACAAAGCTTTGCAACGTCTGGACGGTGTGCCGGTAGCCATTTTGGCGGAAGCGCAACCGGATAAAGGTTTTTCTGATTCAATCAAAGCAAAACGGGTCGCTGCCTTCAGTGTCAAGCCGGTACAGGAACCATCAAGTCCCGGAGCTTGGCGTTTGCTGGTTGCCTGGTTTAATGATCCTGAGCATGCGCGCCGCTTGGCATCAATGCTCAATCATCAAGGCCCTCCCATTCCTTCAAGTGCGGTCTATTCTGAACAGGGTTACCCTGTTGTTGCCGGACCTTTCAATTCCAAGGCAGAAGCCAGGCAGGCCGCTAAGCGGATTGCGATGGATTTTGAGCTGGTTGCTGAGTTGATAAAGCCGGATGAAGATCTTAATGCCACTGATAAACAGGTAAAAATGTCAGGTAGTCGTAAATGGGATATTTGAAAGTAAAAGTTTGAGATAAAACCTATGATGAAAACCGAAGCGTTGCTGATACGGCATATTATATTGAATGAGCCGCGCTTCGAACTTCCGACAGAGGGATCTGGTAATGGTTAAAATGAAGTGCTCCAAAACACCATATGAACTGTCAGGATGATAGTCAGAACGGAAAAATACTTGTTGTTAAAAAGTTTATTGTGGCAACGCAAGTTACACCGTAGAAATCCGGAAACCAATTAATTACTCGTTAGAGCTATATCATGGAAAAATGCTGGGCCAATATTCTTGGGAACTGTGATGGTGGGATAAGTCGGGAGCATATAGTTTCAAAAAGCCTATTTACTGGCACTGAAATTGATGTTAAGGGCTTTGCTTGGTGTAAAGAAGAATCAAAGCGCATAGGTATAGAAGGTATCACGAAGAAATGCCTTTGCAGAAAACATAACTCTGAACTGGCACATTTAGATGCGGCTGCTGGTCATGCCTTTAATGTTTTAAGACAACAGACAAAACTGTATAACGAAAGAGCAAAAGTACCTGATAAGAAATTCAAAAAAATTACTTTTTCCATCAATGCTACTTCCTTAGAAAAGTGGCTTTTAAAAACACTACTTAATTTCACATACAATAGTGAATATTTTATTGGATATGAAAGCAATGAAACAGGCAGACCAAGCGAGCATCTGGTAAAGGTAATATTTGGGATTGAATCATTCAGAGATAATAACGGTATGTACGTAGCGTATAAAGAAGGTGGTGTTATTAATTCGTGTGATACTGTGCAATTCGCTCCAATAATAAAAGACAACAAATATATTTATGGAGGGAAATTCTCATTCAGGGGAATCCTCCTTTTTATTGATATAACACCAGGCGGTATGAATGTGCCATTTGAAGATATTCCAGGTACAACAGAAGAATGGAGAAATATCTATATGTCAAAAAAATTCAAGCAAATTAAAGCAAGGCATGGTAAAAAAATATCTCATGTCGTTAATTTTAAATGGGTTTAGCACTAACAAGAAATTATGTAGGTCATAGTAATATAAACATCAGAGAAGGGTCATGCCTTACATTTGACATTGTCCCTTTCCTTTTCCGCAAGTTTCACTGCGCGGCCCACCCTTACTTAGCTCGCACCAACTATTTACCCACTTGAGCAATCCTAAAGTCACGGCCCAAATAGGTATTCACCATGGTTTCATTCCAAGCCGTGCACCTGGCCAAAACATCCGCTTCGCTGCGGTTTTGTCAATGGTGAAGGCGGTCGTTATATGCCAGATAGAACAAAATCGACCGCAGAAATAATTTCAGAGCGATACGCTGTAAGGTCATAAGCCTTTGCACCGAGTTGGCTGCGATCAATTCCGGCAATGTCTTGCGTGATTGCAGTGAACGTCTCGGCACCGAGAAAGAAAGTCGGATTTAGTCTCGACAGGGTCATCGGGGCGGAGATTTTGGCGGGAGAGAGTGGTATGACAACAGTCGTTTTCAATTCGCTCAGTAAGTCGCTTTGGATATCCAGTAAGAAGGGATAGTGGCTACGTGTTTTTGGGTTGGCATTCTTATAAGCAAAAAACTGCCCCATTAGAACTTTCTCACGCTGTCACTGAATGTGCCGTTGGATTCAACAAATTCATTGTAAGCTTTAATGGCGTCCGCGTTCTCTCGTAGCCATTGTGCGCGCTGTTCGGTTCGTAATTGCTCGGCTAATGCCTGCTCCAGCGTCGAGGACAGGTTGATGTTTAGCGCTCGCGCTTTTTCGAGTAAGTCACTGTTTATGCTGACATTCGTCGCCTTTTTAGGGGCTTGGGTATTGTATGCGGGGTTCATGGCTGTTAATCCGTATATATAATGCGCATATGGTATGCGCATGCACCATGGAAGGCAATGAGAAAAAGAAGCCAGGTTTGACAGTTGACATGAGTTATTCCTGATTTCGCCTCTTTCACTGCTAATCAAAATGGATTGACCCCTCATGCCGCTAAGGCCATCACAATGAATCGATAGACCTACTTGCGAAGGAGCCGGGCCATGCCCGCGACCGAATATGGTTCATTTCGGCAGTTCTTTTTAAGTTAATTGAATGCCCCACTTTTAGTTGCGCCCGGACTGATTCATAATATGGCGGATGAAAGTAAATAAAACATTAACACTCATTTGTCTCTTGTTCCTAACCGGGTGCCAGGAAGATTGGAATCCGGCCAGAGACTATAAATCCCTGCTTAGTCCGGATAAGGAATCGCTTGTTCGTATCAATGGCAGAACCCTGAAGAAATCGGAGTTGACCGCGTTAAAACAAGAGTTGTCCCTGCAAAATAAAGTAGGAAAAATTACTAACCAGGAGGCCGTGGATGCTTTGATACGTATGGATATTCTTGCTCAGGAAGCGATGGACATAGGGCTACAAAAGGAGCCAGAGTATACTGCGAGGAGGTTGGTCAGGGAGAAACAACTGCTGGCTGATTTGGCGCTCGCTCATTATTTATCGGCTCATCCTCTGACCGAGCAAGACATTGAGATGGACTATTCCAAACGATATACCGGTGAAAATAGACGGCAATACAAACTGCGTCGTATTCTTGTCAATTCCGAAGCGGATGCCAAAAAGCTGATTGCAAGTTTGCAGATGGGGGCAGGATTTATCGATTTGGCCAAATTGAGTTCTATTGCCCCTGACGCCAAACAGGGGGGTGATTTATCCTGGTTGAGCTTGGTGGATATGGAATTACCGATGGCTCAGGCTGTAATGAATCTTAATGACGGGACTTTTACTCAAAACCCGGTAAATACACTGGCGGGTTGGCAAATATTTTACCGTGAATCGTCCAGAATTCAGGACCCGCCTTCTTATGATGCCGTCAGACAAATCATTTATGATGACTTGGCAAAAGAAAGAGCCGAAAACCATATCAAAATGCTGATGGAAAAAAGCGAAGTGATCTTTACCGATCCGGATTTTGTCAAAAACGGTGAGCCCTGAGTTCCTTCGAATCAGTCATAAACCCGTTATCAACCGCATCATTTAAAACGTAACTCCTTTCTCAATCCTTTTTTATGCTGATTATAAAAAGCCGGCAAAGGGTTGAACGGTAACCCATTCTCCGGTTTTAACATTACCGGTATCGTGATCGAGCACAATAAACGCATTGGCCAAACTCATAGACCGTAAAATGCCTGATCCCTGCTTGCCGGTGGTGTCTACACGCCAGTCACCCTTTTCATCCCGGCTTAAAATGCCTCGCTGAATTTCTGTCCGGCCTGGTTTTTTACGGAGATTTTCGCTTACTCTGGCCTTCAATGTTGGCGCTACAGGCTTGCCGCTAATGCCCAGCATCTGTTCTATGGCCGGCAAGACAAAGTAATAAAAGGTGACCAGAACAGCCACCGGATTGCCCGGTAAACCAAAAAAGGCCGCTTTGTCAATTTGGCCAAATGCCAGCGGCCGGCCCGGTTTTATCGCGACTTTCCAGAATTCGACCTGCCCTGAATGTTGTAATACCGATTTGGTAAAGTCGGCTTCACCCACTGAAACACCGCCTGTAGACAGAATCATATCGGCGAAACGGCCGGCCTGATTGAAGCAGTCCAATAATTTTTCAGCATTATCAGAAATGATACCCAAATTGATGATTTCAATATCCGGCCTGGTCAAGGCGGCAATCAGACTGTAGCGATTGCTGTCATAAATCCCCCCCGGTGAAGTCAGGTCGCCCGGTTCACAAAGCTCGTCACCGGTAGAAGCAATCGCAACTTTGAGTTTGCGATTGACATTGATTTCCGTAATGCCCAAGGAGGCCATCAAACCAATGTCCGCCGGGGTCAACCATTTGCCCGGTTGTAGAACGGTTTCGCCGCATTTTAAATCTTCCCCGGCCAGACGAATATTTTGCCCGCGTTTATGGCGGTTATCTATTTCAATGCGGTTTTCGTAAACCCGCACATGTTCCTGCATCGCCACAACATCCAGGCCTGCGGGTAGTTCAGCCCCGGTCATGATACGCACACACGCGCCTTTTTGAATGCTGCCCCTAAAAGGTTTACCGGCCAATGCCTGGCCGATAACGTTTAATTCAGCAGTATCGCTGTTTGGAATGTCCTCGGCATAAAACGCATAACCGTCGACAGCCGAATTGATATGAGGAGGCACATTGATAGGGGAGATGACCGGTTCGTGCAGTGTTCGTCCGCAGGCATTTTGAAGGGGAATGCGCTCATAGCCGGAAATGTAGGGCAAGCGCGCCTTAATTCGCTGGAGCGCATCGCTACAAGGCATCAGTCCGGATTCAAATATATCGGTACAGCTGGGTTGTGATTCGATCATTTTCGTGTGCTGGGGCCATTTACGGGAATGCCGTTGCTCATAAAACTTAAAAAATATTCAAGGTGACGTAATTCTGTGCTTTGTTCTGCTGGTTTGGGTGCCCTGATTTGTTCGTGACATTCGGCAAACCGCCGATGCAGACTGCCGGTTTCACCCCATTTCAGACGGTAAACCGGCCAGTGGGTGGTGTGCCCCAAAGAAGGGCTGAGTATTTCCGAGCGCAACTGCTTACCCACATTTTGAACATGGCAAGTGGCACATGCGAAATTAAGCTGGCCGCGCCGCTGGTAATAATAGCGCTTGCCTTCTTCGAAAGCGGCCAGGGCACGGGGATCCTGTTCAGGGACGACAATCGAAGTGGGTTTGCCGCGACTGCTCTGCGCCATATACGCCAGTAACTCGGCAATACGGTCGTCGCTATAAGGCAGGGGGGCTTCATCGTTAGCCTCGCGGCATTCGTTGAGAGCCAGCGCTAAGGTAATCACTTTTCCTTTTGTCGGATTCCACTGCGGGTATAACTGCGCAATGGCTTGACCTTGATGGGGAAAACAATCGGCATACGCTTTGCCATTCCTAAACGGTTGATCGAATGCGATTTTGCCTTTTTCTATCGCCAGTTCGTAAGGCGGAAATGCTTCAATCGCTTCCCAGGATTCGCGTGCATCCTGATCGATGGCATAAACGCCGTCGGCATAGGCTTCAAGCGGTAAATCGGGATAAATTGTTTGGTAATGGTCAATAAATGCGCGTCTATCCTGTTCCGGGTCAGCCTGAACAGCAACAGCCTGAATGATCAACAGGAAAACGACGCCCATGATTTTGAACGTGAAGGTCATGACTATTCCTGATTGGTAAGCTGCGAGCTATCCATGTGATCTGGATTCGCTAACGCGGTCTGACGGCTCCGGCAATCCCTGCCGGAATGACGCGTCCGAATAGTTAGCTGAAACATCTTTATAATCAGGTGACTATTTGAGAATATGAGTCTCGCTGTCCGTTTGTCCCAAATTGTCCACCCAATTGATCTCTATTTTATCGCCAGCGGCACCGTTATTAAGTATGAATGCAAAATAAGGATCTTTTGAAATACTCCCTGCCATGTGACTTGTAACCACCGTTTTATCATTATGGCGAACGATCAGGGTTTTAATGAAATGAGCCGGAATCAATTCCTTGGTGACCGGATCGCGGTTTCTGCCATGTTCCATCGGGTGAGCAATCAGGGTTCTGATTTCGGTTTTGCCGTCTTTGCGTTTACTGCGAATTTTGATACTGGACATGGTTAACCTCCGCAGCCGCCAATGGTGACCTTGACTTGCTGTTGCGCCATATAAAGCGTATCGCCGGTTTTGACTATCGCAATGACGTGACTGGTTTCAGCCATTTTGATTCGGGCCGAAACAAAGGGCGTCATGTCAGGTGTCAGTATGAACGTGGCAACCAAAGGGACCGGATTTTTATCGGCCAGCAGCGTGATGCTTTGAACATTTTCCAAGCTGCTGCTTACTGAAACGGGAACGACAGCACCATTTTCTGCGATACGGGGTACTTTTAGCTCGATTTTATCGGATTCAACCAACTTGGCGCCGGAATAGAGGCGTTCAATCGTATTATCGATTTTACCCGGTGCAAAATGATCATCCAGCCATTCAGCGAAGGCGTCATGTGAATTTAGCAGGCCAACGGTTCCGGACAGCGAGGAAATGCTGATGATGCAAGCCTGTTTCAAAAATTTTCTGCGATTACCGGGCATGGACAAACCTGTTATCAGTGAAATGGATAGCCGTAATGACAATCCTGTCGTCTTGGATGACCGCTATTCTAGCCGATGGTCTTGTTGCTAAGCTACCTGAAGTCGGTTTCAGTCAGATTCATTTGGCAAAAGCCGGTTAATCGACAAGCTGCGACAATTAGCCGCATTTGAAAATAGTAACTTGGCGATAAACTTCAAATCAGTTCCAGTAGGAGTGCTGGAACCATATATCCTTCTCCAAATGCGGCTTTTCACAGCCGCATTTTTTTGTGTAAAAAAAGGTATCGAGTAACCATTATGCGTGTTGCCAACTAACCTGCATCGGAATTTTTACTTTGAACTGATCAGCTTGACACCTGTTTTAGTCTTCGCCTGTTGCATCAGCATACTTCTGGCCGTCAAAAATGTAGGTCGAATTTTTAGCGGGAACAGGTAGCTTTTGCTCTTCGGTTATTTCCGTGCCCTGTTTAACGATTGACAAATCAGGAAAGTTGTTGTGAGTTTCCGGTAACGCAGTGATCGTGCCGGTATAGCCCCAGCAAGGACCCATGAGCGGCGAATCGGGTTCTGCTTCTTGTTCGGTATCGTCGCAAGAGCCGGAGTTATTTGAACCGGTTTGGATAAAACCGAGATCCTGCCAAGTGTCATTGCTAAAACCAAATAGCACTTTTCCTTCCTCAAAAAAGCCGCCCATACCGTAACCAAAGTCGATCATAAAGGCGATTTGTGAGGGCGATAACGTCAAAATTGCTGCATTTTTTACCTCCGGCGCATCGCCCCATGAGCCGATCTCGCCGATTTCCTTTTGTTTGCCAACCAACTGCCATGCCTCATCTTTCAACACATAGGTTGCAGCACCAACAATAACCCCTTGAACATGGCTGTCGAACGGGGCATTTTTTTCAGGATCTACTGTCTGGGTTTTGGTAAATACGACATGGTATTGCCGGTTATCCATTGAAAAACTTTGTTCGAACCAGAGGCCGGTTAATGCGTCGGGTGCTGTTTTGATCGAGCCGCCAGGGCTGGAAACACCAAATAAATCGTTTAAAGCCATTGCCACATCAGGCTTTACGACTGATTTTTTCGTGGTATCCACCGGCATTTTTTCCGGCGCCGTCCCTGCTTCTTGAGAGCTGGAAAAATAATAGGATAGTCCTGCAGTTGCTAAAACAGCGGTTGCCAAGAGTGCAATGAGCAGGGGTTTTTTGGGTGTCGGTGTTTGAGTCATGATGGTTGAGTGTAATTTAAACTAATGGGATTTTGGTGTGCTCAAAGAGTCGATAAATGGCCTGTCTTGCGCATAGAACAGCTTAATTTAGGGTCCAAAGGTATTCAACAATGGCGTCGATTTCCGCGTCCGTTAAAATCCGGTTTCGACCGAATGGCGGCATACTGGTTTCAGGGTTAAAAACGGTGGCATCCCGGATTTGTTCCCTGAGTTGTTGTTTGTTTTTAAATCGGTTTGGCAGTTTAGTCAATGCCGGACCTATGTTGCCGGGCGATTCTCCGTCTTCAATGGCGTGACAGGCGAGGCAATTGCCTTTGTTGCGATCGAATGACAGTAGTTTGCCTTGTTGCGTTGGCTCTAGCGTTGCTTCGTTTAATGGTGCGCAAGCTGATAAAAACAGCAACAAAATAGTCGTTAATACGTTCAAAGGTGATGCACCCTAAAGGTTATGGTTGGCGGTAGCCAGCCCAACATTTCAATGCGATGTCATTAATTGTTGGGTTGCGAAAACATTCAATCCAACCCGCACTAAAAATTACACTGATTCAAACAAGGCCTGATAGGTCCGTGCGGCTTGTTCCGGCTCATGGTCAAACAGTCCGCCAATAACGGCCAGAAAATCAGCACCGGCTTGCACTAGCTGATGTCCGTTTTCGGGCAGAATGCCGCCAATTGCAACGATGGGAATGGTCAGTTGTTGTTTGGCTAGGCGAAGCGTGTCCAATTCCGCCGGTGCGGCCAAAGGTTTCGAATTGGATGGGAAAAACCGCCCAAATGCGACATAGTCTGCACCCTCTTGTTCAGCGGCTTTAGCGCGTTCCAGATCGTTGTAACAAGAGACCCCGATAATCGCTGTGTCACCCAGCCGTTCACGGGCTTTGGCAATCAGTCCATCCTCTCTGCCCAAATGGACGCCGTCTGCATGTAGCTGAGCTGCCAAGTCAATACTGTCGTTGATAATCAGCGGGACTTTATGGCTTCTGCATAAAGCCAGTAAGGCATGACCCAGCGCCATGGCATCGGCAGGCTGTTTATCCCGGTATTGAACGATAACGGCTCCGCCTCGAATGGCGGCCGCAACTTGCTGAATAACGGTTTCCGCGCTTTTATTTTCAGTTTGTGTAATGGCATAAAGCCCTTTAGACGGCAGTTTCATAAGGAAGTAGTTGTCCAAAATAATCTGGCGGGGTTGTGTTGGCCCTGGCCTGGACGGTAAGCGTTTTGCAGCGCGTTCCAGGTATAGTCTTGAGCCCGCGATACGGCATCCGGAAGCTTCAAGCCCTGCGCTATCAAACCGGCTATAGCGGCTGCGAATGTGCAGCCCGAACCGTGATAGCTGTAAGGCAGCCTGGTGCAGGCCAATGTTTTTATCATCTTGCCGTCTTGATACAGCTGATTGGATACCGCCTCGGTGTCTTCGTGAGTGCCGGTAATCAAAACGGCTTTACAACCCATTTTCATCAGTTTCATGGCGGCATCGGTCAAATCTTCTGAGTCGGTTAGCCGCCGTGCTTCAATGCTGTTGGGCGTTAAGACATGGGTTAGCGGTAACAGCCGGGTTTTGAGTGTGCTTAACAGTTGTTCAGTAGCCAGTTCCGTTCCGCCGCCTGCTGCTAAAACCGGATCCAGAATAACAGGTATCTGGGGGTAATCCTGTAAAATGCTGCAAATGGCTTCAGCTGTTTCATGATGTCCTATCAAGCCGATTTTAAACGCTTTAACCGGAAAATCGGCGAGGACGCTCCTGGCCTGACTGATAATGTCTTCAGGTCTTTGCGGAATAATTTTTTTAACATTCCGGCTGTCTTGCTCGGTGAGTGCCGTTATGACACTGGCGGCATGACAGCTAAAACTGATCAGCGTTTCAATGTCGGCCTGAATGCCGGCACCGCCGCTGGGATCATGGCCTGAAAAGCAAAGAACAGAAGGTCTGTCGCCGGTCATCAGAAGCTCAGAACGGCTTGACGACAGCCAAAATGATAATGCCGATCAGAAACAGCACAGGCACTTCGTTCATCCAGCGGTAATAAACATGGGAATGCGTATTGCGGTCATGTTTAAAATCCAGCAGCCATTTGCCGCAATAAACATGATAAACCACCATTAGCGCAAGCATCGTCAGCTTGACGTGCAGCCAACCGCTTTGGGAATACATCACCCATGCATAATCAACCAGCATCCAGATGCCGAATATAAAAGTGACAATCATGCCCGGTGTCATGATGCCGAAAAACAATTTCCGCTCCATGACTTTAAAGCGTTCATTGCTGATTTCATCGGAACTCATGGCGTGATAAACATACAAGCGTGGCAGATAAAACAGCCCTGCAAACCAGGTCACCATAAAAATTAAATGTAACGCTTTTAGCCAAAGCATAAGCTTATCCTTTTAATAAGGTTTCAATCAGCCGGGATAATTCGGCGGGTTTAAATGCGCCGGTGATTTGTTGAACAATCACTCCGTCAGCGTCGATTACGAAAGTGGTTGGCGTCAATCGCACCTCCCCGAATGCCTGCGCATGTTCGGCACGTAAATCCAACGCGACATGATAGGGTATCTGTTTTGCTTTGGACATTTCAACCACATGATTTGGCGGGTCGTAATACATCGCAATAGCGATGATTTCAAACCCCTTATCGTGGTAATCGTGATAAAGGTCAATCAGATCCGGAATTTCTTTGACGCAAGCAGCGCAGTCGGTCGCCCAAAACGTAACGATGACAGGTTTACCTTTAAACGAGCTTAACCGAAGGGTTTGGCCGGTTATGGTCAACAATGAGACATCGGGTGCCTGCAAAGATTGGCTTTTGGACGCCCAAAAAACGGCGGCAGTGATGAGTAAAGCCAGAACAAGGCCCATGATCCTGATGTTAAAGGGCATGTTAAGTGGCGGCTCCTAGGGTTAATGCGGGTTATTACAAGAAGATCGCCTCATTAAAACATATACACTCTATACTAAGCAAAGATCGAAATATTTCGATTCTTGGATTCAAGTTATAAGTGCAATCCTAGTAGTCATGCGGCTTTGCGTTCTGGCTCTTCAAAAAACACCGAAGGCGGATCTCTCCCGGAAACTGATCAACAGGGGCGTATCAACTAAAGCGGCTGCTAAGGCCGCTATTAATTGGAAGTGCTGGGCAATACCATGGTAGTGCCCAGGGCTCACCAGTAATAAGAAGATTGTCGAGGTTAAAGGTAAGTTATACGGGTGACCAAAAGTTCGAGCACTGGTTTGAAGCGGCTCAATGGGTCTGTATAAAGTGAGGAGTCGTGAATGGCAAGTATGCACGGATCTGGGGGCAGTCGAAGGCTGCGGTCTCCGCTGCCCGATCAATATTTTTTTAAAACCATGGCACATTGCATTGCCATCATCCCAAAAACCTATCGAGCCATCTCAATCCTGAGTTTTCCTCAATTCGGATTGAGATAGCTGACAGGCTAGAACAGTTGTAGTGGAGTGTTGGTAGTCTGCAAACCTGCATGCCTCTCCCAACAGTCCTTGGTTCACAGGATAATATCAGCGTTTGATGAACTGGTCGTTCCGGTTCGACTCCGTGCAAGGCCACTGAACGATGTTGGCGCCGTTCTGCAGATAAGCCCCTACGACGTTCAGGCACTGGCCTGAGCTCTTGAACTGCAAGCGGTTGCCAAGCCAGCTTAACTTTTGGTTGGCGTCATTCAGGTTACAGGTCTGCTGATGCACATTGGCGCCGGCCGTGTGGCTGTTGCCTCCCACGCTCATGCACTTTCCGGAGTGACTGGCCTTCAACAGGAAGCCACCTGCGGTCGGCACTTCTTGCCACTGCTCATTCAAAGCGCCTGCGACGCAGTCCCACTGGTGAATGTTGGTGCCGTCTTGCTGCCCTGCGGCGTCCACGTCCACACAGCGACCAGAGTGCTCCGCCACCAGATTGAACACAGGAATCTCCGGTGTGCTGAACTTGACGAGCTGGTCATTGAGCGCGTCGTTGGTGCACGGCCATTGAAGGACATTGGCGCTGTTTTGCAGACCTGCTCCCGCGACGTTCAGGCACTGGTTGGAGTGCTTTGCCACCAAACGATTGCCGACCCAGTTGAACAATTGGTTATCACCCCCGTGACAATGCCATTGATAGACGTTGGCCCCGGGTCTGGTGCTGATTTCAGACACATCCAGGCACATGTTTGAATGCATGCTTCTCAGCATGAAGCCACCCTCTGCATCGATCTGAATCCATTTCTGGTTGTTACCCCCATGACAATCCCATTGATACACGTTGGCGCCGCTATTGAAGCTGATCTCAGACACGTCCAGGCATTTGCCGGAGTGGGCAAATTTCAAGTATACATACTGCGTAGTCGACGCCAGCTTTTCCTGAAAGTTGGGTGGAGGCACATTAAGTCCCTCGCGGCCCACCGCAGGAATGCTGGTGGCTGCGACAAGAGCCCGACCTTCAAAGGGGATGGTCAGGCCATTGGCGTCCAGTTTGTGGCCATTTGGCAAGTCGATGAGCTGCGGATGGTCAAACGGAGCGCGGTTGAAGCGCACACGTTCGTCCGTCAGGGACTTCATGAACGCGACCAGTTGCGTCCTTTCTATTGCAGTCAGGCCAAGCGGCTCGATATCGGCATCAACGTCCTGCAAGTTATTCTGAAAATGGTTTCCGCCGCGGTTATAGAAGTCTACAACCTGTTCCAGTGTCAAGATGCTGCCATCGTGAAAGTAGGGTGCTGTCAATTCCACATTGCGAATCGTGGGTGTCTTGAAGGCGCCGTTGATCGCTATCCGCTCATTTGGCCAGACGGTCAGGTTGGCAGGGATGCCGACGAGTCTCTGGAATTCAAATGGCCCCATTTGCTGGGCCAGTCGTGATAGCGACACTGGCTTGTTCACAGGGTTGTTCGCACCATTGGCGATGTCTTCCAGTGTCTCGGTGATCGCAATGTTGTAGAAGCCTTCGTCGTAAACCGCCGTGCTGCCATCGCCCATGATCATGCGAGACAAGGGCGTTTTCAACACCTTGCGAGTGCTGGCAGCAGTAAACTCGGCGCCGCTGTGGCAGGAAGCACATTTGCCTTTGCCAAAGAAAATAGCCATGCCTGCCGTCGCATCCTGAGGATAATTAACCGGCTGGCCTGCCATTAGCTTGTCGAAAGGCGAGTCGTCAGATACCAGGGTGGCCATGTACATCTGAAGAGCCAAACCGAAGTACATGCTGAAATTGGCTTGCTTCTGGGTGTAGCTTGCACCGTTGATCGTTACGCTTGCTGTTGAGTTCCACCACTCAGGCCGAAAGGCCGTTTCCACCAAGTTATTATAGGTGTTGTTAGAGCCTGGGTCAGTGGGGTGGCGTATCGAGTCAAGGACACTGTCCGTGGGGCTGATCGTCTGAAAAGCCAATGCTCTTGCCGGCAACAGGCGGACACCAATATTCGGCCAGGTGCGGCCAGCTGCGCTCATTTCAAAATCACTGAGTGCAGGACCGGTAGAAAGAGAGGCCAACGAAGCATTGTCGATACGGACCGTCAGAGGGGAGATCCAGGCATTGCTGAGGATGGACGTCTTGTAGACCTTTGCTTGGGTATCTAGAGGGCCAAACGGAGATGCGCCGTTGAACAGATAAGTTGCTCGCCCGTCCCAGAAATTACGGAAATTGAAAATCGAGTTGATGACCGTCGGTGAGTTGCGAGGTTCAACCTGGCGCGTCTGCAGATCATCCTTCAGAAACACGTTGTCACCGGCAAGGAAGAAGTCATCCTGGCGGGCGCCGGGTGCTGCCGAAACGAAAATACTCTTGAATACGCCTTGGGAAGAAGATGCGTCGTTGTGCGTTCTTACGACGGCTGAATGCCTGTTGTTAGCATCTGCGAACTTGTGGAAAGGGAAATCATCCCGCTTGAGTTGATAATTTGGTCCGCCCAACGTAAATGACAGATCAGGGTTGGAGTTGCCGGGAGAAGTGACGCGAAGTAATCCGGGTGAGATCTGGTTGACGGTACGGTTGTCAGCGCCAGCATGGAAGTGGCAGCTTGCGCACGAAGTCTTACCATCGCTTCCAACCTGCGTGTCCCAAAATAGCGCTTTGCCCAAGCGTATGGCTGCTGCCTTGTTGGCAATGAACTGGTTGATGTTCGAAGGTTCCGGCACACGAACCCCCTTCAGTCCTTCCACGATAGGCGCTTCGAGCGCCTGAGATGCAGCCGGCAAGGCCCATAACACAAGGGATATGGCTGACCCTGCGAGAAGCGAAGCGCCCCAGCCTTTGCTGAGAGACACTGCGCGGGGTTCGCTGTAGGCAAACCGATTTGTACTTTGGCTCATTTCTGAGGCCTCCTTACTTTAAAATAAAAAATAAAACTTCATGCTCAGTATTAAATATGAAATCATTATTTACATGTATTACCCCTTAATGTATCGGTGTCGTGATCTGCTGTTCGGGGGTGCTTCCCAAGATAAATCTTAAATTTAAGCATAAATAGTGTCAAAAAAGTTATGTATTATGAGAGGCTTATATAAAAAAGAGATTAAATGTGATAAAAGTCACATAAATTAAAAAACCATTACAGATAATCGTTTGAATTTTCAGTGTGTAAAAAATATTGACACTTTAGAAGATATATCTATTGCGATAATCTTTGATTCATGCTGTCTTTTGAGTCACAACTGACAAAATTGAATTCAAAACACAGTAAGATGAGAGAGGGTCACTTTTAATATCTGATTCAAAATAAATCCTAATTCTAAAAGCACAATTGATGCCAAAAAATTTATATTTTATAGAAAGTTAATAGAAAACAAGCGAATAAATGTGATGATATTCACATAATTAAAAGGAACTATTGCAAATAGCTCGTTTGAATCTCTGAATTGTAAAAAAAATCGACACTTTCGGGGTTGTTAGCTATGGCGATAGTCTTTGGTAAATACTATCTCTTGAACCATAACTGTTAAAAATGCATGTAAAACACAGTGAGATGAGAGAAGATCAACCTTAATATCTGATTCAAATTAAATCCGATTTGATCAGCATAATTAATGCTAAAAAAAGTTATGTATTTTGGGGAATTAATATAAAACAAGAGATTAAATGTGATAAGAGTCACATAAATTAAAAAACCATTACAGATAACCGTTTGACTTTCTAGTGTGTAAAATATCTAGACACTTTGCGGTTAAAGCTATGACGATAGTCATTAGCTCACTTCCCCGCAAAGGATCGAAATTCATGGCTTGCTAGATAGTCGCCAGTTCCCTTTCCGGATGAATATGAAGGGCGGGGGCTTCAGTGTGCTGGAAGGACGCGGTAACGCGCTGTTGCACGGACAGGATTTTCCGCAGATTGCTACAGCGACTTTGAATTAAATAACGTGTTCTTGCCCTTGTTTGCGAATGATTTACACGAATTGTTAGAGTTGGAGGGCGGTGGGCATCAACACATATGTCCTTGCCGTGATAGACCTGACGCAGACCGAGTTCGGATTTGAAATATGGAAGACGGATTCCAGGTCGGTGAGCATGGTATATCTGCGCTACAAGCGCTCGCTGTTTCAGTCAGCTTGGTTGCTGCGCAGGCAATAGACGCTTGGATGGGTGGTCGATTACCGGTTTACGGCTGTTTTGTTCACCGTATTTCTAGGCCTGTTTGCAGGATGAGTCCGGTAGCAGTTCGATGCTGTAATGTTGCCCGATGCGGTCGTTGAGTTTGTCGAGACGTTTCTCGTTGCTCGGAATAGCAGTAGAGCCGACTTTTTGGTGGTTCGGATCATGCATGCATTGAATATGCATGGCGCCATTCGCACCATAGGAGGGGCTCACTCTTGGGAGTTTAGCGCTATTAGGAGTCAATATGAAGCGGCAAAAGAGGCTCACCGATAAAAGGATACAACACCTGCCTCCCGTGTTGAATTGGCCTTGAATCAAGTCAACAGGGAGACGGATGCGGGCTAAACAGTCTTATTTTAAGTGAGTATAATTTGCCGCTTATGTAATGCTCTGATGGCCGGTTGCTTGGTGATGGTCAGCAAGGTTGAGTCTGGAAACTCTCTCATGATCATCCGGATCATTTCAACCTCATCTTCCGGATTTAGCGAATTAAAGGCTTCCTGCATCATAATCCATTTGGGTCGGTGCAACAGTAATCGCACCATGCCAAGCCGTTGTTGCTGCTCTCGTTCCAGGTTCTTTTCCCAATCACCGGTTTCATCTAACTGCGAAATCAGATCTCTTAGCCCTACCTGTTCTAGTGAAGATTCCAGCACTTCTTGATTGAAGGCATCGGTTTCGGACGGATAGCATATTGCCATCCGCAATGAGCCAGTAGGCAGGTAAGGGCGGGGCGGCATGAAAAACATCGGGTCGTCGTCCGGTAATTCAATCTTTCCCTCGCCCCAGGGCCAAAGGCGTGCCATGGCTTTGAACAGCTTATTGCCGGTGTAGGGGTTGCCGGCGAGTAAAATGCGTTCGCCCGCGTTGATTTCTTCATTCAGTCCCTCTATACAAACTATGCCATCCAGGCGTGATAGACAAAGTTTGTCGAAACGTAAAACCGAATCTTCATTCTTTTTTACAACGATGCGGTGAGGATCGGGTTTAGCTATTTCTTCCTCCAGTTGAACCAATACTTCGTTGAGTCCCAATACCCGCTCAACCGAGGCTCGCCATTCAGCGACCCTGCCCATGTTGTCAACCGGCCATGACAAGGCGGAAACCATGTGCTGAAAGGCTTGCGCTGATTGCATCAAGGCGCCGAGACTGATGCTGCCGAGGATATAACGGGGCGCTGAAACCAGAATAGGAAAGGCCATGGACAACACCGAATAACCGGAGCTGAACAGTAATATTTTTGCCCATGCGTTGGTTTGTTGATGCCAGACACTGATGATGTTGCCAAACAAGGCATGAAAGTGAGGATTTTCATGGCGTTCACCGTGGATCAAAGCAATGGCCATGGAATTTTCTCTGGCTTTAACCAGGCCAAAACGGAAATTGGCTTCCACCGTTTGTCTGTCGTCGGTTGCCTTGGTGAGCGGGCGGCCAATCCACCAGCCCAGTGTTGAGGCGCAGGCGGCATAGATTATGGATAGCCAAACCAAGTGGCCGGATATAGGTATTTCAAATAAAAACAGATCAAGCGTAATTGTTCCGGATAAATCCCAAAGAATTTCGGTGAAACTGATCAGCAATAAGATGCAATACAGCAAGCTGTGAATCAGATCGATGGCTAACTCGGTAGCGATGCGAATATCCTCGGCGATCCTGCCGTCCGGATTGTCATGTTTGCCGGGAATATGGGTAATCAGGTAATGCCGCCCGTTGTGCATCCATTGGCCGATCAATTTATCAGTCAGCCAGCCGCGCCAGTCAAGCTGCAGGCGTCGTTTAACCATAAAATGGGATGCGGTAACGGCCATGTTGGCGATGAAAATCAACACTATCAGGCCGACCTGCGTGAAGAATTTGGTCATCGACTGCTGGTCCAGTGCGTCGAACAACGCAGCGCTCCACATTGTGATCACCACTGAAATGGCGATTTGCAGGATGGTCAAAACCACCAAAGCCACCGAAAAACCGATAATGGTGTTTTTATTTTGGGATTGCCAAAAAGGTCCGGCAAGCTTTATAAAATCTAGAAAAAATCTGCTTTTGGTACGCAATGCCATACTCCTTACTCAGTTGAACCGCCACTACAGAAGAAGCTTCGCCCTTAACAATGCCACCACTACCGTACTTTTTGTAGTGAGGGATTTAGCTTTGCTCTGAGTTTAGCCGGGCGGTGAAAATGCAGGTATCCCGTTTCACGAAGGCCTGCTTGTTATAGTTATAGTGTTCGTCCGAGAATTGGTTTTATTTATCCTTCTACCCGATGTTCCTATATTTGAAGTAACAAAAGTATAAAAGCTTAGCAGGAAAATTTTGAAGAAATTACAACCGATAAAGCCGTCGGAAGAATAATACGCACTTTAAGTGAAATTTCCTTTGAACCTTCCGGCACTGATTTTTTTAGTAAACAGTCCATTGGATGAGCTTTACTCATTTCCATTAATTTCGAGTTACTGCAATGACGTCAAAACTGTTAAGCTATGCACTTTAACTTTCACTTTCTTTCAAATTTCTGGTCATGTACAAAATACTTATATCCGACAAATTAGCTGAAGCAGGCATCAATTACTTGAATGATCAGGATGGAATTCATATTCATATTCAAACCGGTTTAAAAGAAGACGAATTGTGTCAAATTATCGGTGAGTATGATGCGTTGTTGATTCGAAGCGATACTAAAGTGACTGATAAAGTGCTGAAAGCGGCTACCAAACTCAAAGTGGTGGGCCGTGCCGGGATCGGTGTCGATAATGTCGATATCGCCGCTGCGACTGAGCAGGGCATTATTGTCATGAACACGCCTGATGCCAATGCAACGACCACAGCCGAACTGGCCATTGCCCATATGTTATCGCTGAGCCGTCATTTACCCGCTGCCGATCGTTCTATCCGTGCAGGAAAATGGGAACGTTCCAAGTTGATGGGCTCTGAAGTCGCGCACAAAACGCTGGCTATTCTCGGTTTTGGCACCATTGGCCGTATTGCTTCCCAGCGTGGTCTGGGTTTGGGTATGGAGGTAATTGCTTATGATCCGTTTGTGACGCCTGAAATTTTTGAGCGTTACGGCGTTCAATCGGTCGATTTGGATGAACTGGTCAAACGCGCAGATTATTTGACATTGCATTGCCCTTTGATCGAAAAAACCAAAGGCATTATCGGCAGTGCACAAATGGCCATGATGAAAAAAGAAGCGATGATCATCAATTGTGCCCGAGGCGGATTGATAGATGAAGCGGCGCTCTATGATGCTCTGAAAAACAATCGCATAGCTGGAGCTGCACTGGATGTGTTTGAACACGAGCCACCGGTAAATTCACCGCTGCTGGAGTTGGACAATATTGTTTTTACGCCGCATTTGGGTGCGTCGACAGCAGAAGCTCAAGTGGCCGTCAGTGTTGAAATCGCCAGACAAGCCGTGATTTATCTTAAAACCGGCGAGGCTGTCAATGCCTTGAACTTGCCGCGCTTGTCCGCTGAACAATTGAAAAAAGCAAGCCAGTACATGGGCTTGGCCAATATTCTGGGAAAAGTGCTCGCCGGACTTGCCACTCAGCCTTTGGAACGTATCGAAGTGGCTTTATTCGGAAAAGCGGCTGAAGTTGATGTAAGGCCAGTATCAATAGAAGCATTGGTGGGTGTTTTATCCGGCAAGGTTTCAACGCCGGTAAACCGTGTCAACGCCGAAAAAATAGCCAAGCGTCAAGGTATCTCGCTGGTTGAGTCGAAAACCGAGGAAACTCATGACTTTTTATCACTGGTCAAAGTAACCGGCTTTTTTGGCGAAGAATCAGTCAGTCTTTCTGGCACGTTATTAGGTGAGCGCCGCCCTCGTCTGGTTCAGGTAGATCAGTTCGAAGTCGAAGTCGTACCTGAAGGCACGTTGATTTTTACCCGCCATGATGACAAGCCGGGCGTAATTTCGTCTATCAGTAGCGTTTTGGGAGAATCCAATATCAATATAAGCCGGATGGAAGTCGGCGGCGCCAATAATGAACTGGCTATGGCGGTGATCAGTATTTCCGAGCCGTTGAACGATGATTTATTGGCCCAGTTGTGTGATATTCCAGCAGTTCATCGAGCGGCACAGGTCATTCTATGAGTTTTGACCGTATCTGTTTTGATTTTGACAGCACGCTGAGCAAAATCGAAGGGATAGATGAATTGGCAAAAAGAGCGGGCATGGGCGAAGAAATGGCCCGCTTGACCGACCAGGCAATGAACGGCGAGGTGCCGTTAGAGGCCGTTTATGGCCATCGTCTGGAAATGATAAAACCCGACAAACAGGCTATCGACTGGTTGGCGGATGAATATATCCGTGAAAAAGTGGCCGGTGTTGAGACGCTGTTCAGTGAGTTAACGGCACTGGGTAAGTCCTTGTACATTGTCAGTGGCGGAATCCGTCAGGCTATTTGGCCCATGGCGTCACTGCTCAATTTACCCGAAAGCCATGTGTTTGCGGTGGACATCTTTTTTAACGAAGATGGCAGTTATCGGGACTTTGATCGCGCATCAACCTTGGCCAGAGCCGGTGGAAAAGCCCAGGTTTGCAAACAGCTAAGTCAAGCAGCACAACGCTTGGTGATGGTTGGCGACGGCAAAACCGATCTTGAATCCAAACAGGCGGGCGCTTTTTTTATTGGTTTTGGCGGGGTTGTTGTCAGGCCTATTGTGCAGGAGCAGGCGGATCACTTCATCACCGAGCCCTCTTTGCAGGCTGTTTTGGATTATCTGAGATAATTGTCATTTGATCTTGTGAGTTTTCGTCGAGGACTCACAAGATCGATCCCCTGATTCAATCGATTGAATTTTCATTGACTTAAATTCGAGAAGCTGCTGACAGAATGGTAGAATCCGCGGTTTTTTATTATAGATTTAGAGAGAAGTATGGCTGGACATAGTAAGTGGGCTAACATAAAACACAGAAAAGCCGGACAAGACGCTAAACGCGGCAAGATTTTCACAAAAATGATTCGTGAAATTTCTGTCGCGGCTAAATCGGGAGGAGGCGATCCTGCCAGCAATCCTACCTTGCGTACTGCAATCGATAAAGCGCTGGGCGCAAATATGAAGCGCGACACCATCGATAACACCATCAAAAAAGCGTTGGGCGTTCAAGATGGCGCCAATTACGAGGAAGTACGCTACGAAGGCTATGGACCCGGCGGTGCGGCCATCATGGTTGATTGTTTAACCGATAATCGTAACCGAACCGTAGGCGAAGTCCGTCATGCTTTTACGAAGGCGGGCGGTAATTTGGGTACCGATGGTTCTGTTGCATATTTGTTCACTAAAGTGGGCATTATCAGTTTCTCCGATACGGTGGACGAAGATGCCATTATCGAAGCAGCGCTGGAAGCGGGTGTCGATGATGTGGTTACCAATGAAGACGGTTCCATTGACGTGATGACAACACCTGAAAACTATCTTGAAGTCAAAGAGTCCTTGATTGCCTCGGGCTTCGTTCCCGAGAATTCGGAGGTAACCATGCAGGCTTCCACCCAGGCTGATCTGGATCAAAATGATGCCGAAAAGTTGTTGCGTCTGATTGACCGTTTAGAGGATTTGGACGACGTACAAAATGTCTATTCCAATGCGGATATTAGTGAGGAAATAATGAATAACATGGCTGTTGATTAAGCGATTATTCATTCGAGCTATACAATAATCAATCCTTTCCCATCCGGCTGTTTAAATCGAACGTGACTAAAATTTTAGGTATAGACCCCGGATCCCGGATAACCGGCTACGGGGTTATTGAAGATTTACCGCACGGAACGAGGTATATAGCCAGTGGCAGTATCAAAGTCACTGCGGACTATTTTCCGGATCGATTGAAGCAGATTTTCAAGGGCTTGGTTGAAGTTGTCGAAAATTATCAGCCTGATCAAATGGCAATTGAATCGGTATTCATGCATAAAAATGCCGATTCAGCGCTAAAACTTGGACAAGCTCGAGGCGCCGCGATTTGCGCGGTACAGTCCGCAGGCTTACCGGTTTTTGAATATGCGGCACGGCAAGTCAAACAGGCCTTGGTCGGCAAGGGTAATGCTGAAAAAGCGCAAGTCCAGCACATGGTAAAAATCTTGTTAAATATTCAGGGCTCTCTCCAGATCGATGCCGGCGATGCGTTAGGAATCTGTCTTTGTCATGCTCATTATCAGCAGACTGAGCGCCGTTTAAGTTCGGGAGTTTGGCGATGATTGGTTTTTTGAGTGGCAAGTTGGTCGTCAAAGCCCCGCCTCAATTGGTGATTGATGTCAATGGCGTCGGTTACGAAGTCGAAGCGCCGATGACTACATTTTATAATCTCCCTGCTTTGGGTGCCCCGGTTACTTTGTTTACCCATTTGGTCGTGCGTGAAGACGCACATATCTTATTCGGTTTTTCCACCGAAACCGACCGCCTGATGTTCAGGGCCTTGATCAAGGTCAATGGCGTAGGGCCCAAGCTGGCGTTGACTATTTTATCGGGTCAAAGCGCCGAAGATTTTCATCGCTGCATTCATAATAACGATACGCAAGCATTGGTGCGACTGCCCGGAGTAGGCAAAAAAACAGCCGAACGGCTGATCATCGAAATGCGTGACCGGCTGCCGGACTTGGGCGATGAGGTCGGTGCAGTCAAGGGTTCGGACGTGTCGGTTTCACAACCTGAATTAAAGCCCCAGCAAGAAGCGATCAGCGCATTGTGTGCGCTGGGTTATAAGCCGGTTGATGCGGCAAAAATGGTGCGCAGCATTCCAGTTGAGGGCAAGACCTGTGAAGCGATAATCCGGCTTGCTCTGCAAGG
>JAGXSU010000178.1 GCA_018333785.1 Methylomicrobium sp. | reverse complement strand
AAGCCTTAACGCAATGGCTGGGGCGCATCAAGGCATTAGGCTTAGAATGTTTTGCGCCTTTTATCACCACGTTGGATAACTGGCAGGATAAGATCACCAACTATTTTATTGGACGCGAAACTAGCGGCTTTGTCGAAGGGCTGAACAATAAAATCAAAGTGATCAAGCGCCGCTGCTATGGCATTTATAACCTGGGTCGATTATTCCAGCATATTTGGCTGGACGTACAAGGACACCGGATCTTGTTTGCGAAACACTAGATATTGGGGTTACCACGGAAAATCCGGAAGAGCCAAAATTCCAGTAAAAAACATTAAACCAATAATAACTTCATATTTGTTATAACTCATAATTTAATCCTCATGTCAGTTTTACACTATGTGTTTGAAAACACAGATTAAACTATAAGTACGTAAGTAAAACTTAGCAACACGTCATAAATTAATAGATTGTTTACTGATGAAAAACAATTTTAATTTATTACGCCTTATGCATTTCTGAAAAACCTTTCATTTACCTTGCAAAAATCATCCGCTAAGGTTAGTGTTTTAAGAAACTAATAGAATTATTATCGTCGAGCATTTAATTCTATTTTGAACTAGCGGCTTATTCCAAGCTAACGCTTACCCCCATTGTTTTCCATTCTCGAGTTCAAGCGCCAAAGCTGTGAATAAAAGTGAAAGGTCCCTATTTCAAAAGAATTTAAATCACGCCGAGTTGAGCCTTAAAACGGGATCAATCTTGATCGAACCTTAATTTGACTGTTACTTCTCGCATCCCGTGTTTTTAATCGATAAAATACAACTTAACTTGGATGACTTAAATAACTACCAAAGGCGGGTGATGACACTTTCTCAATCAGGACTCGATCCCAGAGTCAATCTGTCACAAGAAGAGATGCTTGATATCAGCCGGCAAATCAGCCAAACATTTTCACCGGACCGGAACGAAAACGTATCAAACGTACGGATAAATAATGGCACACGAATCAATCCGCCCAACCGAAAGCATGGTCGTTCAGCGCCAGGCCACGGATTAAAATTAGCGACCAATGAATTGCTGGAGATCAGTCAGGCCGTCAGTCGGGATTTTGCTCCGTCACGCAGCACTGAAAAACCGGAGCTGTTACTCATGCCCGTGGATCCTCATCATGTACATGCGCTATGGTCTGTTGAACCCGCACAACTCAATGCTCAATCCAATATACCCGACCCACCGCCTTTAACGCTCAGGATTTACTGGTTGCCCGATAATTCACTATCTTTTAACAATTCCAACTTATTTTTTGATACCCCGCTTCCTCAAAATAAACACAGCCAAAGAATTCGGATTCCAATCTCCGGCACGGCTTACTCCGCCGTTATTGGAGAAAGAGGCCCCAGTCATTCGCTACAACCGGTCGCAGAATCCAACATTGTCAAGATACCTGCTGAGCATGTGCGCTCTGTTTACAATACTAATAACCGTCATGATGATTTACCTGACTACGAAGATACTGATGAAAGACACCGCTTAAATACCGATTTTTATCCAAAGAATGCGCATTTTGTTTCCATCGCTAAGAAAGATCAAAATGAATATCTCTTTTTCACAAAAATGAGCGCACTCCTGGAGCAAAATCAACGGGACAAAAAGCACCGCAACGAGACGTTTTCATCCTTTTCCCAGACTCGCTCTGAACACTTTATTTTTGAATTACATTGATCAACAGGACATGAAAAAAGGTTACTTGAGCATCATTCTTCACGCGCACTTGCCTTTCGTGCGCCATCCGGAGTACGACAGTTTTTTCGAAGAAAACTGGTTATTCGAAGCGATTACAGAATGCTATCTGCCATTGTTAAATGTATTAGAACGATTGGAAAAAGACCGGATCAATTATGAACTGACGCTCTCTTTATCGCCCACATTGATATCCATGCTCACTGATGAGCTGTTGCGGGCACGGTATCTTGAATTTTTGCACCGGCAGATAGAGCTTGCCGAAAAGGAAATCATCAGAACCCGCAGCCAGCCCGAATACCAAAAGCTGGCCCGACTTTACCGGCGATTTTTTGTAAAATCCTGCTCCGATTTTCAGGATCGCTATCAAGGCGATCTGCTCAAGCAGTTCAAACGGCATCATTCGCTAGGCAATTTGGAGTTGATAACCACAGCAGCCACGCACGGCTATCTTCCTTTACTGAATATCAGTGAAACCGCCGTTCGCAATCAGATCAAGGTGGGAATCGATACATTTAAAACTCACTTGGGTTTTGCGCCTACCGGATTCTGGTTACCCGAATGCGGATATTATCCGGGCCTTGAAGACCATTTGAAAGAAGCCGGCATTGCTTATTTTTTTGTCGACAGCCACAGCCTTTCGTCCAGTGACTATTCAATCAAACAAACGGTTTATTCTGCGCACAAGTTAAATAACGGAATCGCTGTTTTTGGCAGGGACCCCGCTTCTTCAAAACAGGTTTGGAGTGCGCAGGAAGGTTATCCGGGAGACTTTAGTTACCGTGAGTATTATCGAGATATTGGCTTTGATCTGGATTTGGAGTATTTGGGGCCTTATATTCTGGATGGAATGACCCGCATCCAGACCGGTATCAAATACTATCGCATTACGGGTAAAGACAGTGAAAAAGAACTGTATGATCCCAAGCAGGCACTTGACCAGGCCTGTTGTCATGCTCAACACTTTATTCAGCAAAAACTAGAGCAAATCAATACGCAGACCGATGAAACAGCAATACCGCCGATCATCGTCGCTCCTTTTGATGCCGAACTGTTCGGTCACTGGTGGTTCGAGGGACCTCATTGGCTGGAGCAGGTTTTGCGCTTGGCTGATACCCCGGAACATGGCTTAAAGACAACCAATTGCCAGGCTTATTTGGAACAATTTCCCGTCAGCGATGAAATTATTCCAAAAGCCTCGTCATGGGGTGAACACGGCTCTTCCGAATACTGGATTAACGAGACGAATGACTGGATCTACCCGTTTCTTAATAAAGCCCAAGCCCAGATGGAAAAACTGGCCTGCGACCTTTCCCGTCTGACAGTTAATAATTTACAAGAAAGGACATTAAACCAGGCAGCAAGATCGGTGCTACTGGCCCAAGCGTCAGACTGGCCGTTCATCATGAAATCAGGCACAGCTGTTGAATACGCCAACAAACGTATTACGGATCACTTGGCCCGGTTTAATTATCTTCATGACAGTATCCGCAAAAACCGCATTGACGAGCGCTATCTTATAGCTTTGGAAACCATGGATAATCTGTTTCCGGACATTAATTTCAGAACGTTCTGTTCTAAAAATAACAATACGGCACCCTATTAAATCTGAAGACGGACAGGAAAATCCAATGGATGACACACCTTCAAGCCACGAACTGCATCATGAAATATTCGGTTCCATCCTGGACAGAACCGAAATGACACCCTATTTATTGTTACCGGCAAAAGACTATTCAACGGCCCTCAAACAAGCCGCAAAAATGATGGGCAACCGCGGTTTTGATACGGTAAACAACGATGAACTGCAAGCCAGTGAGCAAATCAGGGCCACTCAATACATCAAACAAACTTATAAATATTTTTTCAATTGGCTGTTTCCTTTTGTAAAAAGCCAATTGATCGCGCTTTGTGAAATAAGGGGCGATAATCAGGCACTTTACCGGCAGTGTCTTATAACTATCGGCCAATTTGAATTAACGTTAAATGATCCTGAGTTTCAGTACTTGACGCTTGAAGATCCCCGGCATCTATTCTTGTTAGCCTCTTCGGGTAAATATCCAAAGGTATTTCATGGTTATTGTGGCCGGCAAATGGGAGTCCCAAAACACTGGCAAGAAACCGCCTGTGCTTTGCTAAAAATGTGTCATTTGATCAAATCGGTCGAGGAAGACAGCCAGGATATTAATGACTTCGCACAATTAGGCTTTTTTTTAGCGGGCGAAAATCAGAGCCTGGATGATTTG
This sequence comes from Methylomicrobium sp., assembly GCA_018333785.1. Classification (GTDB taxonomy): domain Bacteria; phylum Pseudomonadota; class Gammaproteobacteria; order Methylococcales; family Methylomonadaceae; genus Methylicorpusculum. Next base: position 43,536 of record JAGXSU010000178.1, on the reverse strand, counting down.
TTCATTTATGACTGGGAAAATCCGCGCCATATACCCGAAAGCGATTCAGCTCAGCATGCCTTCGTCAAAATATCGACTTTTTTCCATAAATTAAACGAGTCCATTTGCCATCATAAAAATCATGGCTACATCGTGTTCGATAGCGGTGACGGCGTCAGAGTGAAGATTATCGAGATCAAAGCCCGCCTGAAAAGTCCGGAAAGCATGTTCACAAAACTGGGCAAAGACTTAGAAGGAGAAGCTTATGATATCCGTGATATTTTGGCGCTAACTTTTATTCTCAAGGATAAAAACGATACGTTGAAACTCTTTCATGCGCTCCAAAAAAGAGGCGTTATCTTGCAGGAGAACACGGCATCCCATTCGATTACACAAACGCTCTTCGATACACCGGAAAGCATGAAAGAAGCCGTCAGAAAACTGATGATCAGCTTATCCCGAAGCGCTGGACGGCAAGAGGATCCGGAGGAAGAAGAACTGGCAACTCAGGCACAGGCCTTTTATGCAGCACTGAGTGCCAATGCCGCAAAGAACGAACACTCCTCGCAAGGCCATAGAAAATTTCAATGTAAAATAACGTTCGCCTTGCCCATCCATAGGGCAACCGACACGCATGAAATACTGATACCCGGAACACCTTTGTACGCCAGAAGAAATCAAATCAACAAAATGACCCAGCAACATACCTTAGGCGTTGAAATCAGAATATCTGACGAACAAAGTTGGCGAACCTCAGAACAGAAAGGCGAATCACATCATAACGCCTACAAATTTCGTCAAATTCTGGCAGTCATGAACAGGATTTTTAAAAACCGGTTTTATTTTACTGAAGAAAATATTGCTCAGCTCAGACAAGACCAAAATCAACTTTTTAGTTAATACCTTCGTAAAGTATCCGATTTATCTTGGTCAGGTTGTGGCGCTCCATTTATGGAACGCCCTCACTGTATGGCCGATCATTTGAATAAGGCTGCGCTGTCACGTAAGACTGGGGCGTCATCCCGGCAGAGTCTGGACAAACCGATAAAAACTGGGAAACTTGTGATTTTTCAGGATAAACGAAAAAAATCTTATTCCATTGCTTAAATTTCAAGCTTGCTTCAGGGCATAAATAATTAAAATAGGTTAAATAACACGACGCCCTGTGTCATATGCCCTGTTGCGTGAATAACGCTTACCCATCTCACTAAATAAACACTAGAAAACCTTATATTTAAATCGATAAGTCATTGTTTTATAATTTAATATTCACATAATGGCCACAATATTGCTAGGTTTTAGTTCAAAGAATTTTAAACACTCAATTCCAAGTGTGAACGATGGCTTCCAGATTGCACTGTACACCCCCGATTATTGAGCCCCCTACTTTGCCTTCTAGCCCCAAACTTTTAAGTATGATTAAAAAAAGAGCTTACACGCTGACAGGCGTCATGACAATCATCGGTATAACTGCATTTTACTCTTTGCAGTCTTCAACTGAATTCAGTAATGAACCGGTACTGGGCCACGGCAATCAAGACGCGTTGAGCACGATATTCAGCAACTGGAAAAACAACTACGAAGCCAGTGGCGGCAGTCCTACAACGCTAAAAATCCCTTTGGCTTACTCTCGCATTTTTTCTGCAACGCCGACATCAGCGCGCGGACTGTTTAAGCTGGATCTTATGAAGGGTGATTTATCAGTCCAGGTAAAAGGGCTGGATAACAAAAGCTATGACGTATGGTTAGTTGATAACAAAGAAGGCGATCAACACACAGTAAAACCTGAACCGGCTGACGGCTATTACCGGATTGGGAAGCTGAACCACAACGGCAACTCTGCCGAACTGAATACTCAATTAAAGCAGGATGAACTGCAAAATTTTAAGATAGATATGCTGGCCATAACACCCGCCGGCATTAGACCGGATCAATCGATTGTCATCAGCGGTGCACCTGGCGCATTACAACGCTTGTATTATTCAGACAAGCCATGGACTTTGACTCAAGTGGGTGAAGTCATTTCAAAACCTGGTTCACAGATACCTTTTGAGTTTTTATTACCCAAATCCGCGCAGGCAGCCAATCCCTCACAAACCAATCTGGGCAGCGTACTCGGTGCAGAAATCGCTGAAGGACGCAGGCTATTTATCAATGAAACTTTCAATGGAAACGGCCGCACTTGCGTTACCTGCCATAGACTGGATAACAACCATACCATTGATCCGAAATACATAGCCAAGCTGCCAAAAAATGATCCTTTGTTTATTGCCGAGACCCTCCCCGCTCTCAAGGATTTGGAAAAACCCAGACTGATGCGGGAAATGGGCTTGGTATTGAGCAATATCGATGGCTTTGACAACCCCGGCGTCATGCGCAGTGTCCCTCATTTGCTGGCACTATCGACCAGCATCGCAACTGAATTGGTGGCCAATAAAGGCGAGTTCCCCCAAGATGAAGCATTTGAACATGCTTTGGGGTGGTCTGGTGATGGCTCAGTGGGCAACGGATCCTTACGCGAATTTACCATCGGCGCAGTCGTACAGCATTTTCCAAAAACGTTAAACAGACAGCCGGGTAAAGATTTTCGCTTGCCTACTGACGCTGAATTAACGGCACTTGAGCTTTATATGCTGTCGTTAGGCCGCAGTGAAGACTTAAATTTGAGCAAAATGACCTTCAAATCAGAAATAGTGCAACGCGGAAAAGTGTTATTCGACACCAAAGAAAATCCGGTTGACTCGTCAGGAAAACCGGTATTCGGAAAGTCAGCGAACTGTAACGGATGCCACTCCAATGCAGGCGCAATCAGTTCCACGACCAATGGGAATCCAACCCGTGATACCGGCATAGAAATGATGAGGGATCAGGCTGCTGTCCTTATTGATCCCAACACACCTATGGACGGTGGCTTCGGGACCGATCCTCATGGCGATTGCAGCAGCCTTTTACGTTCGCAACAGGATGAAGAAGCGCCTTGCAATTATGGTGACGGACGTTTTAATACACCCACAGTTATTGAAGCGGCTGACACAGCGCCTTTCTTTCACAACAACAGCGTCAATACGATAGAAGAAGCGGTTGCTTATTACAACACCGACGCATTTAACAACTCACCCGGCCATCTCACTGCTTCTCGTAAAGACCGCCAAGTCAAGATAGGCTCATCGCAAGTAGTCGCAGTTGCCCTCTTCCTGAGAAGCATCAATACTCTGGAAAATATACGTAATTCCAATCATTTGCTGGAACAGGCAATGAAGCTTAATGCCACAAACGGAAGAGAAATGGTTAAGCTCGCGATGGCCGATACCGAAGACGCGATAGAGGTGCTGACTGAAGGACAAATATTACCTTATCCTGAAGCGGTAAAAAAATTGGAAGCCGCCTATAGACTGGAAGCGACAGCGGCAGTGTTACAAGTTCCAAGCATCCGGAATCCCATGCTGAGAAGAGCCAGAAATTTAAAATTGGAAGCCAGCTCACTGATAGTTGATATAGCGTCATAATTTCGCCTGATTATAAAGATGTTTCGGCTCTAACTCATCATGATCCAAACCAGTATCAAATGACAACAATTTAAGCCCAAGGGCTTACACGGGACCTGCTTTGGCGTTTATGCATTTAGCCAGGCAATATACCTAGGCAAAACAGGTATTTGCCGGAGGGTCTGGCGGACTGAAAACGCTAAAAAAATCAGAAGCGAATGTCGCGGCGCAACTTTTTCAATAACAGGGTTTGGATGTTTCCAGTATCCAATTTGAAAGCAATTCAAGAAATACCTACGAAAACGCACTATTAACAAAGAGATTGGTAAAGCCGATAGATGGCGAATTCTGGTTATTGATCACGAGTACTTCTCATATGCCATGAGTAGTTGAAGTATTTTGCCCAGTTGATTGGTCTGAAACGGCTTCCGGTAGATCATTGGACAACGCCACCTCAACAGGTAAAAACCACTTTGGTTTTGCAGAGCACTTTAAGCAATTTGTTTACTGCACAAGAGAATGGCTTGGCCTTGCCGGGTATTATTTTTCAGGAAAATCAAGGGTATTGGTCCCGAAAACATGCATCAAAAGTTAACCCAAAAAAGGGTTTGCACTGATAAAAAAGTTCTGTATAATGCGGCTTCTTCGCTGGTGTAGCTCAGTTGGTAGAGCAGCTGATTTGTAATCAGCCGGTCGCGGGTTCGAGTCCCATCACCAGCTCCAATAAAATCAAGGCCTTAGGTTTTTTACCAAGGCCTTTTTTATTTTCGGGGTTACGTTGTAAATTATAAACCTCAAATTTTCTTCTCTTCTTTTCCTTCCTGCGTTACTTTTTTTAGTTGGGTGTCCCAAGTCAAAGGTTAATACCAATGAATATTGAGCTTGTATGCTTTCGATTGATGGTTCTCGTCGTAATTGGCTCTTTACTATGGTTCGGGGGTGATTGGGCGTATTCGGAAAAACAAGTCAGCGACTGGCAGTCTTTGGTGTTCTCCAGCTCCAAGAGCATGAGACAGTCTCAGGCCGACTGTAAGAAAAATAGAGATTCAACATCATGTGAATTCACCGGCATATGGAAGGAATCGTTTGACAGAGCAGTTGGTGGCAGGGATAAAGAACGAGAAAAGGCTGATTTATTTGCTCTTCTTGTTTACTTAGTTCCAGCTATAGCATTAATACTCTTTTATTCACTTTGTTGGGTATTGACAGGCAGGTTAAAGCCATTAATTGTTCGAGACAATACTAAATCCATGCTCAACAAGGGGCAGGAGTGACGCATGAGCTTTCAATCTGAACTTCTGGGGTCCGTTTGGCACACGACCAGCATAGAAAGGTATCGGGGAATTATGAAAGTTGGCTACATACTTTCTGAACCAGCAATCCCCGATTCTGAAAGATGGAAGAGCGGGAGAGGCATGGAGTTTTACCCGTACGTCAGGACACTTGGGGGTATAAGTCTCTTCGACTTCAGGGAATTTGATGCTCAAGCATATTGCGAGAAGTATCCATTTTCGAGCTGGTATACATTTGTTCCTTTTCGGAAAGATTGGGGGGTGTCAGTATGGATAGAAATAGACACCAGCATTCTTGCTGATGACTTCGTCTCGGGTTCTGTGCTCCTTGAGCAATGGAAAAATAAAAAGACATATCGCCACACGATTATGCCGAAGATCGAAGCGGCAAGTATGGGGCCCATTCCACTTAAAGCATTCAAACGGGTGCTGAGGTGCTCCGAAGAAAAGACGGAATTTGAGGTGTTCGTTGATGAACAATTGGCCTAACGAATAAGCTTAGATTTTATGAGCAAAGCCAACCAAATCTAACTTTATTCGTTGTGTATTTTTTCTATCCTATAAATTTTGTAATTAGCCGGTCGCGGGTTCGAGTCTCATCTTTAAAGCAAATAAAATTCAAGCCTTAGGAGGTTTGCCAGAGCCTTTTTTCCGGTGCTACGCTGTGGTCTATGCCTTTTACAAAAAAATGTCATCGGTCGATTTTACGGTTTAAGGGTTTGGTCATGGCGTGTCTCTCCGTAAATCGCACACGCGCGTTTGTTTTAATAAAGGCCCCCCGCTTGAGTCGTTAAACTTTACTTAATAGCTTTTGTGCTTTATGCATAACCTCCCACAACTTCATGTAAATATCATACCGCGATTGATTTTGAACTGAACCTTTAAAGTTATCGTAATCGATAGAATCAATGCTTTCAGCAATCGCTTTTTTAACTTCAGCTCTTGGCAAAAAAGCCCGGTATAGATAATCAGCGCGCGGTGTTCTTTCGACTTTGGCGCCCGGAAAAACGGCTTCAATATCGCCCTTCAACCTACCTCTTACCATTAACATACCATTGTTTGATCTATCCTCAACGATAGACAAAAAGCTGTCATTTTTCACTATCCACATTGTTTTTTTTCCCGTGTTCTTGCTCTAATTCGATTAAAATTCTATCAATATGCCCGGTGTAATAATCATAATACTCGGGGTTTCTTGCTTCTTTTTCTCGCTTTCCTTTTTAAACTCTTCGTAGTCAATGCTTGCAATTGCCGCACTGTTTGCCTTCATTTCTGCTAAAACCTGATCTGGCGATTTGTTAACATCAGCGCATAACTTTCTTGCCCACCCAAGAGTAAAGTAATCTGCGTATTTCGGACTACTCTCTTTATTTATTCGGATAATTTCTTCTAATGCCTCATACATCACAACACCTCTTTTTGTGGTTTTAACATGGAGAATATCATCCAGAGCCCGCCGGACCGATGCATCATAAAGCCTTTCTATAAACAATTGTAGCGTGGTGCTGTGGAACGGTTGCCGATTTGAACGCGGTAATATGCTACTAATAAGAAACAATAAATCCATCAGCATGATTTCGTGCCAACTATCCAGAATTCATGAATAGTAAGATATACAGACCGGCATGGACTTTGGTTTGGTGTTGTTTACAAATTATTGCATATTACCGATAAGGGCTTATCAAATTGAAGTCATAAAAAAAGGGGCGTTTAAGCCCCTTTAAAATCCTGGTTTCCCTGTCATGGTTCCAGGCTCAATTTTAGCCGTATGACTTTAATTTGATGGGTATTTTTAGCTTCATGACTTCATAATCGGTTTTTCTTGCATTTATTCGGCTTTTTCATCTCAGATTAATTGACTTTATGAGTTCAGTTTTTATTACAACAAGTATTTTTATCGATTAGGATTTCTCACTTTATATGATTTTATCCAGTGCATAAAAATGAGGCGTTGTGAGAACAATGCCCATTAATGAGTATAATCAGCTAAAGTAGCCATTTAAAATTCGCGATAAGTCGAATGTCTCTTATAATGAAAGCGGCCACTCGGAATAGGTTATTTTTTATTGTCTAATCGACGCCTTACGACCCTTTACCGTCTTTCGCTTAATCTGATTCAATGGCGTATAACCCATCATTACCGGTCATCAGCTTTTTCAGCAATTAAACAATTGTATGCTTATCGATAAAACGTGCAAAGTATCTTCCTGGTGATATAAAGTTGACTTCCTAATTCCATATTAACCTTTAAAAACTAAAGCCATGGAAAAAAGTACGAGAGGGAATGCGAGTCAATTTTTTGTAGCGGGTGAGCTATGCCGAAGGGGATATTCGGCCGTAGTTACACTCGGTAATACTCCTAATACCGACATTCTTTGTAGCAACATTGAAGGAACAAGATTTGTCCATATTCAGGTAAAAACCTATGTACCAGGCAATTCGACCTGCAGTGTAGGTCTCAAATCGGAAAAAGACTTCGGTGAAAATTTTTTTTGGGTACTTGGCGGCATACCACAACCTCAAAGCAAGCTAGATTTTGAGTACTTTATTATTCCGTCGAATGTAATGGCTAGCAACGTCAAAGAAGCTCATGAACTCTGGCTCAAGACGCCAGGTAGGAACGGGCAAGATCATAATCAAACCAACATTAGAACAGTACATATACCTCCTTATAAATCATTTAGTGGCTGGGACATCAGTATATATCGTGAAAGATGGGATTTAATCGAAGCAAAATTGAAATCCTAAGCAATCATTAAAATTTACGTTACCCTTGGCTCGTCCCTGTGATCTCGACTCACTTAGTTACCAAAATTTTTTATGACAAAAATTAATATCACTGAACCAGCCCTTCTTATCCGTGCATCAAGATTATTCAGACCAGGAATGTCCGATAATGAACTCTACGAAATAACAAGAGGGGTTTGGAAGATTGGCTTAAGGCGAGAAAATGCAAATTATGCCTTTTGTATTGCAAACGGAGTAGTTCAAGAAATTTTTTCTATCCAAAAATGGCAACCAGCAGGAATAACATTATATGAGACCCGTGCAATGCAGGATGCAAATCCAAAGGACAATGAGAAGTACAAATGGAAAGGTAGATGGGAATTTATCGGTAAAGTCGCACCGGATACAATTCGCAATAAATATATTGGAGAATCAATTGCACATTACTTCCATAAAGGAAATGCCAATCCAATTAAAAATTTATAATGGTCGCTTAATGGGCTTTGTACTCACAAGTCCTCACCCTGCTGGAGGCCTAATGATGAATCAGCGATAGAAAGCCACTGAACAGACCTCGTTAATTCTGACTAAAGACTTCTGAATTTCATGCGTCATGTCAAAGAAAAATGACCGGCACTTAAGTATTCCTAACACGCACTAGCCCTTGAGTAGAGATAGGCGTGTGATTGCTGAATACCTAAAATCGGGGCGTTTCGAGCGGCCTAATGATGTGCACACAGTTACGGTACCACAGCCGTTTAGCTGACCTTGCTGCGTCGCGCCCGGAACATCAGACCCGCTAAGCCGCTGCCGAACAACCAGACTGCTCCCGGCAAAGGCACCGGGTTGGTGGAATAAGTCAGATTGTCGACGACAAAACCGTCGGAGGAGTTGCCATGGAACTGAATTTTGTCGACCAGCCCGGCGTAACCCGATGCCAGCCAATAAATATCCAGCGGTTGATTGACGGCGTCAAGCGGTGAGCCATAGACCTTTTGCCCCTGATAGAACAGCGAAAAACTGATGTCTGTGTCGGATCCCCAATAGTTGTAAAACATGCCTTGGAAAATCACCGGACCTTGATCGAACGTCAATTCGCCTGCTCGAGTATGCAGCCGGTTCTCGCCCAATGCCGGATCGTGCGCTTCAAATTCCGAATAACTCGACACTTGGCCTCCCATCGATTCCCAGCCTGACAAACCGCCGTATCCGTCGACTAGATCCCAGTCGAAAATGCCTTCGAAATCCACTTTGATCGTCGCCGCATTTGCCACGCCGCTGTTTAGTACCACTGCCAATAGCGTGGACGCCCATTTTTTTTTCATACGTTTTTCTCCGCTAACTTTAGATAACTGGTTGATTTTAATCCGTTGAACTTTGTCGGCAGTAGATCATCCGGTATATGGAAATCCCGTCAGCATACTGCCGAACAACCAGGCAGCAGCCAGCAAAGGTAACGGGTTGCATTGCTGCGACGTCACCGTCGCGTTCTGCCCAGACAGAAGGGTAAGAACTCAATTTATGAATAGCCATTTGAATGCTGTTGCCAAACATCAGTGTCCTTGCACAGTCGTCCGCATCAGGCTCGAATTCAATGCCGATCCTATACAAGGTTGTTTGCAGGTTTTTGACTAATCCGACGTCGTTCTATTCAGACTAACGGTTATTGCTATCATGGTCGTAGTCACTACCATCGCCGAAGATACCCCAGTCGGTGCTGTCATCGTAAAAATTCAGGTAATTGAAACTGACACGATTGATCGGCACAACACACGGTAAGCACCAATCCGAATAATCGACGTTGCTAACGCTATCGTAAAAAATCAAATTCATAGCCTATTCTTGCGCCTCTTGCCAATCAGCTGTCGTTGTCATAGCAACTCGGCTTGGGCGCTACCGACTGCCAGCGTGCCGAGCGCTCACAACGGGGAGCATAAAATTTACGTTTCATCATTCTCTCTAAAAAGCTGTTCTTGAATGGCTGAAAGTACTCGCTAACCTGACTAACGACTCCAAGGCTGAGTGGTATTATCGAGAGGAGTAACAAGCCAGTCAACCCTACCGGAGTAGGGTATCGGAACTCCAGGGAAGTTTGTTAACATTTATTTAGTAGTCCACTTTCGCGTCGAAAATTTCAAGAGAAATTTACGTCGTGCGGTGCTTGGCATAAGTAAGCCAGACAACCATTTGAATACTTAAGCGATAACGACAGTGGCGAAAAACGAGCGCTTTGTTTCCATCAATGGCGTCATGACCGATCTGATACGCTGATTGCAACAAATATGGCTGGACGCTGATAACGGCTCACGATGTCAATAATAAGGGGCAAATTGTTGGCGCGGGTATTACTGCAGATGGAGTTCAGCGTACTTTTTTGTTACATCCGGTTGCTTCTGCTCCATTACCTGCCTCTATTTGGTTGTTTGGTTCTGTATTTCTATGCTTCATTAGGCGTCGCATGAGTTCTTAATTCTGTCGCTTCACGGATTAAAAATGCCGACGACTGGACAGTCGTAGCAATCTAGCCATTGCTTCCGCCTGTCTGACCAGGCGCTCAACTATGGAAAACATGCTGTACGAAGACTAAAAGCGAGCAGCCCCAGTAATGGCGAGCAAGAATAATGCGGTAATCATCAAGACGTCTCCGAAAGACACCCCATAACATGGGCTCAAACTCGGTCACTGGTCGGCGCTAAAGTGCCACCGATTAGGTTAACTCTGCGTTAGGCATATCTTCACGCTCCTATGCCCTGCGTTTTCTCTACTTGGAGCGGTGGATAATCAAAAATGACACAAAAACTTCTGACGGTAGCTCTCTTGTTGATGCTTTCCGGCTGCGCAACAACAGCCAATAATAGTACCGCTCAAGGAAACAACAAAGTCGATAACAAAATTTCAATGGCCATTGGTCGTGAAATTGGCAACTTCAAAATCACTCATTCACAAGTAACAGAAGCACCCACTGGTTATAATGGAATGCAATACACCGTTAAAACTAATGATGGTGCCACCTTTAAATGTGAAATTTTAGAGCCGTCCGGGTTGGGTAAGGTCGCGACTTGGGGTATGGCAAGCGGGGCAGACGCTATGTGCACGGATTTTACTAGGGGATCAAGTGATCTAGGAAAAACCAACGATGCAAGCTGCAATGCTTTACTAAGAGCTGCTGGCAAATGCTAAAGTAATCCCCTGCACGGGGCTTCACCTTGCGCCCCGTGCGCCTTAACTTTTCGTTAGGCAACATGCCATTTCCTCAAGATGATGGCGCATGCGCCCATTTAGGATGGGTAGCGGCTGTCATAAACCACGTGTTATAAAACAGCTGCCAGTACTCGGTAACCTGACTAACGAATCCAAGCCTGGGCGGCATTATCGGAATTCGAATACAGCAGGAAACTTTGCCGGAGTTGGAATTCCAGGGAGGTTTGTTAAGATGTAATTATGGTGCATGTTTTTTGCGCGTCTGATTAGGCTAGCCAACAGCCCTAAAAACGGCCTGATGTCGGCTATCGACGAAAATGGGAGATTATTCGCATGACAAATACGACTAGTGCGCTGGTTTTAGACGACCACCCGTTGTCGGCCAGTGGCATCGCGGATTTTTTGCTTTCCCATTGCGGGTTTGATGCTGCACGGTCGTTGTCCAACGTCGCTGACTTTTGGGCCGCTCTGGACTCTGCCAAGCCCTATTCTTTGGCGGTGGTAGACTTCTGGTTACCCGATGGCGCATCACTAAGCTTGCTGGTGGAGTTGAAGCTGCGTTGCCCATCGACAAGACTATTGGTCATCAGCGCCGACGACAACACAGCGGTGCTGGACAAAGTACGGATCGCAGGGGCCGACGGATTTCTGCATAAACAGGAGTCGCCTGATGTTTTCGGTCAGGCGGTGGCCGCGCTGTTGCAGGGTGACAGTTGGTTTCATGGCGGCACACCGTTTGCCGGACGCGAGTTTTCGAATAAGGAACTGCCGGTCACCGCCGCCGAACTGGGGCTAACCGCCCGCCAGGGTCAAGTGTTGGCAATGATGTTAAAGGGCTTGCCAAATAAGCGTATCGCGCTGAATCTGTCACTATCCGAGCAAACCGTCAAGGAGCATATGACCGGTATTCTGGCGAGATTGGGCGCGCATAACCGGATCGAGGTCATCACGATGCTGCGCGGCAGGAGGCTGGAATGAGAGCTTCACAACCGAAGTTGAAATTCGCCGATGTCAGCGCGGATGGCCAGGCCAGGCTGCTGGATATGGCATACAACCGGCTGGTCTATGGCGTCGGCTTGTTGCCAATTTCCGGTGTTGCGTTCGGCTTTTGGCAATACAGTTTGGGATTGAATCCGGAAGGTTATGGGCTTTGGACCTTGTCTTACCTGCTAGCCGGCGTGGCCGTAAGGAAGCAAAATGCCACCTACCGCGATGATCGGGTACGCTTGCCAAGCCAGCAAGCACTCGACAAATGGCTGCCTATCGTCTATCGAACCGCGACGTTGCATGGATTTGGCTTAGCCGCCACCGCGGTAATTACTGCCGGTAGAGTACCTTTTGAGTTCACATTGCTGCAAGCCGTGATACTAACTACTATCGTCGCGGCGAACGCCTCACAAATGTCGCCGGTTTTGGCTGCGTTTCGCCGCTTTGCGTTGGCCGCCTGGGTGCCCTGCATGATGATTGCGCCGTGGGCATTTCCCAACCACTGGCTTTTGGTGCTGCCGCTGTCAGGCGTAATGCTCTGGACTCTGGACCGCCAAGCCCAGGTTTCGCACGGATTTTTTTTGCACCAAATCAAACTGGAAGAAGACAGTGTCCGTCTAGCCGAAGACTACCGGAACGCCAAAGAAGAGGCCGAAGCGGCGTTACGCGCCAAAAATCTGTTTCTAACCACCGCCAGTCACGACCTACGCCAGCCGGTGCATGCCATGGGTTTCCTGATCGAGTCCATTTCCCTGCGCAATCAGGAGTCGGCACTGCAACCGGCCTTGCAAGATCTGAAACAAAGCGTGCAATCGATCACCCAGATGTTCAATTCGCTGCTGGATTTGTCAAGAATCGAGCTGGGCGCACAGCCGGTTAATCTGCAAACAGTGGCACTCGATCCGCTGATGAACGATGTCGCGACGCTGTTTAGGGAAGAAGCTCGCTCTCGGCAAATCGATCTCAGAGTGCGGCTAAGCGGCTGCCAAGCTGTCGTCACGGCCGACGCCATGTTGCTGCGCCAGTCCATGATCAACCTGATGCAAAATGCCTTGCGCTATACCCAACGCGGCGGTGTACTGATGGCAGCCAGACGCCGGGGCGGCGATTGGCAATTTGAGGTATGGGATACCGGCGTCGGCATTGCGGAAGAAGACCTGCAACGCATCTATTCGCCGTATTTCCGACCGGAACATGCCTGGCGTATCGACAATGCCGGCCACGGCCTGGGCTTGGCTGTGGTGGCGCGTTGCGCGGATTTAATGGATGCCAGTCAGGGTTTGAGTTCGCGAGAAGGACGCGGCTCACGCTTCTGGCTGCGATTGCCAGCTGCACAAGTCATCGGATGGCGGTCGACCGCTTGCAATCAGGCCGTGTTGCCGGTCGGGCATGGGCAAACCCTAACGGGCCGTTGCCTGATCATCGACGATGAACCGCAAGTGCGCCGTGCCTGGCAAGCCTTGTTGAGCTCCTGGGATGTGGAAGCGGCTTGCGCGGCTTCGGCCAACGAAGCGTTTGCCTCACTTGATGCCGGCTTCGCGCCTCATGCGATCTTTTGTGACCAACGCCTGCGCTCCGGTGAAAGCGGCTTCGAATTGTTGCAAGCCTTGCTGGAACGCTGCCCGGAAGCCGCTGGGGCGCTGATCAGCGGCGAATTCGATTCGCCCGCTTTGGCGCAAGCCGAGCAGGAAGGCTATCTGGTTTTGCACAAGCCGTTGGATCCGGAGGCGCTGCATGCTCTACTATGCCGACTATTACCATCCGATCTGCCGACAGCAACAGGAACCCACCGAAGCTATTCAAGTCCCTTAAGGGCTCTGTAAGCACGAGGAATCAACGTTTTTTAGGGCGCGGCGAGGATGCCAAATTGAAAGCCGTTGTCAGCCAATCCAGAGACTTCAAGATTGAATACGCAGAAAACTCTAATAAATCTTCTACCAGATCGTCCCATTAATTAGTTTACAAATATGCCCTGAATTGTCATGATCCTCATATTTATTCAAATTGAGGGTTATCATGGCACGTAGAAGTGAGCGAGCGGCTCTGGTATTGACTGACGAGCAAAGGTGCAAATTGTCTGAACTGGCAGCCTCGCGTACGGCGCCGGTTCGGGAAGTGGAGCGGGCCGGGGTTCTACTGAAGTACGCGCAAGGCCTGTCGATCAGCGAGATTCAGCGGCAATTGAGCGTGAGTCGGCCGACGATTTACAAATGTATCGATAAGGCACTGGCGGCAGGCGTCCAGGCAGGGCTGAAAGATACCTATCATCGACCCCGCCCGCCCGAGATCACCGAGGAAGCTAAGGCCTGGGTGATCAGTATCGCTTGCATCCAGCCGAAGGAACTGGGGCTGGCTGCGGAATTATGGAGCCTCTCGGCATTGGCGCGCCATGTGTCCGAACACGCCGAGTCGGCGGGGTTTCCGCGTCTTGCCAAGGCCGGCAAAAGTACGGTTTGGCGGATTCTCGACGAGAATGAACTTAAGCCCCACAAGATCCGTTACTACTTGGAAAAGCGAGACCCCGATTTCGACCGGAAGATGCGTGAGGTGCTAATTGCCTATCGCGACGTTTCGCTCTGCACCGAAGGCACCCTTCAGAATGAAGGGGCTAAGCCGGTTTACACGGTCAGCGTCGATGAGAAACCTGGGGTTCAAGCAATCGGCTTGACGGCTCCCGATTTGCCGCCGGTTCCTGGCAAGGCGCCGATGCTCAGCCGGGATTACGAATACGTTCGCCACGGCACCGTCTCGATTCTGGCGGGTATCGATCTGCATACCGGCCATGTGTTTGCTCAAGTGGAAGACCGGCACCGCAGCTGCGAATTCATTGCGTTGCTCCAATCGATCGACGCTTACTACCCGCCAGAGGCCGTCATCCGCGTTGTTCTGGATAATCATTCGTCGCACATCTCCAAGGAGACCATGGCCTATTTGGCCACGCGACCGGGGCGGTTTGAGTACGTTCATACCCCCAAACACGGTTCCTGGCTCAACCTGATCGAATGCGTCTTCTCGAAAATGGCCCGAACCTTCCTCCGTCATATCCGCGTCTCCTCGGTGGCTGAACTCAAGGCGCGCATCTTGAAGGGGGTTGCTGAAATGAATGCCGCGCCGGTCGTTTTCCGATGGAAAAAATTCGACTTGGAGCTTGCATAATTAGTAAATATATTGACGGAACGAACTACTAGCAATTCCTTTTCCATTGACTGATTTAGGTGGGATGCACGCCATGCTCTTGGGCAACTTCATTGATCGACTTCTTGCACTTGACCGCTTCCAAGGCTGCCTTGGCTTTTTGTGCACCTGTAAATATCTTCAGTTTGCTTTCGCTCGTTTCCTGCCTCTTATTTTCGACAAGGTATAGCTTAAACTACTGGCTGGACAATGGTGTCCACTTTAGCCGTCACTCATAGTATGAATAACTGGATAAATTCAACATCCTGATTTCTTTTGAGTCTATCTTGGTTTTTCGTAGACTAACAACGTATTTTAGGATAAAACCTTTTCAGATTAACAACATTGGCCACCTTGTTTACAGCAAATTATTGAACGGATTACTCGGAAATAAACTGTCTGAAGCCAGAGAAATAAAGCGCTCATCATTTCATACACACTCCCGGAAGCCGCTTCTTATGGAGAATATAGGATACGCATTTGAATTTCCAGGACACGGACCATGACCTTTATTTCATTAAGTTTGCTTTGGAAGAGTGATATCGTTTAGTTAATGATTAATTTGCAAATAGCGCTGGGGCTATTTTAATATTTGGCATTAGCGATTCCCAAAAACCTTGCACTTTATCCCTAACCTGAAAAAAGTGTCACGATAACTTCTCTTCAGATATTCAACATTTTGGCTAACGTGTCATCCGACCTGCATGACAAATTATTTAAACCATTACTTTCATAAAACATAGGGACTCCCCAAATGATAGCTGTAAAATTTATCCACCGGTTACTGCTGGTCATCACGCTCGCACTGTTGACCGCCTGCGGCAGCTCACAAGAGCGCGAGCAAAAGTATCTTGAAAAAGCCCAGTCATTTTACGATCAGAACAATCTTGAGAAAGCCCGTGTAGAACTTAAAAATGTTCTGCAAATCAATCCCAAAAACATGGATGCTAATTTTCTTTTGGCTCAAGTCGAAGAAAAAAGCCAAAACTGGCAAAAAGTATTCGGTTTATTATCCGCAGTCGTCGAAGGCCAGCCGGACCGTTTCGATGCTCAAGTTAAACTGGGTAAATTATTTTTAATCAGCGGCAATATAGAGAAAGCGGAAGAAAAAGCGGATTTAGTGCTGGCAAAAGCCGCTGAAAATATAGATGCTCTGGCATTAAAAGGCGCGATATTCCTCCGTAAAGAAGACCCGACCCAAGCGAAAGCGCTTTTTGAAAAAGTCTTGGCACTGGAACCGGGCCAACAAGATGCGACCTTATTAATGGTCAAAATCCTGGGTGACGAGAAAAAAATTGACGAGGCATTGCAGTTGGTTGAATCGGCTTTAAAAGTCCACCCTGATGCGATTAATCTTGCGCTGGTTAAAATAAATATTCTTTCTGCTCAAGGCAAAAAAGATCAGGTTGAAGCCGAGATGAAAGCCTTAGCCGCTCAATTTCCGGAAAATGAGAATTTAAATTATGGGCTAGCCAAGTTTTATGCATCCGATAAACGAATCGATGAGGCCGAACAGGTATTAAATAACTTAATAGTTAAACTGCCTGAAGCTGATGGCCCCAAGTTAGCTTTGGTCGATTTTTTGATCTCACAAAGAAGCAAAGAAATTGCTGAAAGCAAATTACAAGCCCTCATCAAGGAAAACCCTAAAAACTTTAGCCTGCGTTTTGCTTTGCTCAGAATCTATCAGGATCAACCGGACCGCATCAAAGAAGTTCTGAATACTATCGTTGCTGATGATCCCGCCGGTAAGCACGGACTTGACGCACAGACTCGATTGGCCGCCATTGCAATCAGTGAAAAAGACATGGAAAAAGCCCGCGGGATTCTTGAAGAAGTCATCAAAGCCGATCAGAAAAATGCCAATGCGCTTTTGATGAGAGCAGGTTTATTTCTTAACGATAAGAACTTTGACGCCGCTACGGCCGATTTAAGAACCGTATTGCGTGATGAACCGGAATCCGAAAAAGCCCTGCTATTGCTGGCAAGTACCCATCTACAGAATGGAAAAATCGATTTGGCCCGTGAATCTCTTGAGAAAATTCTGGCTATTAATCCCAAGAATCTGATTGCTTCTCGTGACCTGGCCAGATTGATGGTCAGACAAAATCAGGCTGACGCGGCATTAGCACTGTTGGAAAAAACGCAATCCAATAATGAAAAAGATGTCGAAACTGTCGTTATGCTGGTCGACTTATACGGACAACGTAAAGACTGGCCTAAAGCGGAAGCCGCAGCCAACTCATTGCTAGATCTTAGCGATAATAAAGAATTGGCTCATTATAAAATAGCCCAAGTCAATTTAGCTCAAGGCAAATCAAAAGAAGCAGCGGATGAATTCAAAAAAGTATTGGAAATCAAACCCTTTGCTATCGATGCTGTCAGCGGATTGGTTAACAGTTACCTAGCGCAAAAAGACATTAAACAAGCTGAAAAAACGTTGGATGAGATATTAGCCAAACAACCCGAAAACGGTGCTTTCCTGTCCATGCGGGGCGAAATCTATCTCAAACAGAACAAATTCGCTGAAGGCGAGAAACTTTATTCTAAAGTGGTAGAACTTTATCCTAAGTTTGAACAAGGCTATCGCGATTTGGCTTCTGTTTATTTAAGACAGGAACAAACCGATAAAGCACTCAACGTCTATCAAAAAGGATTGGGGGTTTTGCCCGATAGCGTTCAGCTGTTAATGGAATTTGCAGCGATCAATGAAATCACCAAAAATACCGATGCCGCAATGGCTACCTATGAAAAAGTACTCACACTTAAGCCAAATCATCAGCTTGCAACCAATAATTTAGCTGCATTATTGGGCAACAAAGGTGGTGAAGAAAATATAAAACGGGGATTATCGTTAGCGCAAACCTTCAAAAACTCAGATTTCCCGTCGTTTTTGGATACCTTTGGCTGGTTAAGCTATTTGAATGATCAGACAGATGATGCAGTGGCCGCGTTAGAAAAAGCTGTTGCGAAAGAGGCGCGAATTCCCGACCTTCATTACCATCTAGGCATGATTTATCTTAAAAAAGGGCGTAATGAAGACGCTAAACAGGCATTTGAAAAATCACTGTCTCTTAATACCGCTTTTGATGATGCCGATAAGGCAAAAGCTGAACTTGAAAAACTGAAAACAGGTTCATAAACCTTTCCAAAATGGGTTAAATCTATCACCGCCACTGATGCGGTTGATAGATTTAACTTATTCAAAAGTTAGCCCTACTTAAATCTCAGAGCTCATTCTGATACAAGAAGGCTGCATTTTTAAATCACTTCCCGTCAATTCGGTTTTAACAAAAATGCAGAGATCAAAAATCTCAGGTCATATCCCACACTTTTTGTATGTGACTGCGTCATATGACGCATTATTGAATCTTCTCTTTTCCCAAATATGATGACTTCAAGCCTCAATAACTAAATCGGCTTTAAAAACGTCACTTCGCTATCAATTGATTATTTTAATTTCAATATAATCAATTGCTTATTCTCTCATCAAAAAAATAAAATCCTCGCCCGCTTACTTGGTCAGTATTGGCTCGGTAATTGCTTTTATGGAAGTCATACTGACTTATTCGATGATATCAGTAGATCGCCACACCTGTTGCGAGACAGGGTCGGAAAGCCTATGGGTCTTGAATCAATTGATTTCAAGATAGCCGGGTCGCCTCCTTTCAAAGGAGGTCTGCTTTGCTTTTTCGTTTTAACGAGGCCGGCAGACATCACTTACTACATAAGCAAATAAACCATGAGGACACTAAAAGTGATGACAACTAAATTAGCAAAAGCTGTATCTTTGGCGCTTGCAGGTTCAGCCTTAACAATCGGTTCTGTTTCAAGCGCATCTGCGCATGTTATGTACAATATTTTTCAAACTGCTTCACCAACCGCAACAGATGGCTGGGTTCGTATTGCCGATACCAATGGCGATGGAATCAAAACCGGCCCTGAAAGCCAAGGCAATAAAGGCACGGTAATGCCTTGGGTTGGCACTGCAGGCAATGGACTGCCTTTTGGCTACACCGGTTCCTCTCATTTAAACTGGGCGGCAGCACTTCATTCTGTAGGCGGTACTTATGAGGTATCCACTCAAAATGCTATAAACAGCTACGGCTTTAAAGCGGAAATTGATACAGGCGCGGGTGCCTGGCAGGATGAAGGCATAGATGCCAACGGTAACCCAACAGCAAACGGACCTACCGGCTGGAAGCACCAAACCGATATCGGCTTAATCAAAGCCGATGAAGACATGTGGGTTACGTTAAAACCCTCAGTGGTAACCGGCACCGGCTATGATATTCAAAACTTTGGTATCACGGTATTCACCGGCATGGATAAAAATACCCAAAACTACTCTCATCACGGCGCATGGAACTGCCCAGGCTGTGCAACGCCCAGCAACTTTGATAAGAACGATCCTTTCTATCAAAATAACGCAAATTTAATCCCTAGCCTGACTTATTTAACTCATAGCGGAACTGTTGACGCAGATAATGGCTTATCCTTCTTAGCCTTGGCCGGTCAAGTCTATTCTGTCTACTTAGGAGGCGCAGGTGTTGGCCGCTGGAACGCAAATATTGCAGATTACAAACTTGAAATTTCCACATCGCCAGTCCCCGTTCCTGCAGCTGTCTGGTTGATGGGCAGTGGCTTGGTAGGCTTGATGTCATTCGGTCGTAAAAAAGAAAAAACAGCTTAAAGTATATCCCTTCCAAAATAAGCAGTTCTTCTACCGGACCTAAGGACTTTATCTCAGCGGTTCTTCAGACCTGTTAAGTCACAGGTCAAATCAGAACCATAAAAACGGCAAGCCAAGGATGGCTATTCTTACAATGAATAAGAGCGCGGATTCAAACCATCCAAAGCATCAAAACAGTCAAATCCCCCGAAAGAATTCGGCGGTAAACTCAAAGCGTTTCGCACTGCTCTTAAGACCAAGCCATAGGCTATGGTTCCATCTATAAACAAATACAGATAAACCTATGGCATTGGGCAAAAAAGGCGGCTTACTTTACCTGTTTTTTTATGACAACCTTGTCATCAATGATTAATTCGGAAATTCCTCCGAGATTTAAATGGAGTGTGCAGGAGGCGTTTTTGAATTTTTCGGTTTCACCTTTATACATTAAGGTGATAAAAGTAGCTTTATCAGATTTTGTCTCGGAAGGAAAATAGACCTGCTCCCCAGTCTCCTTCAATACCGCAGCAGGACATTTCTGGCCTGCCATAGTCTGCATCGAACTGTAAGAAAGCATCATCGATGCTGCTTCCATCTCTTCCGGTGTCTTCTCCTTACTGGTACCCACAATCAGAAAACCAATAATGATGACCCCCAAGACGGCTCCGATTATTTTTTGTGTTTCAGACATAAAATGTCCTCATAAAGTTTGATTAAGAATGAATTTAAAACATAACGTAACTACTCGCCCGCTTGAATCAAGTGTTTGGGTGACTGATTTAAGGGGACGAGCAGATACAAAATAACTTTAATTTGCCAGGTTCAAACCTGGCAGAAAATTCTATGTCATTACGGTTGACTCAGCAATGCCGCCAGACAATAAACCTACAAATTATCCGGATTAATCAAAATTCAACACCCTGCTCCGCTTTTATCCCTTTAGAAAATGCGTGCTTGATCGGCATCATTTGCGTAACGGTATCGGCAAGGTCTATAACTTCCGGGGATGCATTACGGCCTGTCAACACCAGATGCAGCCATTTGGGTTTTTCATTGGTTATAAAGTCTGCAATTTCCTGTCCGGAAATCCAGTTATAGCCGCAGCAATAATTGATTTCATCCAGCAAAACAAAATCAAATTCTTCGGAAAGAATTTTCTGCTTACTGAACTCCCAAATCTCCCGACTGGTTTTTATATCCTGCTCGGGGTTTTTGGTATCCCAGGTAAAGCCATCTCCAAGGGCATGCCACTCGATATTATCAAACCGCTCGGCCGCTCTCTGCTCGCCGGTCTGCCACTGGCCTTTGATAAACTGAATCACACAGACTTTCATACCCCAACCGGCTGCCCGAAACACCATGCCAAATGCGCTTGATGATTTACCCTTACCTTCACCGGTATTAACCAGAACAATGCCGTGGCGTCTTTCTTTTACTTTCATAAGTTCTCCTTGAATAATGCGGTGTATTGTAATCTCGGAAAGCGTCATCGATTAAATCATTTCATACACTTTTCTGATGGTGAAGATCAGAAATTACTAGTTTTACATCTCGCAGTCTTGAACCCTATAAAGAAATGTTTTTTAGATACCCTGCTCTTGTTAAAATGGCTCCCTTGAAAAAACACACTTATTGAGATCCATGGACGTCATAAAACGCATCGCAGAAGAATTAGCTGTTTCTTTCCACCAGGTTAATGCCGCCGTTTCACTGCTGGATGAGGGCTCCACAGTCCCTTTCATAGCCAGATATCGAAAAGAGGCAACGGGGGGTTTGGATGATACCCAATTAAGAAATCTGGAAGAGCGGCTTATTTATCTGCGTGAGTTAAATGACCGTCGAGCCACCATTCTGGACAGTATTGGCAGCCAAGGCAAACTCACACCCGATTTGGAACAAGCCTTACTGAATGCTGACACCAAAACACTTTTGGAAGATTTATATTTACCGTTCAAACCCAAACGGCGCACAAAAGCGCAAATTGCCCGCGAAGCGGGACTGGAACCTCTTGCAGACGCACTTCTGGAAAATCGCAACCTGATCCCCGATGAAGCGGCGCTCGGTTATCTCAATACTGAGATGGGTATAAACGACAGTGCTACCGCATTGGAAGGTGCGAGGCAAATAATCATGGAACGCATTTCAGAAGACGCCGCGTTGCTGACAGAACTCAGGGAACGAGTCTGGCAAAAAGGCGTCATGCATGCCACGCTCGTTCCTAATAAAGAACAGGAAGCTGCAAAATTCAAAGACTATTTCGATTACCAGGAAGCCATCGACAAAATCCCCTCTCATCGTGCACTCGCTCTTTTCCGGGGACGCAATGAAGATTTGCTGAATCTCTCGCTCAAACCGGGCACCGATGAAAAAGAAGAGCATCAACGCTGCGAACAATGGGTTGCAAGACACCTGAACATCACCGACATCAATAAACCTGCCGAGGCCTGGCTGGCCGAAACCGCGCGTTATGCCTGGAAAATCAAACTTTACACGCGGATCGATCTGGACTTGAAACTGAGGTTAAGGGAAGCGGCCGAACTTGAAGCTATACGCGTATTTGCAAACAACTTGCGCGATTTATTACTGGCTGCACCCGCCGGCCCTAAAGCAACGATGGGTTTGGACCCCGGCATTCGAACCGGGGTAAAAGTCGCGATTGTCGACCCTACCGGAAAAGTCCTGGCAACCGATACCATTTACCCCCATCAGCCTAAGAATCAATGGGATGAATCGATAGCCAAACTGGCGCGGCACATCAAACACTATCAAGTCGATCTGGTCAGCATCGGTAATGGCACGGCATCGCGCGAAACAGACCAACTGGTTGCTGATGTGATGAAGCGGCATCCTGAGCTTACATTCAGCAAATTAACGGTATCAGAAGCAGGCGCATCCGTTTATTCGGCATCAGAACTGGCCGCTAAAGAATTCCCCGATCTGGACGTATCGCTCAGAGGTGCCGTGTCAATCGCCAGACGTCTGCAAGATCCATTGGCTGAACTGGTTAAAATTGATCCCAAGTCGATTGGTGTGGGCCAGTATCAGCATGATGTCAATCAGGCGCAACTGGCCCGAATGCTGGATACTGTTGTTGAGGATTGCGTTAATGCGGTAGGCGTTGATGTCAACACGGCCTCGGTCGCTTTGTTGAAACAGGTCTCGGGTTTATCTGCCGGAGTCAGTGAAAATATTGTCGCTTTTCGCGATCAAAATGGGCCTTTCAAAAATCGCGCACAACTTAAAAAAGTACCTCGATTGGGAGAAAAGGCTTTTGAACAGGCGGCTGGATTTCTGCGCATCATGAATGGTACCAATCCTCTGGATGCCTCTGCCGTCCATCCGGAAGCTTATCCGGTCGTTGAAGCGATTATCGGAAAAACCGGAAAAACCATCCGTGATCTGCTAGGCCAAAGCAGTTTTTTAAGAACGCTGGAACCTGCTAATTTTACCAATGAAAAATTCGGCCTGCCCACCGTTACCGATATTATCAAAGAGCTTGAAAAGCCCGGCCGTGACCCGCGCCCTGAATTCAAGAGCGTCAAATATAAAGAAGGCGTTGAAAAAATTACCGATTTAAAACCGGGCATGATCCTTGAGGGTGTTGTCACCAATGTCGCCAATTTCGGAGCGTTTGTCGACATCGGCGTTCACCAGGACGGTCTTGTCCATATATCCCATCTGGCCGATGAATTTGTCAAAGACCCGCGCACCGTTGTAAAAACCGGTGATATGGTATCCGTCAAAGTACTGGAAGTTGATGTCAGCAGGCAACGTATCGCTTTGACGATGAGAAAAGATTCGCCAATAGAAGCAGTTAAATCAACACCTCAACCTCAACACAATCACAAAGCCAAACAGTCATCCGAAAAACCGCTTCAGGGCAGTATGGCTAATGCTTTTGCCAAGGCGCTGAAAAAATAAAACGGAGATGCTCTGCTATACTCTTCCCTAAATTAATCTGACCGGCAGGATTTGACATGACAAAATATCGACGCGTTATTGTGGGACTCTCAACCCTTGGGTTCTGCTCCTTATTAAATTCCCCAGTGCTCGCTGATACGTCTTTCCGCCCGGGCGGCAGCTATGGTGAAAAAATCGGTCATAAAGCGCTGATTGGTTTTGCCAATATAGCGACCAGTCCTCTTGAGGTCCCAAAAAATATTATCAACACCACCAACCAAAGCAATATTTTCTATGGCTTGGTCGGCGGCGCATTCAAGGGGATTGTAAACATGGGAGGTCGAGTAGGTGTGGGAATTGCCGACTTAATTACTTTTCCACTTCCAACCCAACCTATTGCTCAACCGGTTTATATCTGGGACGATTTTGATACGGATACCACTTACGGTGAAACTTATAGACTGGACGAATCAGAACAGGTTAGAAGACCCAGGCCTGCCGCAATTGCCGAACAGGTGAATACACCTGCGCCTTTACCATCACCACCGGTTCAATATAACGAACCCTATCTGAATAATGATAATACTCAAAAACTGGATGTGATTTTTCAAGACAAGATGATGAAATAACCGTTATTTATTGAGTTAAATCCAAGCGGTTAAAATGCTGATGAATTGTTCTAACACCCGCTGTAACTGAATTTAAATCGCAATCTTTTGGAATTTAAGTCTAGCGTGTGGCGGGGAGTCTATAAAAACAAACTGTCAAACCTGCGTCCATGCCGGTATGACAATTAAGAGGAATAAAGTCTGTTAGCTTGATGTGCTAATCACTTATCAATCAAATAGGTTCAGGTAAAACAACTTTAAAAGTCCAGATCGAAGTCTTCAATATCGCCAAATTCTTCTTTAAGTCTCCGTTTCTCCCAATACAATTCAATTTTTCTACGCGCATCCACTTTGTCATAATTTGATCCTGCTTTTGCCTGGATCGAGTCCTCTGATTCGTCTGATTCGTCGACCGCGATAACAACAGCATCTTCGTCGTCATAATCCATATCTTCGGACAATACATCTGACGTAGAACCGGCCATAATTTTGCCTCCGTAATTAAAAAATGCTTTTTATCGCGATAATTTTGCAAAGTAAAGCGTTTTTTATTGATCACCGCTTAATTTCCCTGGATCAAAAACCTTTTTACTACTGAACTTACAGTTGCCTTCTCACTTTGTTTATTCTCAGACTATAGCCCATGATCTTGACTCTGGAGATAACAAATGATGCTGTAACCCGCAATCGATTCAAATTAACTTGAAAATTTGCTCATAAACAGCGATTATCAAGACCGTGTTTTAATCACCCAGAATCATTATTCAGCCTTTGCGGAGGAAATTTTTAATGCTCATCCGTCGAATTTTTCGGCCTACCCTACTTAATCGCTTTTTTCTTATTCCTTTTTATTCGCTGATTGTCTCTTGCACAACTACACCACCCCCTTACGAAGAAATTACTCGCAGTTCTTATGTCATTGAAGAAGCCCAGGAAGATGGAGCACAGACTCATGCCCCTTTGGAGTTGAGACAGGCTCATCAAACCCTAGAAAAAGCGCAACAGGCACTAAAAGATGAGCGTTATGAAGAAGCCAGAAATTTAGCCTCCGTCGCAGAGATTGAAGCGGAATTAGCCAAATCCAAGACAGAGGCCATTAAAAACAAGCAAGCGGCCGAAGATATTCAGGAGAGCATCCTGGTATTGAAACAAGAGTCACTGCGATATCAATCTGTTAAACAATAATCAGCCCAAACCACATATTTTATTTTTTAACGTTTTATGAAACCGATCATGATGACCGCGAAGCTGACTTTTGTTTGTTCTTTGATTTTTTTACTCTCTGCCTGTGCCACTCAACCTCATCAGGACATCGTTAAAGCAGAAATTCTGGTAAGAAGCGTACAGAACGACCCCATCATTGCAGAAAAAGCCCCTGTCGCATTAAGAGAGGCCGAGGAATCTCTCTCTGCTTTAAAAGCGCTTGAGAGTGAAGGAGGCGACGAATCTGCGCTTCAGAGTATGGCTTACAAAACCCAGCTTAGAACTCAAATTGCTCAATACAAAGCCGACAGTGCGGTTGCCAAAGAGATCATCACCAAAGCTCAAGCGGAACGAAAAAACATTCAACTTGAAGCGCGGACAATGGAAGCTGATTTGAGAGCACGGCAAGCTCAAGAAGCACAAAAAAAAGCCGAACAAGCCTTGAGAGAATCTGAAGAAGCCAGACAAAAAGCCGAAGATCTGGCCAGACAGTTAACTGAGTTGCAAGCACAAGCTACCGACAGAGGCATGGTGCTTACCTTGGGTGACGTGTTATTTGATTACAACAAAGCAGACATTAACGAGGGCGGACTGCGTATTCTGACAAAATTGGTTGAGTTTCTTGAAAAATATCCGGAACGCAATGTGCTTATTGAAGGTCACACGGACAGTACCGGCTCTGATAGTTATAATCAGACTTTATCGGAAAAAAGAGCCGAAGCGGTTAAAGTTGCTTTAAACCACCAAGGCATTCACCCTAGCAGAATCAATGCAGTGGGTTACGGCAAAACCTACCCGATCGCATCCAACGACACTGAATTGGGAAAACAACAAAATCGCCGGGTGGAAATCATTCTTTCAGATGAACACGGTGTCATCAAAAGCCGATAATCTCGCTGAATTTTTCATACGGCAGCCGAATTTATTCTGTTTTGTCTTAAGAATTCCATGCGCTTCATTAATATGAGGTGGCTTCTTTTCAACTTCAGGTCAGTCATCAATCTTGTCAAAAATTCTACTACTAGCTATCAGGCGATTTGTTATTGCTGCCAGCCTCCTATTTCTTGTTTTATCATTGGCCGCAATCGGAACACTGAAGTATTTGCCACCACCGACAACGGCCTTTATGCTCGTTCGTCATTTAGAAGAATTTGAAAAAGGCAAGACCTTTCGTCCTATCAAATATCAATGGATAAACCGTACAGCTATTTCAAACCATGCCCGACAAGCGGTTATTGCTTCCGAAGATCAGCGCTTTTATTCGCATCGTGGATTTGATACCGAAGCGATTTCTCAAGCACTGACACACTATCAGAAAGGCGGAAAACTCCGAGGCGCCAGTACAATCAGCCAACAAGTGGCGAAAAATCTGTTTTTAACGCCCGCTCGTAATATCGGAAGGAAAGCCCTGGAGTTTTGGTTTACTGCCCTGATTGAGCTTGTATGGGACAAGCAGCGCATTCTTGAGGTGTATCTCAATATCGCCGAATTTGGTGATCATGTTTTTGGCATCGGCGCAGCCAGCCGTTATTATTTTGGAGTGCCTGCCGATCAGCTGACTGCGAAACATGCAGCATTACTTGCCGCTATTTTGCCCAATCCAAGGCGCTATAGCCCGGTCAATCCCAGCCCTTATTTGATCAAACGCCAAGCCTGGATTCTCAAACAAATGCATAATCTTAGGCATTGATAGCAGGAATGCTGCCGTCAAAAGCCTCTGTAGATGGGTCTGCGACGCACCTCGCAAAGCTTACGTCATCTCTAAAGGCTACATTAAAAGTTCAAACTGAAAATTGCTACATTAAGAGTGTCCTTACTCATTCAAGGTTTAATTTATGTTGGATATCATACAAATACCCGTTTTAAACGATAACTATATTTATCTTTTGCATGATCCTGCATCCCAAGAAACTGCGGTGGTAGACCCTGCAATCGCCTCTCCGGTTCTGGAACGACTGGATGCGCAAGGCTGGACACTTAACTGTATTTTTAATACCCATCATCATCAGGACCATATAGGCGGAAATCTTGAACTGAAAGCCCAAACCGGTTGCCGGGTTATCGGCGCCTATAAGGACAGGCAGCGCATCCCGGGAATCGATGAAACGGTGGTCGAAGGTGACTCGATAAAGTTGGGAGAAGCCAGACTGCAGGTTATTGAGACGCCCGGACATACCTCCGGCCATATTGTTTATCATGCGATAGAGGACGGCCTTTTGTTTTGCGGTGATACTTTGTTTGCCATGGGTTGCGGCAGACTTTTCGAGGGAACGGCCGAACAAATGTGGAACTCGCTAAAGTCATTGAGAGACTTGCCGGATAAAACTAAAGTGTATTGTGCGCACGAATATACGCTTAATAATGGCCGTTTTGCTTTGACTGTAGAACCCGGCAATCCTGACTTAATTCAAAGAGTGCTCAACGTAGAAGCAATGCGCAAAGTAAACATGCCAACAATACCCTCAACAATTGGGTTAGAAAAAAAAACCAATCCTTTTTTTAGAACGGATAAACCTTCGTTGCAAACTTCTGTTGATAAGGGGAGTCAATCTTCGTTAAGCGTTTTTACCCGACTGAGAGCGATGAAAGATAAGTTCTAAATTTAGCCGGGAAACGCTTCATCACCCTTAAACAGAGGGGGACAAGCGTCAAAGTCGGATAATGATGAAACGAAAAATACGCCACGCCAAACTTAAAAAGAGCATGACGCCTAGAACACCAAGAATATTCGTTAGTGTGAGCAGTTTTGGCAAGTCGTATAAAAATGCAAAAAAGCCTGGGACCTCTGTTGTATGAGAAAGTCCGGCTGATTGAAGATTTTCTCTAAAAAACTCATCTCGCTTTAACGCCTCGTCAAATCGAGTGCTCTCATGGCCAAACGAATAATCACTGCCAAGGTAACCCATGGCTTGATACAACTTATAGGTCAATAAAGCATCCAGATCATTCAGTGCTGATTTTAATGTATTCATTTTATTAATCGTCACTTCGGTAATATCGCCCAACTGCCCCAAGTCAAATTCATATAAACCGGTTACAGACCATTCGTTAGCTTGAAATAAATGCGTCAATTCACTGAAATAATTGGGTGAGGTCGCAGAAGTCTTTTTGCTGGTAAATGCTTTTCCCCAGAGAGAGGCAAAGCTTTGACTTATTTGTGAATCAGGTTGATTCGTTTGATTTGCTGGGAGCGTTTTCTTTTTATCCGGTTTATCTGAAGGATGTTTAGAGTCCGAACCAACTGACGCCGTCTGCGCATTAATAATAACCTGATCAAATGCACCGATTGATACGTTATTTTCTTTGGACAATACTGAATAGACCGGATCGTCCATTAAATCCGGCTCGAAGCTCTTTTGCATGTCAATATGCGAGGCATAAAGATCAAATGAGCTTAATAGAAAAGTGATTGTTATTATTGTTAATTTCACTGAAACAGTTAAGGATTGATTTCAGGGCAACTTTCCCAGTTAAAAAAATATACTATCCAAAATAGTGAGGGCATCTTAATTTAAACTTAAGATAAACCCTAATTTATATTTGACCCTCTGGCTATTTTATTGGTCGCTGCAGGTAGTTAAGATAAAAGTGAAGGGTAACTGCTCGCCCACCTTGAAATAGAGGGTGTAGTTGATTGATTGAAAAGGCTTACTTTTGCGAACCTACTTCCTCATTCCCTGCCCACCCACACAGAATCCAAATTTAAAGCTTTTTTCAATCGAGCTGCATAAGCCTGCGCTTCACTTTTTTCCGCAAAGCCGGGCACAGCAAGTCTAAACCACATTTCACCTTGCTTCTCTACAGGCACAACTCGAACAGGTATCCCTTGACGCGTGAATTCAGCCGCCTTTCTTTCCGCGTACCAATCCTGACGAAATGCGACTAAATTAACCGCCCATCCTCGTGAACCGGCAGCATTAGCTTTCTTGACGACCGGTTTCGGGGCGGGTTTCTTTACTGCCGGCCGAACCGTTTTTTTAGGGCTTTGTTGATCCGCTGGTTTTGCTTGCGGTTTGCTTGCCTCGGGTGGTTTTTCAGTCGGTAATGGCCCTGCCTCATTGGTTGTTAACGCTTCTTTTTCTTGGGTCTGTACAGTTGAATCAGGCGCCGCTGTTTCGGGAACACTGCTTTTTTCATTTGAATTAACTGGCACTTTACCTGCCGGATCAGACTCTTTTCCAGCCGCTATAACCGGGGCAGGTTCTGCCGGTTTTTGGGCATCGTTGCCCAACTGAGCAACCGATACATCGGACAGTGGTGGTATAGCCGAAGTCAAACTCGCAACCTGTTGTGATAATTGTTCAACGGTTGCCTTTAACTCATCCATTTCTTTTTGGCCGGTTTTGACAACGAGTGCACCCATGTCATCTTCCAGCGTCGATATCGATTCAGAAACCGTGGTTAAATCGGATTGTGAACTGACCACCATAAAGGTTGATACCGATCCCAAAATCAAGCCCAGCACACCGACACCCAAGGCTGAATAACTGATCGTCGGCAGTTTTATAATTTTTTCATCTATTTGTGATTTTAAAAGTTTCTGAGCCTTTTTGAGTTGCTCTATATCTTCCGAATTATCGATAACGGCGGGTTCGGGTAGGGCCGCCTGCTTATGCTTGAGAGCCTCAATCTCACTGAATAACTGACTGATCTGAGCACTTACCGCAGCATTGAATACAGAGTCATCATCTTTACTGCCAGCAGTTTCCTGAAAATCAACGACGGAGTCATCTGCAAAGGCCGCAGGAACCGCTTCTTCCGGACTGGCAAATTCATCATCGGCGAATTCATCAATTTCAATATCAAAATCATCTAACTCGGACTCAGCACTTGCCATTACACCTTGTGTTTCATCCTCAAAAACATCAGGCTCCTGTTCTTCTGCGTCATCATCACCGATATCAAAGCTGGCTAAAGTAAAATCTTCGTCCAGAGCATTCAATGAAGACTCATCGATTTCAGCAGTTTCTTCAGCCACTTTTGCCTCAGGAAGTTCAAGCAAATTATCGGATGGCGCATCATCAAATTCATCAATTTCAGCCATCATAGGAGTCTCTTCAAAAGAATCATCAAACGCATCGGAAATCAGGGCATCTAATTCATCATCATCCGATTCAGTTACCGCATTTTCCAAGCGATTGACCTCACTCTCTTCAAGCGCCAGATCATCGTCATCGAATAATGCATCTAAATCTTCGTCAATGTCCAACTCATCATTGGCCTCATTGGTCGCCAGCGAATTTTCCATCAATAACTTGTCTATAGCGTCTTCATCATCCATGAGTTCGCCCACTTCGTCGAATGATGAAGCCGCGTCATCCAGCATTGAATCCAGATCTTCAGCAAAACTGGGGGGCTTGCCTGCCGTTCTTTTTGGGGTAGAAGAAGCATTCGGTTTGACTTCTTTTGAATCGGCCATAAGTTTTCTCTTAAACTTTTCTTTAAAAACAATAGGGGAATTATAGTAATTTCTCAGACTAATGTTGAAATTAAAGGGCTTAAGATTTTGCAGGCCAATCCTCCACGAAGGGGGGCTACGGCGGAGCGGGCAAGGCTTACGCCAACTCCCAAAGCACATAAAAGTTCAAACCGGGAGATTGCTGATAAAACGCCACTAATTTTCTGAATCGGTTCTATTTAGTGGTACACTTTGCCCAAAAACCATGGAAAAGAGACTATGCAATTAGCCCTCACCGTCTTAGGAAAAAGCCGTACCGCATTCATTGAACAACTGCTTATGGCCATCAACCAGTGCAAGTGTTCCGTCCTTGAGATCAGAGCCACTGATCTGTCAGGAATGACCGCCGGCTATCTGCTGGTAGAAGGTAACTGGAATCATATCGCAAAGCTCGAAAATGTTTTCGAGAATCTAGAGAAACAATTAAAAATCCAAATCTATAAATCACGGCAAGACAAGAAAGGTGACAACCCAGCTGGCTTACCCTATATGATTGAAGCCATGACAATTGATCAAAGCGACATCATGCTCAATCTAATTGCTTTCTTGTCAACGCATAACATCAATATTATCGAAATTAAAAGCAGCCGGTATCTTGATTCGTATACACAAATGCCTGTTTTGTCGACCAAATTAATTGTCACCATCCCCTCCGATCAACGATTACTGCAATTGCGGGAAGAATTTTTAGATTTTTGCGATAACCTAAACCTTGACGCTATTCTTGAGCCCATTAAACGTTAGGAGTTTGATATGACAATTGCAATACCCGGTGAAATCGTTCCTTCCTTTGAAGGCGCGGCAACCGGAAATACGACAATTAAATCAGCGGACCTGTTGGGAAAAAATGTTGTTCTTTATTTTTACCCTAAAGACAACACACCAGGCTGCACGATGGAAGGCCAGGCATTTCGTGATCGCATCAGCGATTTTGAAAAGCTGAACACGGTTATTTTAGGCGTGTCTCGCGACAGCGTTAAAATGCATGAAGGTTTTAAGTGCAAACAAGCGTTTCCATTTGAACTGATCTCGGATCCTGATGAAACGCTGTGTAACCTCTTCGATGTCATAAAGATGAAATCCATGTATGGCAAACAGGTAAGAGGCATAGAACGCAGCACGTTCCTTTTGGATAAGGAAGGCCGACTGGTCAGGGAATGGCGTAAGGTCAAAGTAAAAGGCCATGTTGAAGAAGTCTTGGACGCCGTTACTCAACTTAAGGCATAAACAGACATGAACCTGCCGTTAGACCTTCATAAAAAACTGTTCGTACTGGATACCAATGTTTTAATGCATGACCCTACGGCTATTTTTCGGTTTCAGGAACATAACCTGTTCATTCCGATGATTGTTCTGGAAGAACTCGATCATGGCAAGAAAGGTCTCTCTGAAGTTGCCCGAAACGTCCGGCAAGTCAGCCGCTTTCTTGATGAATTGATCCAGGGTGCAACCTTTCAGACCTTATCAGAGGGCCTGCCTCTATCACGTATTGAGCATACACCGGACAATGACAACAAGACAGCAGGACGGCTGTTTTTTCAAACCAGTCAATTGTCGTCACTGTTACCTGACTCTATGCCGGGACATCTGGCTGACAATTCAATTTTGGCTATTGTTCTGGCGCTCAGCAAACAGCATCCGGATATCAAAGTTTGCCTGGTCTCCAAGGACATTAACCTGAGGATCAAAGCGGCCACGCTGGCGCTTCATGCCGAAGATTATCATAACGACCAAACCCTGGATGACATCAACCTCTTATACAGCGGCTGTTCAGCGCTGGATGACGATTTCTGGGAAAAACACGGCAGCCAAATGGAATCCTGGCAGCAATTGGGTAGAACTTTTTATAAGCTTCAAGGCCCCCTTGTCGCTGGATGGTACCCCAATCAATACCTTTTCATTGAAAACGAATCCAATTTTGAAGCGATTGTGCGCTCCTGCGATGGCAAAACGGCTGTTCTGGAACTAGCCAGGGATTTTCGAACCTCTCATAATAATGTTTGGGGAATCATGGCTAAAAATAGAGAGCAGAATTTTGCGCTCAATGTTCTGCTTGATCCGGAAATCGACTTTGTCACGCTGCTAGGAACGGCGGGCACAGGAAAAACCTTGCTGGCACTGGCAGCGGGCTTGACCCTGACGATGGAAAACAAGGTCTACAACGAGATCATCATGACTCGCGAGACCATGCCTGTAGGAGAAGATATCGGTTTTCTGCCGGGTACGGAAGAGGAAAAAATGGCACCCTGGATGGGCGCATTAATGGATAATCTGGAATTGCTTGGGAGTCAGTCAGGACAAACCGACTGGCAACAGGGTGTAAGCAATAACCTGATCATGAATAGAATTAAAATCAGGTCGCTTAATTTCATGCGTGGCCGCACTTTCCTTAATCGATACCTGATTATTGACGAGGCTCAAAACCTGACATCCAAGCAAATGAAGACACTGATTACGCGGGCAGGACCCGGAACAAAAATTATCTGTATCGGTAACTTGAGCCAGATTGACACGCCTTATTTAACCGCAACGACATCAGGCCTGACGTATATTGTCGATCGCTTTAAGACATGGCCCCACGGCGCGCACATCACTTTAAGACAAGGCGAAAGGTCGCGATTGGCTGACTATGCTTCCGAAATTCTATAAACCAAAATTTGCTCATCCCTTCTTTTTTCTATTGGGTATAGGTCTTTGATTTAAAAGGATGCATAAAACGCCCTGTTGCTGAAGCCTTTTCAATCAATCATCTAATCCCCTCTTCCAACTTGGCGAGGAACAAAGCCAAAAATGCTTATAGCTATTCGATTAAACTTGAATGATGTCATTGGCATCGCTAATCCGAGGCCAAGCCGTTAGCACCGCTTTCACAACGGTGGCCAGCGGAATCGCAAAAAATACCCCCCAAACCCCCCATAATCCACCAAAAAACAAAATGGCCACGATAATGGCAATGGGATGAAGGTTGACCGCTTCCGAAAACAACAAAGGCACTAATACGACACCATCCAAAGCCTGTATGACACTGTAGGCAATAACAATATACATAAAGTTGTCACTGATAATACCCCATTGAAAATAGGCTATCCCAAGCACAGGGAATGTCACCAAAGTAGCGCCCACATAGGGAATAACGACCGAAAGCCCCATCAATACGGATAATAATATCGAGTAATTCAAACCCATTGCCGAAAATGTTACATAACTGATAGACATCAAGATGATCACTTCGGCAAATTTACCCCGAACATAATTTCCAATTTGCATATCCACTTCACGCCAGACGCTTTGTGTTAACACTCTGTCTCTGGGCAAAAACTGAACAAACCATGCCAACAAAACCCGTTTATCTTTTAAAAAAAAGAACACCATCATCGGGACTAAAAAAAGATAAATCATCGCAGTCACCAATCCGACTACTGAAGCGGCTGAGAACGATATAGCACCTTGTCCGTAGGTCAAAATCTCTTTTTGTACGGTGTACATAAAGTCCTGGATTCTTTCCAGAGAAATAAATTGAGGATACATGACAGGAAGCCGCAAAATTTCGAATTGGGCGAGTTTGATAATGTCAGGTATGTGATGAAGTAATTCTATTGCCTGCCCGGAAAGCATCGGCATCAAAATAAAAATAAAAAAGCCAAGCAACGCTAAAAAACCTGAAAACACCAGATAGACAGCAGGCAATCGTGACATTTTGTGTTTTACCAGTTTTTCAACCAGACCATCCAGCAGATAGGCCAGTATAACTGAGGCAAATACGGGCATCAGCAAATCAGATAAGGTTAAAATGAGCCCCAGGCTGATCAGTATGATGAGCAGCAGGGCTACCGCCTGAGAATTTGGCAAAATGCGTTTGATATAATTCTTGATCAAGCGAAAGTCGGGGAAATCTGGTTGTGTTGTCATTTTTTATAATAATTATTATTTTCCAGTCATTCTACCTCAACAGAGCTTACTTACCGAAGTTTTGAAGGCCTGACAAAATCAAATCAAAGTTTCAGCCGCATCTAAAATAGCCCATTTCAATTACCCGCTTATTTTAACCGACTCCTAGGCTGATCAGATCTGCCTAACCATCAACCGGAGAAAGCTGATTCATCAATTCTATGATAAATAGCAACTTTTCAGTAACCTCGGCAAACGGCTTTATAAACCGCAGTTTATCAGCACCGTCGAATTTATAAATTTGCGCTTGGGTTTGTATGAGCCGAATCAGTTGATCGGTATTAATTTTCGGTTCTGATGAGAACACAAAGCGGCCGCCGGCAGCATTAGCCTCAATTTTTTTAATGCCGAGTTCGCTTGCTTGCTGTTTTAGTTCCGCAACACTGAATAACGTTTTAACCGGTTCAGGCAAGAGTCCGAACCGATCGATCATTTCAACTTGCAATTCGCGCAGATCCTCATCAGATTCAGCATTGGCAATTCGTTTGTAAAGCACCAGGCGGGAATGAATATCCGGCAGATAATCTTCCGGAATCAAAGCCGGGGCTTGTAAGTCAACTTCGGGTCCGGTATCCAGCGGGGCATCGAGTTCCGGTTGTTTACCGGATTTCATGGCGTTGACGGCGCGCTCCAGCAATTCAGTGTACAAGGTAAAGCCGATTTCCTGGATTTGACCGCTTTGTTCATCACCCAATAACTCTCCCGCGCCTCGAATTTCCAGATCATGAGAAGACAGCATGAAGCCCGCCCCTAAATCGCCGGAGGCTTCCAGCGCTTCCAGCCGCTTTATGGCATCTTTGCTGATGGCGGCTTTGGGCGGCACAATAAAATAGGCATAGGCACGGTGATGCGAGCGCCCTACCCGGCCACGTAACTGATGCAGCTGGGCAAGGCCCAGTTTGTCGGCTCGATTGATTACAATGGTGTTGGCGCTGGGGATATCGATACCGCTTTCTATGATGGTGGTACACAGCAGCAGGTTAAAACGCTGATGGTAAAAATCCAGCATGATTTTTTCCAGTTCACGCTCCGGCATTTGGCCATGCGCAATTTCAATGCGTGCTTCGGGTAACAAGGATTCCAGTTCGCGGGCCATTTTCTCCATGGTCTTGACATCATTGTGCAGAAAAAATACCTGGCCGCCACGCTTGATCTCGCGTTGACAGGCCTCTTTAATCTGCGAGTCTATCCATTCGCTGATGAATGTTTTAATCGCATGCCGGTTGGGCGGCGGACTGGCGATGATAGAAATATCCCGCAGGCCCGACATGGCCATATTCAAAGTCCTGGGAATGGGTGTGGCCGTCATCGTCAAGATGTCCAGCTCATTGCGCAGTTTTTTGAAATGCTCTTTCTGGCGCACACCGAAGCGGTGCTCCTCATCAATTACCACCAGACCCAAGGATTTGTATCGGATGTCTTTGGACAGTAATTTATGAGTCCCGATAATGATATCGACTTTGCCTTCCTCCAGATCGCTGATGATAACCTGCTGCTGCTTAGGCGATACGAAACGGGACATGACTTCAATACGCACTGGCCAGTCGGCAAACCGATCGCGAAAATTTTGATAATGCTGTTGCGCCAGCAAGGTCGTCGGCACCAGAACAGACACCTGTTTGCCACCCTGAACGGCAATAAATGCAGCCCGCATCGATACCTCGGTCTTGCCGAAGCCGACATCGCCGCAAATCACCCGGTCCATAGGTCTTGAACTGAGCATGTCGTCCAAAATCGCGTCAATGGCGGCTTGCTGATCCGGCGTTTCTTCGAACGGAAAAGCGTCTGCAAAAGACTGATATTCGGCTTCATCAATCGCAAAAGCATGGCCTTTTTTGAGCGCACGCTTGGCAACGACATCCAGCAATTCGGCGGCCACGTCGCGAATCCGCTCCATGGCTTTCTTCTTGGCTTTACCCCATTGATCGCCCCCTAATCTGTGCAGAGGGGCATTTTCAGGACTGACCCCGGTATAACGACCAATGACATTCAGTGACGACACCGGCACATAGAGCTTGTCGTTGCCGGCATACTCCAACATCAAAAACTCTTGGGTCACTCCGCCCAGTTCCAGCGTCTGTAAACCCAGATAACGACCCACACCGTGCTCCTGATGCACGACCGGGTCACCGATAGTTAACTCAGTGAGATTATTGACGATGTTTTCCAGCTCACGAGCCGCCGACTTTTTCCTGCGCCGACGCTGTTCGACCTTCTCGCCGGTCAGTTGGCTTTGCGTGATAATGGCAATTGCCGGATGATCCAGCCAGAGCCCATGATCCATAGGCGCGACCAGCAAACAAGGCGATTGTTCGGACTTGAGAAAGGCGTCCCAACTCTCGACCGGCTTGACACGGATACCGTTTTTAGCCAGTTTGTCCTGAACCCCCTCCCTGTGTCCGGCCGTTTCGGCGACAAACAGAACCTTGCCCGGGAATGCATCCACGAAGCTGCGCAATGCCTGGGCCGGTTCTTTCTGCTTGGCATCGATCGTAAGATCAGGCAATAGCCTGCATTTAAAGTCGACCGCACTTTCGCTTGCCTGCAGCGTTTGTCTTAACGTGATACGCGTAAAGCCTCCACTACGATCCAGCAACTCTTCGGCAGACAGAAACAGCAAGTCGGGCGATAACAAAGGCCTTTCAACATCGTATTTACGTTGCTGATAACGCTCTTGCGCTTCCGCATAAAAACCCTGGGCATGGGTCTCGAAGGCATCATTGGCAACCAGAACCGTGGACTTGGGCAGGTAATCAAACAGTGTGGCAGTCGCTTCCACGAAAAGCGGCAGATAGTATTCAATACCTCCGGGGGTTATGCCTTTGCTGACATCCAGATACAAGGTGTTTTTGGGTGAACTTTCGGGAAAATGAATACGGAACGATTGCCTGAAGTGCTTGATCGCTTCATCGGTAAAGGGAAACTCCCTGGCCGGAAACAAATGAATCGCCTCAACCTTGCCTACTGAAAGCTGCGTTTCCGGATCAAAGATTCTGATCGACTCGATATCCTCATCAAATAACTCGATGCGATAAGGCACTTTGCTGCCCATCGGAAACAAATCGACAATCGAGCCCCTGACTGCAAATTCGCCATGCTGATAAACCTGCGAAACGCATTGATAACCAACGCTTTCCAGCTTGATACGATTTAATTCAAGGTTAAACAGATCACCCAATTTGATAGAAAAACTGTTGGCCAGCACATGTTCGCGAGGCGCCAAACGGTGCATCAGTGTTGCCACCGACACAACCAACGCGCCATGCGAAACCTGAGGTAACAAAGCCAGGGTTTTCAGGCGTTCAGAAACGATATCGGGTAACGGAGAAAAAACGTCGTAGGGCAAGGTTTCCCAATCGGGAAAATGCAGAATCGGCAGCTGATTTTGCAGAAAAAACGCCAGCTCATGCTCAAGGCGCAAAGCCGTTTGATTATCAGGAGTCACAATCAAAAACAAACGGTTTTCACGTTTGATCGCGGTAGCCAGCGCCAGCGAATCGCCGCATCCGTTTAATCCAGTCCAGATCAAAGGTTGCGTGGGAGATTTAGGAAGTTGAGCGGAATGAAATAAATCGGGATTTTCGGGCATATCCTGGCGCGCTTAAAACGGTTATTCAAAAAGGCGGTAGTATACCCTAAACCGTTCGCAGCGGGTCAGTGCGTCAGTAACATCGCATCACCGTAACTGAAAAACCGGTACTGCTGTTCTATTGCATGCTGATAGGCCTTCATGATGTTCTCATAACCCGAAAAGGCAGAAACCAGCATTAACAGGGTAGATTCCGGCAGGTGAAAATTGGTGAGCATGGCATCCACCGATTTAAACTGATAGCCAGGCGTTATGAAGAGCTCGGTATCACCAAAACCCGCCGACAAACAGCCCGATTGCGACGCCGATTCCAACGCTCGCACTACCGTAGTTCCTATCGCAATGACACGCCCTCCCCTAGCTCGAGCCTGTTCAACTGCCTTAACAGTTTCTTCGCGTACGGCGAAATATTCTTTATGCATGATATGCTGGGAAAGGTCTTCAACCCGCACAGGTTGAAAAGTGCCGCTACCCACATGCAAAGTGACAAAAGTCGAATGAACCCCTTTCGCTTTCAGCGCATCAAGTATCGCTTCAGAGAAATGCAATCCCGCAGTTGGCGCGGCAACAGCACCTTCCTCCTGAGCAAAAACCGTTTGGTAGCGGGTAATGTCAGTTTGATCATCGGCTCTATCGATATAAGGCGGCAACGGAATATGGCCAATTTGTGTCAGTATCTCCAGCAGACTTTTATCGGACTGAAATGACAAATGAAACAGATCATTATCACGACCCAAAACACGGCAAATATAACCCTGCTCCAAGAGAATTACCGAATCCGGCTTAGGTGATTTACTTGCCTTGATATGAGTTAATGCCTGATCGTTGCCCAGAATCCGTTCAATCAGAATTTCAACTTTTCCGCCCGTTGCTTTTTGACCAAACAACCGGGCAGGAATGACTTTGGTGTTATTAAAAACCAATAGATCATCAGAACTGACCAACTCAATAATATCGGAGAAATGCTTGTCACTGATTTGGGCCTGCGCAGAATCAAGACATAATAATCGGCTCGCACTGCGTTCAGGGAGAGGCCTCTGGGCTATCAGATGTTCCGGTAACCGGTAATAATAATCGCTTTTTTTCATGGCGTGCGATGTTACCAGTTTATTGAAGGAAAAAATACATTAAATATACGCTTGCAATGCGCCCGGTCTTTGATTATATTATGCGCTCTTTGCCGGGGTGGCGGAACTGGTAGACGCGCCGGATTCAAAATCCGGTGATGGCAACATCGTGCCGGTTCGATTCCGGCCCTCGGTACCACCTACCTATTTAAGGTAGTCCAAAGAAATTTAAAAACCCGCTAGCCGCAAGGCTTAGCGGGTTTTTTATTGTCTAAAGAAATCCAACTAAATGCAGTGACATACGCATGAAACAGTGACACGTTAGTTATACGCGGTAAATTTAAGCTTAACCGTATCACTGCATATCACTTTCGGTGTCACTCAATGGCTAGGAATCTCAATAAAGACAAGGTCTACAAGGCAGCAAAGCCTAAAGACAAAGACTACACTATCAATGACGGCGAATGCTTGGCGTTGCTAGTCAAAACCAACGGATCAAAGCTTTAGCGATTTATTTACCGGTTTGGTGGAAAACAAAATAGGCTTGGCTTTGGCTCTTATCCGGAAACATCGTTGGAAAGCGCCAGACGTAAAGCCGAGGCAGCCCGCGAGCAAATTGCTAACGGCATCGATCCCAGTGCAACTCGTAAACAAGAAAAGGCTGACAATCAGCAGGCTATCGATACTCAAATACGGCTTGATGCTGGGTTGCCGCTCATTAATAGTTTTGAATACGTTACCAAAGAATGGCTGGCTTCTTCCGCGCACACTGTCCGCGACATTACTCAACAAAAGAAACTCCGACGCTTCGAGCTTTACGTATTTCCGGAAATTGGCCAAAAACCGATTTGTGACGTAAAATCACCCGACATTTTCACCATCGTGCGGCCACTGATCATCAAAAACCAACTAGAAACCGCCCATCGTTTACGCTCGGACATTAGCAGCGCTTTTTCCTACGCCATAGCCCACGGTTTTACAGACTACGATCCAGCTCAAGCTGTAGGTGCACAAATACCCGCGCAAAAGGTCAAGCATAACGCAGCGATTACTGATCCAAAGCAAGTTGGTCAATTGTTGCGGGACATTGCCAACTATCAAGGCACCTTCGTTGTGCAATGTGCATTGAGGTTGTCGCCATACTTATTCCAACGTCCTGGAGAAATCCGCCAAATGGAATGGAAGGATATAGACCTTGATTCGAAAGAATGGCGCTATTTTGTAACCAAAACAGAAACACAACACGTTGTCCCGCTATCACGCCAGGCGGTGGAAATTTTGGAATCCATCAAACAGCTAACCGGACCCGGCCAATACGTTTTTCCATCCAGCCGAGGCGACAAACGGCCAATGTCTGATGGCACCATTCGCACCGCATTAAAAACACTGGGCTATGCAAGCGACGAGATGAGCGCCCACGGTTTCAGAACCACCGCATCGACATTACTCAACGAACAAGGCTGGTCTCCTGATGCGATCGAGCGCCAACTATGCCACATGCCAAAGGACCAAGTACGCGCTGCCTACAATCGCGCTCAATATCTGGAGGAACGCCGGCGCATGATGCAAGCCTGGGCGGATTATTTGGATAGATTGAAGGCCGGGCCGAGGTTATTTCATTCCGTCGCCAACTGAATTGATTATTGATCGTAGGTAAATTCGTTCCAATAGTTTTAAAAGCTACTAACTACAAACTAACTGCGTCGAAGTTGCCAAACATAAGAGGTGATATCGCTTCAATTTAGGGAGAGCGTTCTTATATATTTCTCCATAAACTCTTTGTAATTAGAAATTTTTTCTAATCCAATGATGATAATAAAGCCGATTTTTTTAGTCAGAGAACCGGAGAACAGAGGGAACCAGTCGCCGCCATCTGGTGTAGCGGGTTCCCCTCATATTTTTGATCGAGAGAACTTTTTCCTTATATCCAAGTTGATGATTCATCACTCAACTTTAGACACAGCGCGACCCGCACAACCAGGGCTTGATCCCAATCCGAAATGGCTGCGTAGCGATTGGAACGCGTATTGTCGTGCGACCGGATGGTCAAGACGACAATCTTGGATCGCCTCGCTGCTCGGGGAAGCTGAATTTCTGCGACTTCGGGTCAAAACCGTCGCGAAAGGCAAATCCTGTAAATTCAATCCGCAGCCATTGCGCCACCAGGCCCGCAGTCAAGGGATGACCTTCGCGCCAAGGCGCCACTTCGCGCAGCGGAAATTCTTCATCGACCGTCAAGGCCAACAACTGCGCCAGCGTCCAGGCGGTGGCGCGGATTTGCATCCAGGTTTCCAACGTGGTAGTAGGGAGGGGGTAGAAACCGGATGAATAACAACACACAAATTCGCCCTGAAACCCGCGTAATTCGCAGGAATCAGGCTAAAACATATAATTCTTGAATTCCGGACAGTTTTGGCATGAAAACGGGTAATTATGCCTATTAATATTGGAAAATTAGCCTCAACAAATGCTGAATAAATACCGATTTAACGCCGTTTATTCGATCATCGGACGCTGTTTAAAACCCGTGTCAGGTAATCCACCGTCACGTTTTCAACTAATAATTTATCGCTATTTGGAAAGCCCTGCGACTCGATATGAATGATTAATCAAATGTAAAGAGTGATTCATAACTCCACTTCCCAAAACGCCAATTCACCGACCACTCTTATCAGTTTGCCGCCTTTGGCACCGCGAGGAACGTTTCGGCCAACCTTGCGCCAGCAATACATTAACTTGAATCCAGCCTCACGCAATTTGGTGTAACCATCGGCAATATCGGATTTTTTCAGCCTTCGTATACTTAAATCTGCCGAAACTAAGACCGCATCCGGCCCAATCTTCTCTAAAGCCATCACCGAGAAAAATGGATCGGCATTTTTGAAACTAAAATCCTCGTCATAGACTCTGCCCACGCCATGTGTCCACTCGATATGGAAAGTCATATCAACCGGCCATTAACATAGTAACGCGTCATCTCCACAATAGAATCTAACGCAGAATCCGATAGAACGGCCTCCTTACCCCGCAATATAAAAGGCAAAAACGGCCTTGCTGGAATTTTTGATTTTTGACCACGCCCAGCTGCACCACCAAACTGATGAATAGCTGCATACTTAGCCGATGGCCCGCTACCCGCTCGCACCCCCGCTTCATGGCTAGAATGAAACCCATGTATACTGGCCGCCAAATTTCCTCTAACCTGCAAAATCTTACCCGGCCAGTTTTGGGTTTTGCGCCTACGCTTGATCGTACTGGCCTTCAGTTCAGCCCATTTACCTTGCGGGCCAGCCTCACTATCAAACTGATCTTCTGCTTCGGCAACCAGTTCCTGGGCAATGCCTGCCATCAATGGCGATGGATTTTTAATGCGCCTGATCATGGCGTCGAAATCATTATGCATGTCCGTTAAATTAAACTCGATTTCAATCATCATTACTCCTATACTAAATGCAGGTAGACAGTTTGTGTGCGGGCGCATGGTGTGCCGCCGATAGCAAACGCTTTTGACTCGCCCGGTTCGAATCCGGGAACTGTCTACCGTATTTTTTCATAGCGGCCTTGCCGCAAATAGGCTTCAAACTGAGTTTTAGCGGTATGAAACACCGTTGCCGTATCGGGTACCGCCAAGCCATCCGACTTAAGACGCCCAAACCGCACAGCCAAACGGCTTTCCGCTTGCCCCGGCAATAAATACACCACGGTTTTTTCCTCTGTATCCCATACCGCCATCTCAGCAGTAGCCAGCTGTTCAGGCAAAACTAACCATTCATTCGCTGACAACGCATCGCCACTGGCAGCGTGGCGCTTAGCTTTCGGGCTAATCAGCAAATTATCAGCAATGAAAATAATCGGCGAGTCAATAGGGGCTTGTTTAGCGCGGGCATAATCCAATTCAGCTTGCCGCATCACGCCCACCGTCATGGTTTGCTTTTGCTGCTTGCCGTATTCCAGCGTATTGTTGACGAAGCCGCGCCAAGCCTGCATCCTTGGTTCGCTCAATACGACCTGGCGCACCTGATTCAGGGCATCATCACCGGATAGATCGGCTGCGCGTTTTACTAATACATCATCTAAAATATGCGCGCCCAATGGCGAGCTGTTAAAGCCCACATCGGGTCCAACCCAAATTTTCTTTCCGTCTGTACCATTTATATAGAAGCCGGTTTGCGTAGTTTGGCGAATTTCGCCGGTGCGCTTGTCGATACCGGCGTCCACTTCCCTCGTTTCCAATAGGTTTGTTGTG
>JAGXSU010000177.1 GCA_018333785.1 Methylomicrobium sp. | reverse complement strand
CCTCGCCGCCTTGTTAGCCAGCCTGATCATCCTGGCATTTCTGGTTCATACGGTGTTGCAATGGTTCGATCAATGTTATCGATTGCTGCGTGAAGAATTGCCCAGTCGGAAGACGTTTTTTAACGATTTAAGGGCGCTCACTCGTTATGTTTGTTTTGATAGCTGGCAACATTTGATGGAATTTATGCTTGATGGTTTGAATATCCCTATTCCCCGATGAAAGCACTTAGGGTGATCTGCCTAAATTGAGAATTGCTGTCAACAGGCGGCCTTTATTACCGGGCAGAATATTTATGCTATATTTGTGGGACCTTAGTCTGTTCCCATACCCTGTTTTACACGATTGTTGAGGTTCTTATCGCTAACGTCTGCAG
The DNA here is from genome assembly GCA_018333785.1 of Methylomicrobium sp. Classification (GTDB taxonomy): domain Bacteria; phylum Pseudomonadota; class Gammaproteobacteria; order Methylococcales; family Methylomonadaceae; genus Methylicorpusculum. The sequence continues at coordinate 29,981 of JAGXSU010000177.1, read as the reverse complement.
GGCTATCAAAAGAAATCCAATTCAGGTTTGCTATTAAACCGGTGTATTAACAAATAGATGACACAAGATTTTTACTGGGACTGTTACGATGAAACTACTGTCTGAGCTATTTTCTATGCATGCCGAAATTTGTCTACGCAAAACATCCATTCCAGGATTGCATTATCCGGTTGAAAACATCTTTTTATCCTTGAGTGTCTTTATGACAGTCGAAGCGATGTTGGTCGATTATCAGGATTTGGAAAAGGTTCGCATCATGAAAGCTCTGGGGTTTCTCGCTCGGTTTGCCAAAATCAAGCGTATTGAAACATTGGCGGCGTGAAATTTTTACTTGATGCATACGCCAATCCTTCCCTCTCTGTCAGAAGTTCTAAAAAAATCGACTTCGTGTGAGCATCGCAAAACAGAAAACATTCCTATCATGCAGGACGTTTTTGGAAATCATTTTTCCTTAAAAAATTACCAAACATTATTAAAACGGATGTTATCGCTTTATCTGCCTATGGAGAGAAAGATGAGTGCGTTCTTAATTAACCCGAGTCTGTCCTACAGTTACCTTCCTAAGTCTCCTTTGTTGCAGGCAGATTTGCAGAATATCAGTAATCACCCTATTCATCTGACATTAACAGAGTCAGATACTCCAAACCTGAGAAGCCACGAAGACTTTCTGGGGATCCTTTATGTTTTAGAAGGCTCAACCCTTGGTGGCAGTGTCATCATAAAGAGACTTGAGCAACATATTGACGTGCAAAAAGCTGCAACATTCTTTTTTCCTTACAGAGATAACACACAAAAAAAATGGGCTGAGACCCGCTCCTTTATCGATGATTGTGGCCATACTTTAGATTTAAATCATGATTTTGTCTGTAATGCGGCTATCGCTACCTTTCAGTCTTTTCGGGGGGCATTAAGTGACGAAACCATTATCTGAAGAGATAAACGATCCCTCTGAAATATGTAACAGCAAACAATATCACATAACAAACTCTATACAACCGCATTATGTGCTGCTGGTCTTGAAACCTGAAAATTACAGAGTTGTTTATTGCAGCGATAATGCATCAAATATCTTTTCAAAAGGAATAAATGAAATAATCGGTAAGGAATTTTGGGATTTATTGGATAACCAAAGCGCTGAAAAACTAAGGATTTTGTTAGCCCAAGAAAAAATCCAAGAAGCCGATTACAGTGATCGTTTTCCAGCACCGATTATCATTGAAAATACCCATTTTAAAACAGAAGCTCTTTTTTACCGCAACCTCGATTTTATATTTGTCGAATTAGAAACAGATAGCTTTAAAAACGTAGCCACTGATTATCTTGATTTACTATTCTTACGGTTATCAGGCACTATTAACTCCTCTCAAGTAAATAGTTACGAACTGGCAAATTTGATTTGTAAAACCCTTCATAAAATCATTGGGTTTGATCGAATATGGTACTGTGAATTTGATGACACCGGCAATGGCTTCGTTTCCGGAGAATTCAATAATGATGTTTTGCCGTCATTGATGCATCATCGTTTTCCTGCAACCGACATTCCGTTGAGTGTTCGGTCTATTTACGTAAAAAACAAATCACGAGTCATTCTTGATGCATACGCTGATTTATCACTGATTATAAATGAAAAAGGCATTGAGGCAGACACACTGGATTTAACTTATTCACTTGCGAGAAGAGCTGGGGAGAGTCATCTGGAGTATTTACGTAATATGGGAGTAGCTTCGTCTGCATCATTCTCTGTGGTCAAAGAGGGTAAGCTTGTCGCTCTGTTTGGCGCCCACTCAAAGCAGCCTGTCTTAATTAGATATAAACAACTTGCTGCGTGTCAATATTTGGTAAATAAGTATTTGGCTCAATATCAGTTTTTATTTCAAAAAGAATCTATAGAGGAATTTAATCAGAAAGAGTCAGTTATTTATAGTGTTATTAATAGTCTCGCAGCCAAGCAATTCGATATCTGCAAATTATTCCAAGAAAATTTATTATTGTTCTTACAGCTATTGGATGCCGATGGCTGTTTATACTATAACGACCAACAGCTTTACGGATCTATTAATATTAATGGCTCTCATCGCAAAGCGCTTTCCGATTTAATCCATAATGAAACCAAGAACGGTATTTTTTTTACCGATTCATTAGAACAATTCAGTCCTTCATTATTAGAAATTAAAAATGAAATTTGTGGAATACTTGCCATCCGATTGGTCGAAGATGAAAACAAGGATGAAATAATCATCTGGCATCGCAAAGAACATGCTTATGACGAAAAATGGGCGGGTAACCCCTCGCAGGCCGTTATTCAGGATGAAAGTGGCAAAGTTGGCCCCCGTAAATCATTTGAATCCTGGGTAAAAACGGTAGAGGGAAAAAGTGTACCGTGGAAAGATAGCCAACTTAAGGTCGCCCAAAAATTCAGGCAGGAATTTGTGCTTAAGCGGGCTCTGTTCGAAGCCAAGCTTCAAACAGAAAAAGCTGAAAAAGCCAATACATTTAAAAGCCAATTTCTGGCGAACATGAGCCATGAATTAAGAACTCCGCTTCATGTAATGATTGGTCTGTTGGAATCTATAATGGAAAAGATCGATTCAATGCCAAAGGAAAAACAACTGCAATACCTTTCGCTGGTTCATGGCAGTAGCGAACGCCTCCTTGTTTTGATTAATGATTTGCTCGATCTGGCTAAGTTGGAAGTAGGTATGATGAAGTTTAATTTCGCAAATCATTCGTTAAAGTCAGTAGTTGATAGCGCTATAAATGAAGTCACTAAATTAGTGGACGATAAGAAACTTAAACTATCTTCGGAAGTAAACGAGGAAATCAAATTAGTTTTCGATAAAGAGCGTATGACGCAAGTATTAATCAACCTGCTTACCAATGCAACCAAGTTCACACCAATAGGCAAGTGCATCAGAATTCATACCGAAAGTAATTATAAGATATTGAAATTGATAGTATCTGATCAAGGAATTGGCATTCCGGAAAATGAGCTGGAAACTGTATTCGATAAGTACGTTCAAAGTAGCAAAACCAAAGCCGATGCTGGTGGCACGGGTCTGGGCCTATCTATATGCAAAGAAATCATGCAAGCGCATAAAGGAAGTATCAGGGTAGAGAATAACGACAGTGGTGGTTCCAGTTTTTTTTTAGAATTCCCTGTTGATATGGAAATAAATCCAGCCATAAATAACTTAGGATAAATAATAATGACACATCAAATTCTAGCTATTGATGATGAACATCTGAATTTAATCTTACTCGAGGAATATCTTTCAGAGGGCAATTACGAAATCACCGCTGTTCAGAGTGCAAAAGCTGGATTGGAGCAACTGGAATCCGGACATAAATTTCATGCTATTCTCCTGGACCGAATGATGGCCGAAATGGATGGCATGGAGTTCCTGGAACTCATCAAGGGAAATGACCGCTATAAACATATACCGGTCATCATGCAAACAGCTGCGGCTACTCAAGATGAAATCGCTGAAGGTATCAAAGCCGGAGTATTTTATTATCTGACCAAACCATTCAAAAAAAATGTTCTCCTTTCTATTTTAGAGAGTGCTCTTAAGGATTACTCTGTATATGACGACATAAAGACGAAGCTAGAACAAGTCAACGCAGCCCTTACATGTGTTGTGAGTTGCGATTTCTCACTCAAAAGTTTAGAAGACGTCACAAGCCTTTCTTATTTCATTGCTAACTTATATCCCGATCCTGAAGCCGTCATCATGGGGCTCAGAGAATTAATGATTAATGCGGTTGAACATGGCAATCTTGGCATCACTTATGATGAAAAATCCGAATTAAATTTCAAATGTGCATGGGCTGAGGAAGTGCAAAGACGCCTTTCATTGCCCGAATACAAAGATAAATATGCGACTGCTTCGTTTAAAAAAATGGATGACCAGATTGTCTTTACCCTTGAGGATCAGGGTAATGGTTTTGAATGGGAAAGGTTTATGGAAATGGATCCAATCCGTGCTACTGACAACCACGGCAGGGGAATCGCCATGTCGAACATAATGAGCTTTGACCAAATAGAATACATCGCACCAGGCAATAAGGTGATATGTCGAAAGAAGCTAAAATAATTTTAGAGAAGAGATCGCGGGACGGGTCTTTCAACCAAGCCTATATATAGTTTCATTAGTTTACAGGCAATTTAACGTAAATGGCTTTCCGAATATTTAGGAAGCTCGTTAATCGACCTCCACTTATATGGACTCTTGATAAAAAAAGGATCGAGAGGGAGATTGATTAAAAAAATCTCTCACCACCCCCGGCAACGGTCCCTTACGTTACCCTAACTTCTTCTGCATCTCTACGTAAACGGTGTTGATCCATTCAGTAAAGCTCTGTTCGCGTTAAGCTGAACGGTCATCCCGGCAGTGATTGCCGAGAACCTGAACACAAGGGTGTGTTTCAGTCTTGCCATCCATGGCTTAAGTCAATCCCTGCCGAAACGGCGGCAACTCTTAATGCAAACACAGCTCCCTAATAAGCTTGGACATACCTATAAAAACTGAGAAACTTCAAACATGCATGCATTTGTTGGTTAAAAATTCACCTTGAAGCCGGCCTGAACCAATCTTGGCGCACCAGGCAAAATTCCTCGGGTTCTATCTACGATGTATGTTTCGTCGAGCAGGTTTTTCAACGACACAAAAAAGTCGGTATTGATCGGCTTGACGTGATAAGTGGTGGCGACGTTCAGTACGACGTAGTCGTCGATTTCGCCGATTTGGCCGTTGCCATTTGTCGGCACCTCGACTGTGTTAGCGAAGTCACTGAACTGTTTGCCGACATAAACTGTTTCCAGATGAATATCAAACCCGCTGAGGTGGGAATATCCAATCGTGGCGGTCAAGTTATGTTCAGGTGAATAAGGTAAACGGTTGCCGATATATGCGCCGTTTGCCATTTCGCGAGCGGTTAACGCACTGCAATCATTCGCCGGGCCCAAACAGCGAAATGCTGAGGTCATTTCTGCTGTGGCGACCCACGTATAAGCGGCTTGGAAGTAAACATTGTGGTCGGTTTCGAACAAGGGACCGAAATCCTGGCGAGCAAGTAATTCGGCGCCTTGATACAGCGCTTCGCCGGCTGCTAGAGGTGTTGAGCCACCCGCGATACTGCCAACCGCGTTTTGCTGTTGAAAGTCCGCATGAAACAGCGCGGCGTCGAGTTTTGAACCCGTGTAAGGTTTTGTGCGAATGCCAACCTCGTAGTTCCAGCTTTTTTCAGGTCCAACATCGATAAGTGTCCCTGTGTTGCTGATTGCATCTTCGACCCGAGGGGGCGAAAATCCACCATGAAAGCCGAAGAACGTCGTGAACCTGTCGTTAGGCGAATAGGTGGTGCCGAAAGCAGGAAGAACTTCGGTGAGCGATGACTGTCCACTGGCTCCGTTCAACTCGTTGGTTCGGCTGAAATTGACGTGCTCAATACGAACACCAGGCGTCAGGCTCCAGTCGCCCAAAATAAATTTGTTTTGCGCGAAACCTGAGTATGCTTCGGTGTCGCGCTCGTTCTTTTCGCTTATTGTCGTTGCACCGCCTAACGGTTTTGCATTTTCCTGAGTTCGATACTGCTCTTCAAAATGAGCGCGAAATCCCATGTCAAATTCGTTATCGATACCCAGCGTTCTGTGGTTGACATGCAAGCGCGGTTCAACTCCATAGCTGTAATAATCGCGTAATCGGCCTTGGGACGAGTTACAGGTATCAGGGTTGACCGCTTTACCTAGCGCTCGATCGTTACTGAATCCGCATTGCCCATCCGTCGTCGTACTCGCCTGCCGCCACCAGTCACGATGAAAATGTGACCAGTACGCATTGGTGGTCAATGAAACATCGTCATTGAAAGTGAGCTGATGAGTCAGCGACGTTCCCCAGCGGTCGGTTTTCATCGTGTCATTTTTGAACGGATTGTATTGAATGCCAAAATTGCGCATCTCGGCGTCGGTGATACCCGAATAGGTTACTTGCGAGTCTTCCTGGAAATAATTGGCGCGAAGCGTCAGTGCGTTGTGACTATCAATGTCGTAAACGCCTTTGATGTTGAAATCGTTGATGTCGGAATGGGTATTGTCGCGGGCGCCTTCACTTTCTTTATGCGTGATGTCGACCAAGGCGCCAAAATCACCCCAAGTACCGCCATAATTGAACTGGCCATCGTAAAACTCACGGGTGCCGCCGGTGAAGCCCAATGAACCGCCAGGCTTTGAAGGCGGGTTGGGTGTCAGGTAATTGATGGTACCACTGATGGTTTGCGGGCCATACTTGATCTGTTCTGGCCCTTTCAGGACTTCGATACTGGCAAAACGCTCGATCGGCGGATGGTAGTAGCTGGCGTTGTCACCGTAGGGAGCATACGACAATGGAATGCCATCTTCCAGTAGCAATGTCTTGGTCGATCGGGTAGGGTTCATGCCGCGAATACCGATGTTTGGCCGCATGCCAAAGCCTTCTTCGTCGCGCACATTAACGCCGGGCACTTTGCGCAAGGCTTCATTAACATTGAAAACATGGCTCTTGAAAAGTTCTTCCTGAGTCAGAATATTAACACTACTGGCCATATTTTTGAGCGAAGAATCCGACCCGACGATCTCGACGACAGGCATTTCCAAAACGGTTGCATCATCGTCTACGGCATAAGTTATTTCTGAAAGCAGAATGGGTAGAGTGCATCCCAAAATCTTCGCAATTCGGTTGGGATAGAGTAATTTCGAAGATTTACAAGTCATAGTGCTTCTCGGTCTCTGGATTGATAAAAATCAAGTTTTGAATCGTGATGACTTGGTATATTACGCAAATTACCCTTATATGTAAATGAGAATGTGTTTGATTTGTATAATTGGTAATTTCAACGTCACTTTCCAATCTACCTTCGGACTAAAGCGCCCAACGCTGATTGTTTTGGCAAGAATTCATATGTTGCGTAAGAGTTGAGCGTGAGGCGTGTTTACCAACCGCACCGGACCGATAAATGTCACAACTTAAGCTTTCCTGCCCACGGCATTACATGCTTTGTCCGCATTTTTCAGACAGCCATTGAGGATCTGGCGAGTAACGAACTGCATCTTTCGCGATCAATGCTGTTCCTTTCATCACCGCATCCTACGGATCTGAACAGGTAAAAACACAGGCAAAGCAGCATGAGATTAGACTCTCAAAACAGCAATAAAAGTGATTGATCTTGTAAGGAGTTAATACGAAAAAAGCAAGAATATGCTTAGGGAATTGCTTTGGCTTATTGACTAAGACAGGCCAATAGATGACCCAGAAGATTTTATTTAACCCCGTATCCGCTCAGTTTTAAATAAATAACAAAGTGCAAACGACAATTGGAAGGTCCCCACAATTGCACTTGACGCTTAAGCCGCTAACATATTTGGGGAATCTGTGAGTAAGACCTCACCGATATTATGACTTTATGATTGTTTCCTCATTCCAATAAGCCCTATTAAAGCAGAGCCAAATAACCAAACTGCGGCTGGAACGGGTGCAGGAAAGGTAGTAGCAATAATTTTCTGACCAGAATAAGGTGAAAATTGTATTGGTCCATTAATATTTAACGTTTCACCACCGAGATTGTCGGAACAACTGGTACCTTCAAGACACCACCAGTTCATACCTGAGCCAGTGGAAGGGTTTTGAAATAAAGCAAGGGCTAAGCCAGAACCACTAAAATCAAAAATAAGCTCACTCGCTGTCGCTGAAAAAGCATTCCCAACCAGGAATAGATTTGAGTTGGAACGATTACTTTCTGGTCCATAAAGAGTAAACGTTGCCTTAGAATCGTTAAGGAGCAATTCCCAATTTAAAAAATTTGAAGCCGATAAAATTCCAAGGGAACCATCAGTAGTAATTGTGCCAGTTACCGATCCAGCCCCAATTGACCTGTTTACACTGTAAGTTGTTGCCCCGGAATTGGAAGATGAAATAAATAGCAGTGTCAAAACAATTAACATTTTTAATCTGTGGGTATACTTATTGTTCATCGATTTCTCCAATGTCACTATCAAAAGGGGCATGTTTTGCGATCAGTTATTCGGACAGCATTTTATACCTGGCATCAAAGGAAACATAATTTTTATAACCATCGTTGATCGGAATACGGCACTGGAGTGTCCGTCAAAGGACGCCGTAAAACCATCCTTATAGGCTCTAGTCATCATCCCGGCTGGCAAAGCCTTTGCCGAACAACCCCTTGCCTCCTTAGGCGCTGCCGAAATTTGAAGTGCGAAAGGGATAATTTTTTACTGCCCGGCTTATTAGAGCGCTCTGTTTGAATTACTAGCCCGTAGGATGTGGTGAGGAACGAACCGCATCTTTCGCAATTGATGCGGTTCCTATCGTCACCGCATCCTACAACCAAGGGTGATGGATTTTGCAAATTAATTGACGCCGGACAATTATCGACCCAGCGCCCTAACCCAAGCTATCCGAGCTCAGGATATCGCTTACGCCGGTCGCTTCTTCCGAGGCAAAACACTGTCCATAATCCTGACAGACTTGGCATGAAGGTGCACGGCACAGATTTAGCCCTTCCATTTCGCATAACTGCTTATACAAAAATTTCTTCCACTTCATGTCTTTGTTGTTGCGTGCGGCCAGTTCGGGAAAATTATGACTCATCAGTCCGGATAATTCTGAACGTGACCATAAACCCAAGTCCTGCCAGAGATGATCGTTGCCCAGGCAACCGGCAACCAGGATGGTGATGATCCATTCTGATTCAGCCACATCCGGCGCGCGAAAATCACTCAGTAATGTTTCCAGATCCTGTTTTTCGAGCATCCGGCTGTAATCGGCTGTTTTGCCTGATAAGGCTAGATGAGGGAGGTCAATACCTGAAAAAAAAAGGCTTCGTAAATTATTGAATTGTTCAGGGGAAAGCCCCAAATAATCGGGCAATGCGCCCTCGCCGACTCGCCAACTGGCAATCATTCTAGCCAACCAGATTGCATTACCGGATCGGTTAGAACGTTCTACCAGTTCCTGAAATATCCGTTCACGAGTCATTGCGAAGGTCGCCAAGGCAGTAGACCTTGATTTATTGAATGATCAATATTCGACGCGAATATCCTCATCCCTGACGATCATCTGACAGGCCAAGCGCCATTCGGTAGGAAAATCATCGACAATCATCGTTTCCACCTGTTCTTTAGTGATTTTCCCCAGTTGCTGCAAGATGATTCTTTCTTTATCGGTTAACGGACCGCCCATACGTTGATGCTTGTTGTCGATACTGCTTACCCTGACCAGGCAAGTCCCGCACTCGCCGTCCTCGCATTCGAAATTAATCGGGATTTTGTTCTCCAATGCCAGTTTCAAAACTGACTGCGTGTGACTGCCGGCCACCGCATAAACGGTTTTATCCCGGTAATCCGGACTTGTAAATGTAACTAAAGCCATGATTTATTCCTCAACATTTTTTAACTTAAACAGGATGTACTGAAATTTCGCCGCCCAGAACCTGGGCCTGACAGGCAAGCCGGTTATGTTTGCCGGCCATGTTTTCTCTTAAAATCTTGTCTTCTAATACCGAAGGTTCAGTCAGATGATTCCAACCGGAGGTGACTTTCATAATGCAGGTTCCGCAATCGCCTTCGCGGCAACCATAGGTAATACCCGATCCGACTTTTTCTGAAACCTCGATGACGCGGGTTCCGGCAGGAACGGTGACTGTGACGTTGATGTCTTCAAATGTAATGGTCGATTTGGCCATAGTGTGACTCCTTAGTTAAAGTTAGTAATAATTGGCGCATGAATCTCGCCTTGTTTTCCTCTTTCAAGCCAAATCGGCAAAATTGAGGACTTTTTGACTGCGCAGCCCCATTAATTCTTTTGCCAACTCCAGGCCGAAATCATGACAAGCCTGAATTTCTTCATCGGTTGGAATTAATTTGACGCGCAACCCGGGGATAGGTACACGCATTTTCAAACCGCGCAGGCGGTCTTCAACCAATGGAACACCTTCGCCGGTCCAGCCGTAAGAGCCAAAAACGCCACCCAGTTTCGTTTTGATATTGATCACCGTCAGTGATGACAACAAGTCCCAAATGGGTTTCACCGCGTCGCCATTGATAGTGGGCGTACCGAATATCAAGCCGTCGGCCTCCTCGATCAAATCGACAAAAGGGTCCACTTCGCCGCCTTCAAGATCGTACAATGACACCCTGACGTCAGGCACCTGCATCGCCCCCGCATAAACGGCCTCTGCCATGCGCCGGGTGTTGCCGTAGGAACTGATATAAAAAATCAGTAGCGTTTTTTGATCACAGCTGATTTCACTGGCCAGCGATGGGCTGGAAAGTTGACGATACCGCCTCACATAGCGATCCGGTCTATCTCGCAAAATAGGACCGTGCGTAGGGGCAATCATCGTGACCGGCAAAGGTTCTATCAAATCCAGAGCACGCATCACATAGTCTTTGAAAGGCCGCATGATGTGTGCGTAGTAATATTCGAACGAAAAGCGAAAATCGCCGACATGGTCATTAAATAAGCGGTTATCGCAGTAGTGGCAACCGAACACATCACCGGAAAAAAGGATGTTTTCCTCCGCCAAATACGTGCATTGGGTATCGGGCCAATGCAGATAAGGGGTATGTAAAAACTCCAGAGTCCGATCTCCCAGCGATACCCGATCACCGGTCAATACCGGCGTGTAGCTCATTTCATCCTGCTTGAGCAAGGCCTTCAGCATCGATTGGGCTTTTTGGGAAATATAAAGCTGTGCTTGCGGCGCCCGTTTCATCAATTCCGGTAATGCGCCGGTATGGTCAGGCTCCAAATGATTCAGCACGATGACTTTAATTTCTGAATAATCGGCAACGCTTTCCAGTCTGGAGAAAAAATCATCGGCAAAACCTTCCTTGACCGTATCGACAACCGCCACCCCTTCGCTACCTCTGATCACATAAGCGTTGTACGTTGTTCCGTTTGCGCTTTTGAGAATAATGTCGAACGTTCTTAAGTCAGGATCCAGAGAACCTACCCAATGCACGCGTTCGGATAACATGACCGCTTTAGGCTTCCCGTCACTGTCGTGGAGTTCAAGCTTGTTCATGAATATTCACCGGCTTGCCGTCTATCGCGGGTACAGGTTTCAAGATCGCGCCCTACAGACCCCGAAGACAAGCCAATCCAGGCATCAACCTGTTCAACATCAAATCCTGCCCAACGCATGCCGTCCGATTCAATCAGCGGGCGCCTTATCAAAATTGGATCATCAATCATTGCCTCAATAGCCTGACTTTCTGACATCATTTGAGGATTCACCAATCCCTGTTTGATGCGCGGCGCGCTGGGGTTAAACCATTCTGCAACCGGTCTGTTATGAAAAAATGAGCGCAGTCTGGCAACGTCATTACGCCAAGGTTCGGACAATAAATCATGAACGATGATCAGGTGCCCTGCGCCCACCAGCAGTTGTTTTTGCCTGGTGTTGTTCAGACATCCCGGTTTTTCGTAAAAATAGACAAGTGCCATAACAGTTCACCTTTATAAAATCGGTCAATTCGCTGCGGCATAAAAAATCTGTCGCCCATTTCAGTATCGGGTAGGCCGAATCATGACAGCGCTGGCTCTGATCCTAAGTCTGAGGCGCTAGCCGTAACCCGATGTGCACATTGATCTGTTCGGTTAGCGTCTACCGAACTAAACCAACCCACCCTTTAATGCGCCTGCAACTCAGCCATTGCTTCAGCCATTTTTTCCGGTGGAATACCGGTCAAAGACCCAGGCGGATTTAATGCAACACCCAAGGCATCGAGTATCGCGCCTTCAATAGGACAAATAGTTGCACATTGTGGTACCGCAAAATCCCCTTCGCATTCAGTGCATTTTTTACTGTCGATTAAAAAATGCGGTTTAGCTTCATAGATTGCCTTGCTTGGACATAAGGGTTCACAGGCAAAACAATTGACGCAAGTCTCGATGATTTTTAAAGACATAATGATTCATCCGTTCAAGTCCAATGGAGTGAGCATAAGAAGCAAGCCGGATTAGGCCGTTGCCCGGTTGTGCAGGATGATCTCATCCAGTTTGCCGTTTTTCGCCATTTCCTTGTAAACCGACATCACAGCCTCTTCTATCGGTTCCATTGCATGTTCACCGTTGGGCATGATCCCTGCGTTCTCCAGCATTTCCCAGGGTTCAAAACCGACTTTTGAACACAATACCGCTTCACAGCCTTCCAGTGACCGGATGGTGGTTTGCAAGACCGACTCGCCATCGCCGCAAGTGCTGTCGCCACCGCAATAAAGATCGGCTTTACGGTGACTGATAAAACGCACACCATCAGGAGACGCTTCATAAATCAGAAACTCTTTGGCATGACCAAAATGCACATTGATAACGCCTTGTCCGCTGGTAGCGACCGCCATCAGAACCGGGCGGGTCGTGAGTTTGGGTTCTTGCGCGATTTGTTCGGCAAATTCGGATTTCTGTGCACGTTTGCTGTTCATTTCTGCTTCTATCGCTTGATGAATCACTTTTCGTTTTTCCATTGCGGCTTCGTAATCGATGTCCATCAACTCGATCTTATCCATCGTAAATTCATCGCCTCTATCCTCGCCCAGCATACCCACTGCATCGGCGCGGCATTGGCGGCAATGACGCATCATGTTCATATCACCGGAACAGTCGTCTTGTAACGCCTGCAATTCGGCGCCGGTCGGGCCTCGCTGACCCATCACACCGTAAAATGTGCCATGCTCGGCTTCGGCAATCAAAGGCATTACATTGTGCAAAAAGGCCCCTTTGGCTTTGACTATCCGGCTGACTTCGGCCAGATGCTTGTCATTAACACCCGGAATCATGACGGAATTGACTTTAACCAGAATGCCTTTTGCAACCAGCATTTCCAGACCTTTTTGCTGCTGCTCGATCAAAATTTTCGCCGCTTTTTTGCCCTTGATGCGCCGGTTTTCCCAGAAAATCCAGGGATAAATCTTCGCGCCAATTTCAGGATCGACACAGTTGATCGTAATCGTGACATGATCAATATTGTGCTTGGCCAATTCTTCAACCGATTCCGGCAGTGAAAGACCGTTAGTCGATACGCACAATTTAATGTCGGGGGCTTCTTTGCTTAGCCGTCTAAACGTTTCGAACGTCCGTTCCGGATTCGCTAATGGATCGCCGGGACCCGCTATACCCAATACCGTCATTTGCGGAATATTGGCTGCGACCGCCATCGTTTTTTTAACCGCCTGATCCGGCGTTAATAATTCAGAAACCACACCGGGCCTGGACTCGTTGGCGCAATCGTATTTACGGTTACAGTAATGGCATTGAATATTACAAGCCGGTGCAACCGCTACGTGCATGCGGGCAAAATAATGATGAGCATCTTCAGAATAACAAGGGTGATTTTGAACCTTGGCTTTAATTTCATCGGAAAGATGATTCAGTTGATCATCGGTTGAACCGCAAGAACCGGCGGAACAACCGCCCTGGCTTGCAGGCTTTTCGTTTAGTACTGGCAATTCCATGAAGGTTGACCTCGCTGATTGAGTGTTAGTTAGCTATCAGCACGGTTCATGCCATTCTTGCCAAAGCCACTAATTTCAATAGTTCAAGGACTTACGCAGGCCACAAAAAGAAATTTTGTAGTAAAAATAACAACAAAGGTCAGGATGAATGTGAGCAAACAAACAATTGCCTGATTACACAAAAGGTTTGGTCAAAATCGATAAGGGGGAGAGTCCGGTAAGTAAAACGTAGGGGCGTTAAATATACCCGTCTGATAAATAAGTTGAAAAATTCATATGATTGAACCTTGCATGAGGGGCGTATACTCAACGGGTTAAGATAAAAGAAACCAAAGTGAGCAATCCTAACCTTTTGGAATCAGCCTTAGCCCATTCACGATACCCCGGCGAACCCATCTCGCCATGATATTGACCCGTCATCCACCCCATGAATCAGGAGATATCATGATTTCTTTTCCCAGGCTCGAATGCTGCAACAAAACGACCAACATGGCGACCGTTGTCGCCGAAGTAGACAAAAAGCGTGTACTTTGCCGAATTTCACTGCAAAGCTTAAAAGATAAATTCGGCTCAATGGACGCGGATGATGAACTCATGCGGTGCGTGGCGCAACATCGAACGGCCATTCAAGAGGCCGCGAGACGGTTGATAGAAAGCGAGCATTTTGAAATGGATGGTTCTGTTCTGATTCAAACGCAAGATCTTTATTAGCTGCGCTTGATCGGCACGCTGCGCTTTGCCCATCCTACGAACTACAAATGAATTAGAAAAGCAAGGTAGGATGGGTAAAGGCAACGCCGTGCCCATCGTTATCGAGCAATGGCATTGAACATTAAATCTCGGCCGTGATGTGCTCTACAAATACATGCCTTTCAGAATTAAAAAGGGTGCACCGCTCGGACTTTCAGCGTGCTGTATTTATTGTAGCGATCCTGATCGCCGTTGAAAAAACCCTGAATCCAGGCACTGATGCTGTCGAGTTCCGTAGCACTCCAATAGTCGTCATTGGCAAAACCGCCCACAAGACTTCTTTGCTCATACAGCAATTTTAATTCGGTCTTTGACGGCAACCGCCATCCATCCCCATTAGCACTGGCTGCACTGACCGCATCATTCCAATTGAGCGAATGCATCTCATCGGCTGCTTTAGCTTCCAAACCATGCTCACCCGAGGCATCGACAAAATAGACTGTACCGTCATGAGGGCCAATATCGCCCGCAACATAGCTTGCCGAATCAGTCTTATCGGCCGCTTGCAGCGCATGACTCATCAGCAAAACTGCCGCTATCGCAGTGGCCTTTAACGTTCTGTTATATCCCATCATTTTGCAAAACCCTTTTCTGTTTTTATTTATTAAAGTGATACTGCAACATAGCCGGTACCGGTTAATCACTGCGGCTTACTGAATGGCTGATCTTGATGAATTAGAAGGCCAGACAGACATAAGCCCTTTCTTGGTGACCGGTTGATCCGTAAAAAGTTCGATGATGTGAAAAAATCACTGACCGAAAAGCCTTTGATTGACGTTAAATTCCGCCTCACCGGTTAATGCCGGTTGACAAAAGGGGATCGGACAGTACATTGAGTACCTCTTAATAGCGATCATTACCTAACGAAGTAACGGCGTAGCTATTATTGTCCCTTGTTGCATACCCTGCAATGGCTTAAAACCTTAAATAATTCCAAATGTCAGCTTCATTAAAATCTCATTCGGCTATAACCGGAAATTCGCGGCAAACATTAATTGCAGATTACCAGCGAATCCGCAATATCAGCCTTCAGATTTGTGCGCCCTTGATGGCCGATGATTATCAAATTCAAAGTGGCGTTGAGACCAGCCCACCAAAATGGCATTTGGCGCATGTGAC
Source organism: Methylomicrobium sp. (assembly GCA_018333785.1). Classification (GTDB taxonomy): domain Bacteria; phylum Pseudomonadota; class Gammaproteobacteria; order Methylococcales; family Methylomonadaceae; genus Methylicorpusculum. The sequence goes on along the minus strand of JAGXSU010000177.1, from coordinate 14,605 downwards.
CTGGTTCTTTGAAACCTTTCTGCTTGAAGCATTCGATCCGGATTATCGTCCCGTTAGCCCTGTATACGGTTATTTGTTCAATTCCTATTATCAGACGGTTGGCGCTATGCATGCCCGGGCAAAACGCGGTTTATTGTCACGTCCAACGGTTGAACAGGTGTTTCATTACCGTTCCGAAATCGATAAACGCATCGTAGAATTTCTGGATGACTGCGACGAATCCCACTGGCAACAAGTCGCTTTTCGCCTGACGCTGGGCTTGCACCACGAACAGCAGCACCAGGAATTGCTGCTCATGGATATCAAGCACAACTTTTGGAACAATCCCTTGAAACCGCATTATCTGGAACGCTCCCAACCGGCAATTGAAGCACCCGTAAAATTGGAATGGGAGGAAAGGTCAGGCGGCCTGGTAAAGATAGGAACCGATAGTAATGAGGATTTTACTTTTGATAACGAAACACCCCGGCATCAGGTTTGGCAGGAACCCCACCGTTTAAGTTCACGACTGATCACAAACGGTGAATTTCTGGATTTCATTGAAGACGGAGGCTACGTCCGCCCTGAATGGTGGCTATCAGATAGCTGGAGCCACATCCGGAACAACCAATGGCTATCGCCGCTTTATTGGGAAAACCTTGATGGCCAATGGCTTGAGTTTACTCTTTATGGACTTGAGACGCTGAATCCCTCAGCCCCTGTCGCTCATATCAGTTATTACGAAGCCGATGCTTATGCCCGCTGGGCTGGCAAACGGCTGCCATCAGAAGCTGAGCTTGAAACAAAATTGCTGGAAATACCGGTAACAGGCCATTTTAGTGAAAGCGGCGTTGTTCATCCCCAAGCCGGTGAAGGTCAATTCTTCGGTTCGTTGTGGGAATGGACGGCCTCACCTTATCTGGCTTATCCGCGTTTTAAGCCGCTGGAGGGCAGCATGGGTGAATACAACGGCAAATTCATGTGCAACCAATGGGTATTGCGAGGCGGTTCCTGTGTAACACCGGAAGATCATATCCGCCCAACTTACCGTAATTTTTTCTATCCACAGGATCGCTGGCAATTTTCCGGCATCCGTTTAGCGGACGACTTATGAATGCACTAAGCCAAAAAATCAGTTTCCATGATTTTCAACCTGAGCTGGAAAGCTTTCGTGAAGCAGTTCTAAAAGGCCTATCCCGTAGACAAAAACAAATACCCCCCAAGTTTTTTTATGATGAAACCGGCTCTCAATTGTTTGAAGCGATTCTGGAACAGCCGGAATATTACATACCTGATGTCGAGCGTGACCTGTTGCAACGATATGCCGATGAAATTGGCCGTCTGATTGAACCGGGATCGGTATTGATAGAACCCGGAAGCGGTAGCTGCGAGAAAGTACAATTGCTGCTGGAAAGTCTGCTTCCCTCCGCTTATGTTCCGATGGATATTTCCCGTGAATTTCTCAAACAATCAGCCTGCGATTTAGGTCAGCAATTTCCCTGGCTTCCCATTTATGCAGCCTGCCTTGATTTTACTCAACAGATGATATTACCTCAGGGCATTCCCCACGGGCGGCGTGTCGTCTTCATTCCGGGTTCCAGTCTGGGCAATTTTGACCCGCTGGAAGTTCAGCATTTTCTGACCGGAATACACCGGCTAACCGGCAAAGGCGGCGGTTTGCTGGTTGGACTTGACCGCAAAAAGGAGTCTTCCGTCTTGAACGCTGCTTACAACGATGAAGCCGGCATCACGGCAGCATTCAATCTAAATCTGCTCACCCGTATCAATAACGAACTGGAGGGCCACTTTGACCTGGACCGCTTTGACCATCGTGCCTTTTACAATGATCAGCGAGGCCGGATTGAAATGCACCTGGTTAGTAGCGAAGATCAGCAGGTCAGTATTTCAGGTCAGGATTTCCGCTTTATAAAAGGTGAAACCATCCATACCGAAAACTCCTACAAATACAGTCCCGATGAATTTATTACCCTAGCCAATACCGGCGGCTTTAGGTTGCTCAAAATATGGTCTGACGACAGGCAGCTGTTCAGTATTTACTTTCTTGAAGCGGCCTAAAACCATAATCTTTAAATACAACTCGGAGCAAAAACATGAAAGCTATCTGGAAGAAAGTCATCATTGCCGAAAGCGATGAAACCGTGATGGTCGAGGGAAATCATTATTTTCCTGCCGATTCGGTCAAAACCCAATATCTTAAAGAAAGCAGCACGCACACCTTTTGCTCGTGGAAAGGCAAGGCAAGCTATTACGACATCGTCGTGGATGATGAGATTAACCGTGATGCGGCATGGTTCTATCCCGATCCCAAACCTGAAGCGTTGACTATCAAAAACCACGTCGCTTTCTGGCGCGGGGTAGAAGTAAGACAATAAGTTCTTTTTGAAAATATACATCTTATGAAGGCGGATTATGGCCCCCAAAGCTGAAGAGTTGGAGTTGATAGAAACGGTGACGCTCAGTCATTACAACCAAAATGCTGAAGCCTATTGGCAGGGCACAAAAGATCACGATGTAAAGCAGAATTATGCGGCCTTTTTAGCCCCGTTTCCTATCGATAAAAAGCTGGATATTTTAGACCTGGGCTGTGGACCCGGAAGAGATGTTCAGTATTTCAAGTCACTGGGCCACAGGCCTATCGGCTTGGACGGCAGTGAGGTGTTTTGCGCGATGGCCCGCCGGTATTCGGGCTGCGAGATCCTTCATCAAAAGTTTCTTGATCTGGAATTGTCCGGATACAGTTTCGATGGCATTTTTGCCAATGCCTCTCTCTTTCATGTCCCCAGTCTGGAATTGCCGCGAGTGCTTGATAAGCTGCACGCAGCATTACGGCCCGGCGGTATTTTATTTTTATCTAATCCTCGCGGAAATGACGAAGGCTGGTCAGGACAACGGTACGGGCATTTCATTCAATTGGAAACCAGCGTGCGATTTCTGGAAGCAGCCGGTTTTGCAGTGCTCAATCATTATTACCGGCCTTCAGGTAAACCCATTGAAGAACAACCCTGGTTAGCAATCGTAGCTCAAGCCGTTCATGTCGGTAGCCAGTTGACTGAGTCGTGACGCGTGGTTATGAAAAACGGTTGTGATGCGTTTAGCTAACCATAAACCCTTCGAAGAACTCATCACGAAAGCTTCAAATTATTTACCGGCGGACAAGAACGGCTCTTTATAACGGACTCTTTGTTAATGTCTTTAGGACTGAGTAACGCCTAAAACGGCTCAGATTCAGGTAAAAATGGCCTGGCTTTACCGGCAAGAAGGGGTCAATCCGAATCAATAATTTTTTTCAGCTGTTTTTTGATTCGTATGCAGCGTATATTTCAAAGTAACTTTACGCCGGGTGAAACTGTGATTTACTTATTTCCGAATATCAACTCTTCCCTTTTTGCCAGGCAAGACAGCTTGCTGTTATTTAAGGAACTCCTCAAACAACAGGATAAAAACCTCAGCGAGAAATTTGATCCACACCAATCAGTAGCCGCCTTACTCGAAGAAAAGTCGGATTTTGTCGATCAAATTCTCAGTTGTTGCTGCCAATATTTTCTGGGTGAATATGTCTCTCAATTGTCACTGTGTGCGGTCGGTGGCTACGGACGGCGGGAATTGTTCCCCTATTCCGATATTGACATCCTGGTCCTGCTGAATATTGAAGAATCAGTCGTTATCAATGAAGGCCTTGGCCGCTTTCTGACATTTCTGTGGGATATCGGCTTGAAGCCGGGATTCAGCGTGCGCACTATCCATGAATGTGTAGAAGCGGCTAAACTCGACCAGACCATTATGACCAGCCTGATGGAAATCAGGCTTATAAACGGTTCGGTTATTCTTTTGGAAGCGCTGAAAGCCGAAATCACACCCGAAAAGATTTGGCCGGCCGACCAGTTTTTTGCTGCAAAAATGCAAGAGCAGAAACGCCGTTACAAGAAATACCATGACACCGCTTACAACCTTGAACCCAATATCAAGGAAGGACCCGGCGGATTGCGCGACCTGCATGTCATTGCCTGGGTATTCAAAAGGCATTACGACACTTCAGAACTCAGGGAACTGGTCAAATACGGATTTCTGCCCGAGGAACTGGTCAAATACGGGTTTTTGCCCAAATCCGAATACGCCGATCTGGTCGCCGCGCTGGATGTACTGTGGCGTATCCGTTATGCGCTGCACCTTTTGACACGCCGGTGTGAAAACCGCCTGTTCTTTGATCATCAACGCGCCCTCGCCCAACAATTTGGTTTCAGTGAAGAAAACCAGCATTACAATGAAGATGTTGAACAGTTCATGCAGTTTTATTTTAAAACGGTGCAAGGCCTGGAAAGACAAAATGAAATGTTGTTGCAGTTGTTTAACGAGCGGTTTATTTTTGGTGATTCGGCTGAAAATTCGATTCCTCTGAACGACCATTTCAATATCATAAACGGTTATCTTGAAGTGGTAGACGACGGTGTTTTCGAACGAGAGCCGACAGCTTTTTTTGAGATTTTTCTGCTGCTACAGCAAAACGGTTCACTGACCGGCGTCAGAGCGACGACCATCCGCTTGATACGAAAAAGCCTGCATTTGATCGATGACGATTTCCGGCAAAACAAAACGGCTAATCGCCTGTTCATAGAAATATTCCGGCAACCCAGAGGCATTACTCAACAGTTAAGACGGATGAATCGTTACGGCATTTTAGCTGCTTATTTACCCAGCTTTGCCAATATCGTTGCAAGGATGCAATACGACCTGTTTCACGTTTATACCGTAGACGAGCATACTCTTTTTGTAATCCGTAATTTGCGCCGTTTCTCGCTGGACATTCATAGTGACGAACTGCCCTATTGCAATCAAATCTTTTTACTAATCGAAAAACCGGAAGTGCTGTATCTGGCAGCGCTGTTTCATGACATTGCCAAAGGCAGAAACGGAGATCATTCGACCATTGGTGAAGATATCGCCAGAAACTTCTGCATTCAACATAACCTGTCCACGCACGATACCAAACTGATTACCTGGTTGGTTCGCCATCATCTGATCATGTCAATGACGGCTCAAAGACGCGATATCAGCGATCTGGATGTCATTCATAAATTCGCCCGCAAGGTGGGTAGCATAGAATATCTTAAGCATCTGTATTTACTGACCGTAGCCGATATCCGGGCAACCAATCCTAAACTCTGGAATTCATGGAAAGATGCTCTGCTCAAGGAACTTTATGCCGTCACTTACAAGACGCTGCAAAAAGGCTTGTCAAATCCGGCCGCACTCGCGGACCGACGCCTTGAAACCAAAAAAGAAGCCAGAGAAGAACTCATCAAACTGGGCCTTTCCGAGCCGTCCATCGATGCTTCCTGGCGGCATGCCAGTGATGATTATTTCTTACGTTTTTCAGCCGATGAAATTGCCTGGCACACCATCGCGATTGCCTCTTCCAGTGAAGTCGACTTTCCCCTGGTCCTGCTCCGTCCGCAAACGCAACTGGGCAGCGCAGAAGTTTTTATCTATACCATCAACGAAGGAACCATCTTTTCCCTGAGCACTGCTACTCTCGACCAATTGGGCCTGACCATTCTCGATGCCCGATTCGTGACCACAATCGACAATTATGTGCTGAGCAGCTTTCAGGTGCTTGAACAGTCTGGACAACCCATCAACGAATTATTCAGGGAAGTTCAAATCTGTAAAACCCTGCGCGCCAGCCTATTGCAAAAGGAAGTAAAAGGAGACGGCAATATCCACCGCCAGTCAAGACAGGCAAAACACTTCCCTATTCCTTCCAGTATCAAATTCAATGCCGACTCGGTCAGCCGACAAACGATGATAGAACTGATCACAACTGACCACGCAGGTCTTTTGTCTAAAATTGGCCATGTCTTTCTGGAACAGGCCATACATCTGCACAGTGCAAAAATAACGACAATCGGCAGTCGGGCGGAAGACATGTTTTATGTTACCAATCAACACCACTTACCCATCACCGAGTTGGAAGAGCAACAGAGAATAGAAACCGAAATTCTTAAAGTGCTTGAGGATTAAAAAGTCCTTAAGATTCTTCCTGATTATAAAGATGCTTCAGTTCTAACACTTTTCCCCTAGCCGACCGCGTCATTTCGGCAGAGCCTGCCCCGGCCAGGGAATGCCGATGGATTGCCGAAATCCAGACTACATGGATAGCTAGCAGATTAACCTTCATGGCACTGGATGCCCGTTTCCCGACGGGCATGACGGGCGCTTTTGTATTTAGCTGAAACAGCTTGCTAATCAGGAGATTCTTTAATCGTATCAACTCGCCCGCTTGGAATTGAGGGGTGGAGCTGATTGAAAAAGCTTGTGCAACAAGGGATGTTGCAGAGAGCTACAGGGACTTACTCATGCGTCCCTTGAAATCAAGCACCTACACCGAATGAACCGGGAGGGATCAGCAGATACATTTAATCATCAACTGCATAATATTTCACTTTTCCGGTTTCAATGCTGTACATCGAACCGACGATGTCAATCTCGCCGCTTTTTACCATACCGTCCAGCAAAGAGCTTTTATTTCTGATCTGCTCAACGGTCAACTGCACATTCTTATCGGCGACCTTTTGCACCAGATCTTCATCATCAACCGTGAACGCTAAAGATTGCTCTGCATTTACAGCATCAACAGCCGGCTTGATTTTGGCTAAAAGTCCACTCAAATGACCCAGTTCAACATTTGTGCAAGCGCCTTTGACCGCGCCGCAATGCGAGTGCCCCAGCACCACAATTAACTTTGAGCCTGCGACTTTACAGGCGTATTCCATGCTACCGAGAATATCGTCATTGATCACGTTACCCGCCACCCGAACACTGAAGACATCACCTAAGCCCTGATCGAAAATGAGTTCAACCGATGTACGCGAATCCATGCAGCTCAGGATAATTGCAATCGGGAATTGCCCTTGCCGGGTATCATTAATCTGTTCCAGTAAATTCCGGTTTGACTTGAGATTATTAACAAAACGCTCATTGCCCTCTTTCAGCAGTTCCAGCACCTTAGAAGGGGTCAATGACTTCTGACTATCATAAGTGGGTGCACGGGCATTCTCAACTGGCGGAAGGACGCCGAAACCGCGCAGATTTTCCAGAGTCAGTTTGATATGCTTGCGCTGCGCCTCGACTTTGAAGTTTTCTATGATTTCGTAGACATCATAATCAATGTATTTTGAACGAGTTGCGTCAATGACAACGTCCGAATAATCGGGCAACTGTTCGAAGGTTTGCTGGATATTAGCCTTGTTCAAAAAAGAGACATGTTCGGATAACCGCAGAATGGTTTTATTGCCGATGTGGGATTCACTCAAATAAAAGGCGCTTTTATAGTTTTCCAGCAAAATGGAAAACAAGGCGGTGACCAGTCCAATAGCCAGACCACTAAGCAAGTCGGTAAATACCATCCCCAAAATCGTCATGCAGAACGGAATAAAATGATACAGGCCCGCTTTGTACATGACCCTGAAAGATTCCGGTCTGATGAGTTTATAACCGACAACCAATAACACGCTTGATAAACTGGCTAAAGGAATTTTGTTGAGCAGCGTCGGGATAAGAATGACCGCAAAAAACAGCAGCAAGCCATAAATGACAGCGGCCGCTTTGGTTTTTGCGCCGGATTGAACATTAATAGAACTTCGCACGACAACTTGCGCTAACGGCAAACCACCAAGTAAACCACTAAATGCATTGCCTATGCCCTGAACAATCAGTTCACGATTAGCTGAAGTGACTCTTTTAACGGGATCCATTTTATCGACCGCTTCCAAAGAGAGTAGCGTCTTCAAACTGGCAACAACGGCCAGTGTTAATGCGGTCATATAAATCGCGGGATTGTTAAATTGGGAAAAGTCCGGAAAATGAAGCTGACTGAATAAATCACCGGGATTTTGCAGCACAGGCACCATGACCAGGTGATTGCCGGTTAACGCCAGTTCCGGATAGAAGTTTTGCAGCCCTTGATTGATCAGCACAGCGACTACGATTGCGGTTAAAACCCCTTGGAACAGCTGAAAAAATCGATAATGCCTCATTATCGGCTGTTCCCAGAGTATAAGAATCGCCAGCGATATGAGCGCTATTACAATAGCGGTAGGCGAACTGTATTCCATCATATGCGCCAGTTCAGAAAAAGATGAGTAGCTGTCCGCCTGAAAAAATGAAGTGTCACCTTCATAATCCAGGTCATAGCCAACAGCATGGGGAATTTGTTTCAGGAACAGAATGATCCCAATACCCGACAACATGCCGTTAATGACGGACGACGGAAAATAATAAGCAATAACCCCGGCCCGGGTCAGGCCCATGAAAATTTGAATGATGCCTGCCACCAACAGCGCGAGAAGGAAACCATTAAACCCCAGCATTTCAATGGCTGACAGGACAATCACAGCGATTCCCGCACTTGGACCGCTGATTCCCAACGCGGAACCACTCAACGGAGCAATGATTATTCCGCCAATAATACCGGCAATCACCCCCGAGAACAGGGGCGCTCCAGATGCCAGCGCTATTCCCAAAGACAGCGGAATGGAAATCAGAAAAACAGCAATACCCGCTGGAAAATCGTATTTCAAGCTGGCGAGCAGGTCACTGTTACCAGATTTTTGAGGCTTAATAGTTTGCATTTTTTAAAATAAAATTAACTTAACAACCGGCTTTAGCCGATGGATTCGTATAGCAGACTGAAAATCCACATACGCATAAACTAAACAGGATGGTTAATCAGATTTTTACAACGTGGTAGGGGATAATTCGTCTAATGAATTTACGAGAAGTCATCATCTATTATCACGGCTATAGCCACCGGTTAAAACCTTACCTGATTATAAAGATGCTTCAGCAACAACGTCTTTCCGGCAGGGATTGCCGGAATCCAGATCACAAGGATGTGTTCGGCGCTCGCCATCCATGGCATCTGGATCTCGGCAATCCCCCGGCATTCCCTGACCGAGGCAGGCTCTGCAGAGATGACGATTTTGACTACGCTGATTGATCTTTATAATCAGGAAACCTTATGACACTTCACTGGTTGTCGATTAAAGGTGACTTTAACCCAGCGGAATCGTTCAACGCCATTGCTCATTGAACGAGCGGTAAAACAGACCATCACACACGGTTGCTCCGCGTTTGCCGACCAACGTGCTTGCAAAAGCTTGAGCCCTTTCCAGCGTGAGCGCCATAGCCCACTGTTTGCTCAACCCCATCAGCACTATGGCAGCAAATGCATCGCCTGCTCCCACCGTATCGACAACCGGTGTGCTTTCAGCTGGTTTGACCGCAATAAAATCATGCCGCCTGCCGCAAGCGACAGCGCCTTTTGCTCCACGGGTCACGACCAGCAAGTCCAGGTCGAATCGCTCACAACATGACCACATGGCAGGTTCCAATCCGGATGGCTCAGGACATAATTGGAAGAGCTCCGCCTCATTGAGCTTGACCCAATGCGCATCACGAAGCAGCGGTAACACCGATTCCCGTTCCCACCAAGGTGGCCTCAAATTGATATCGACAAAGATTTTACCATGATGGCTCGCTTTGATGGTTTGCAAAGCCGAGCGCGCAACCGGATTTCTGAGCGCCAGCGTGCCGTGGTATAAAATGCCCTGAGTGCCTTTTTCCTCAACGAATTGGCTGTCAATAAAATCGTAGGCACATTCGGCGATGATGTCGTAATGCGGCTCACCCTCCTCTATAAGCACACGAACACTGCCGGTTGGGTGTTCATGACCGAGGTGCATGGCCTCTTTACGCATCCCCCAATAGTCCATTAAGGCTGCAACTTCCTGTCCGGATGCATCGTCGCCGATACGACTGATGAATCGGGGCGACAGTCCCAATGCCTGTAAATGCCAGGCGACATTAAAAGGTGCGCCGCCCAGAACCCGGCTACCGTCAGGAAAATGGTCGAACAGCACTTCACCGAAAATATGCAGAGGTTCGTTATTGTTCATCGTCTTGTTCCATCCAAGTCCGGATCTCCGGATGATAATGGGCAACGCCTTCAATAATACCGGCACTGTAATTGCCGTTCATACCCAGAAAGCCGCCTTGCGCCAGATACAATGCCGCCGTTGTTCCCTGTTGCCGAGATTGAAATTGAGCCAGCTCGGCAACCTCATGGTCAGCATTGGCGACCAATACGGAATGAATAGCACTGGCAAGCACCAGCAAATCGTTACCACTGTCGCCAGCAAAAACCGTATTGTCAATGGTAAAGCCTTGCTGTTGCATTAAAAATTCAATGGCATGAAGTTTGGTTGCACGCTGCGGCAATACATCAAGAAGGCAGGTCGAACTGGCTTTATCAACGCTAAAAATCAGGCTCGCTTTTATATTGGCAGACCAAAGACGCGAGAGCATCTCTTGCTGAAGCGTGAGGGCGAAAGATTCTAAAGGCAGATAATAACTGAGTTTATAGCGATTTTGTTTGCTTTCTTCCTGAAGAGTCAACGCGCGAAATTCCGTAAACATTGGTCTTAAATCCTTAGCCGTCAACCCACGCCAATCTGCAGCAATGAAGTGCTCCCAATCAATCCAATGGCGCCATTCACCTTTATTTACCTGATAGAGTGTCGTACCGACATCGCCGATCACCCAATCCGGCGGGGGTAGTTGATATTCGGTAATAGCTTGCTCAACCAGCTCACGGTGCCGACCGCTGACATAAGCCAAACTGATCTTCGGACGAGAAACCAGGCGAGTGAACGCGGCTCTGGCACCCGGTGATTCAGGTTGGTTGCCGTTTGGCAGCAGGGTGCGGTCAAGGTCGGTACATAACAGGATACGTTTCGACATAAGCTATCAGTTTCGCTAAAGTTTGAAAAAATCCTATTGTTCGGCGATATCCATTAGACCTCTTTACGGCATGACACCGAACAAAACATCAACCCACATCGTATCTGCTCACCCCCTCCCATTTTAGTGGGTGTAGGTGGTTGATTGAAAAGGCTTCTGCAACAGGGATGTTGCAGAGAGCTACAGGGACGTATTGATGCGTCCTTTTAAATCAGCACCTACAACCTTAATTCAAAGCAAGCGAGTAGTTACCCCATATCAACATAATGTCCTATTTCCAGAGAACCGGGGAATCATGAACTTACCGAGCGTATTAATCAAAATTGATGTCATCCAGCAACTGGTGTATTTTTACAGCCCTAATAAATCGCTCTTAAATTCTTGCGTTTAACAACAAAATAGGTTGTACGATGAACTTTTGGAAGGTGGCCAGGCATATTTTGCTGATCAGCGTCTTGTTGTGGACGGCAAGTTGTTCGGAAATAAGACCGCGAAAAGACAGCGCTCTTCTCACTCCGGTTCAACGTGAAGCACAATTTTCAATTTTGCAGATTAATGATTCCTATAAGATCGAGGGTCTGGAAAACGGCAGTATCGGTGGTTTTGCTCGTTTGCGCACACTTCGCAAGCAGCTTGAAGACGCCGGTGAACAGGTATTGATGCTGCACGGCGGAGATTTTCTGTTTCCATCGGTCATGAGCAAGTATTTAAAAGGCGATGGCATGGTTAAAGTATTAAACCTGATGGATGGCAATGAATCGGCTTTCGATGACCGCATGGTGGCTGTGTTCGGCAACCATGAATTTGATGATCCTGATCCGGGCGTGTTGCTAGGACGTATTGCTCAGTCAGATTTTGCCTGGTTATCCGCCAATGTCCGCTACCGTTCTTCCGAGACGTCATCAGGCTCCCCCTTCTCTGAACGATTAACCAATGCCCATGAAGTGCTGATCAAGGACATCAATGGCGTGAAGGTAGGCCTGTTCGGCATCACGCTGGACAGCCAAAAGCCGCCTTATGTCAGTTTCGATTACGACCTGGAAATTCGCCGAAAAGTGATCAGCAATGCGATAGCCGATTTAAAGGCAAAAGGTGCCGCTGTGATCATCGCGCTGACGCATCAAAACCTCGATCAGGATCAATGGCTGGCTCACGAGTTTCCGGAGATAAATCTGATAATCGGCGGCCATGAACATTTCTATATCGAGAAACAAGCCGGAAAAACCTGGATTACCAAGGCCGATGCGGACATTCAGAGCGCCGTGATTCATGATGTCCGTGTTTTGTCTGATGGTAGCGTCGAAACCCGCCACCGAAAAATCGACGTAAACAATAAGCTGGAAAAAGATGCGCGGGTCGATGCCGAAGTGGGTAAACAATTGGCCCGGCTGGCGGAAGAATTCAACAAAAAAAACAAGGATCTGAACCAGGTATTAGGCTATACCCGCTATCTGCTGGAAGGCGTCGAACCGGCAGTGCGAGGCCGGGAAACGGCACTGGGAAATTTTCTGACCGATGTGATCCGCGAGCACATGAATACCGACATTGCGTTTACCAACGGCGGAGGCATTCGCATCAACGACAACATTCCACCCGGCCCGATTACGGTTTATGACATGGAAGGGCTTTTTTATTACGACAATGGACTGGTCAGTTTCGAACTTACCGGCGCGCAAATATTGGATGTACTGAAAAACTCGGTGTCAAAATCACATCTGGGTAACGGTCGTTTTCTTCAGGTAGCCGGGCTCCGGTTCAAGTATCATGCGATGGAATCGAACGGCGTTTATACTTATGCCATAACTCCTGCCAATGTTGAGGTCAAATTGCGAAGTAACGCTGCTTACCAACCGCTGGATATTGATAAAAAATACCGGGTCGCCAGCACTGATTTCATTTGGGAAAATGGTTTTATCGATGGCTATACCCTCTTTTCCAAAGGGGCAGGAAAATCCAGTCCAGCACGTCTGGATAAAGGAACTGCCGCAAGTTTCCGTAAAACAGTCGAGGAAGCAATCAGCACGTTGCCTGACAAGACAATAAGGCATCAAATAGAAGGCAGAATCATCCGGGAAGCACAGTAAAACCATGTACACAGATATTAATAATTTTCGGCAAGATGCGTTTGAGTGCGGCACAGATTATTATTCTGACGCTTCGTTAAATCCGCAAAATATAGACACTGCTTTTAAAATCTATCAGCATGCCCGGCAAGGAACGACATTACTTGATGTCGATGGAAACACGATACCTTTCGGGGTGACCATTGTCGGCCGTCTGGCGCTTCGGATCAGTATCCGTAATGATAACGGTGAAGAAGACTATTCCTGGGTTCCGTCTGACGAGTCATTTCCCAGTATCGATGCCATCATGAAAGAAAACCTCGGCACACTCGCCGAAGGTTCGACTGGCCCGATGGGCAGCATTCTGGACACTCGAAACTGGTCTCTGTTGGCCAATGACGCCTGGTTACTGGGAAGCATTCAGGCCATGACTGAATTTCATTTTGCCTCGCCGCTTAGCTGGAGCAATCTGTGGGACGACACGATGAAACGAATAACAGTGACAGCCAGAGAAGCCATCGGCATTACAACACAGGGTTATGAAATTCGCAGACCGCACCCAAAACTGGAAGCCGTTGCTGTGTGTATCGACAAAAATAAAGCCTTGGCGGCATCGTTGATAAGCTATAAAGACCAGGTGAAACGATACGCTAACCCTGCTGGGCTTAAATCACTGCTCAAGAATGCAACGTTAACCTGACAATAGCGGCAATTCATTTGATGAACCCCTCGCCAAACATTGCTTCAGCTTGATCAATGGCTGTGACCAATGCTGAACACCACTATTTCGATGGCCTTCATACCCTACCCAATGTACGCAGGGATTTTCCGGAATGGCATTTAGGAAGATCGCGTTTTGCCTTCTGGGCAATCGACGTTGATTTTCCTGATGTAGGTCAAAAGGTCAACGCCGCAAAGCAACATCTGGCCGAATTTCTGCTGGATGACTATAACCGCCAACCGCATATCACTTTAAGCCTCTGCGGATTTCCAAGCAACAATCCCAGGCACTCAGACGACTTCGTAGCCAAAGCCTTTGATTGCCAAATAGCATGGATGCGTCTGGCCTGTCTTAAACCTTTTGAAATCAAAATCGGCACATTGTCGAGCTTTTCTTCCGCCCCTTTTTTGCATGTTCATGAGAGGGGTACAAGCAGCATTGCTACTTTGCATAGCTGTCTGGCTTCCTCTGTGCAGGTCTATTTTAGTCCTGCTTATACACCTCATGTGACGGTTGGTCTTTATGCAGGAACTTGGCCCAGAGAGACTATTTTTTCGCGCATGAAAGCATTTCCACAAAGCAGCGCAACGTCTTGCTTGATACAACGCATCAGCCTGATGAGTTATGACGCTGCTGAAATTGGCGGGCCTTTACAAACCATCGCCGATTATCATTTGGAACACGCCGAAATTGAATGGCATGAGCCCTCGCCGTTTAAATAAGGCTACGTTAGCGTTAGTATTAATCGTTGCATAAGTTTTCGCATATTATAGTATAATTTAGCCATGAATAGAGCCGAGAAACGAAGTCAAAAGCGTAAAGAAGTTGTCGAAGCAGTGGTGCTGAGAAAAGAACCTGTGAATTTAGTAGCCCGTATTCACAATATCCCACTTAGAACGGTATTTGACTGGTTGGCTTGCTATCGCCAAGGTGGCTGGCATGCTTTGATTGAAAAAAACCGGCAAGGCCGTCCTAAAAAGATCAGCGGTGACGATATGAAGTGGCTCTATGATGCGATCACTAT